>NZ_JBKORJ010000024.1:0-135000 GCF_047314585.1 Shewanella sp. BJSY2023SW005
GCTCTCGCACAGGCGATCCTGTGACACGCTGCGAGTACATCCTTGTAAGCTCTGCCTCGCCATCCCTGGCTCGGAAGGTCACAGTCCCGCCTGTGCCTGGAATTAGGCGTATATCTGCAGCTGAATACGACACTTTGGGGTGAGGAATTGCACCGACTCCCCCTCGGTGTCGTCGAAAGCCGTTGTTGCAAATAAGGATTATCAAGGGGCACACACGCCCCTTGAACTTAAACTACTTCTTGGCGGCCAGCTTAGCCCTTGCGGCATGCAGCTTCTTGTAGCTTTCGATCAGCCGCTGGTGTTTTTCCAGGCCTTCGAGCTGCATATTGGTTGGGGTCAGGCCGTAGAAGCGCACTGTGCCATTGACCGAACCTATGGTGGCATCCAGGGTTTCCTGGCCGAACATACGTCCTAAGTTGTACCGGTAGTCATCCAGCTCGAGTTCATCGTCCAGACTGAGCTCCAACACCGCCTGCAGGCATTGATAGAAGAGGCCACGAGCGACGGTATTGTTGTTGTACTGCAGGAAGGTTTCGGTCAGCTCCAGCGCTTCTTCCAGCTCACCTATGGCCAGACAGATCAGCAGTCTAAGTTCGAGTATCGTCAGTTGGCCCCAGACGGTGTTTTCATCAAACTCTATGCCTATCAGGGTGATGATATCCGTGTAGATATCCAATTGGCTGTCTTCGAGGCGCTCGGACAGGCTTTGCAGTTGGCTGTCGCTGAGGCGATGCAGGTTAAGAATATCTTCTCGGTAGTCCAGCGCCTTGTTGGTGTTGTCCCAAATCAGATCCGATACCGGATACACCTCGGAGAAGTCTGGCACCAGGATCCGGCAGGCGTTGCCTATCTCGGTAAACTCGGCGATGTAGACCTCTTTGCCCATATCTTCAAGAATCCCGAACAGGCTCTGGCTCTCTTCGGCGTTGCTGCCGGAGAAGTCCCATTCGACAAACTCATAGTCCGGCTTGCTACTGAAGAAGCGCCAGGAGATCACCCCGCTGGAGTCGATAAAGTGTTCAACAAAGTTCTCCGGCTCCTGCACCGCCATGCTGTTGAAAGTAGGCTTTTGCACATCGTTGAGGCCCTCGAAACTGCGGCCCTGCAGCAGTTCAGTGAGGCTGCGCTCCAGCGCCACCTCAAAACTGGGGTGGGCGCCGAAGGAGGCAAATACGCCGCCGGTGCGGGGGTTCATCAGAGTCACACACATGACGGGGAACTGGCCACCGAGGGAGGCATCCTTGATCACCAGCGGAAAGCCCTGGGCTTCCAGCGCCTCTATGCCGGCCACTATCGAAGGATACTTGGCCAGCACGGCTTTCGGCACCTCAGGCAGAACCAGCTCCTCTTCTATGATGCGGCGCTTCACCGCCCGCTCGAAAATCTCGGACAGACACTGCACCTTGGCCTCATCCAGATTGTTACCTGCGCTCATGCCGTTGCTGAGATACAGGTTTTCAATCAGGTTGGAGGGGAAATACACAGTCTCGCCATCGGACTGACGCACATAGGGAATGGCGCAGATGCCGCGCTCGACATTGCCCGAGTTGGTGTCGATAAGGTTGGAGCCGCAGAGCTCACCATCCGGGTTGTAGATTTCCAGACAATAGTCATCGAGGATCCCGGGCGGCAGCTCATCGTTGGGGCCGGGTTGGAACCACTTCTCATTGGGATAGTGAACAAATTCGGCGTTGGCGATCTCGGGGCCGAAATACTGGTCGTTGTAGAAGAAGTTGCAGCTGAGACGCTCGATAAACTCGCCCAGGGCCGAGCAGAGCGCGCTCTCTTTGGTTGCGCCCTTGCCGTTGGTAAAACACTTGGGCGAAGCGGCGTCACGGATATGCAGCGACCAGACGTTGGGCACCAGGTTACGCCAGGAGGAGATCTCTATCTTCATCCCCAATTCGGCCAAGGTGTTGGTCATGTTGGCTATGGTCTGCTCCAACGGCAGATCCTTACCCAGAATAAAGGTGCTGTGGCTGTCATCCGGCTTAAGCATCAGCATCGCCTGGGCGTCCTGATCCAGGTTATCCACGGTTTCCAGCTGGAACTCGGGGCCGGTCTGAACCACTTTCTTCACAGTGCAGCGGTCGATGGAACGCAGTATGCCTTCACGGTCTTTGTCAGAGATGGTGTCCGGCAGTTCCACCTGAATCTTGAAGATCTGGTTATAACGGTTTTCCGGGTCGACTATGTTGTTTTGCGACAGGCGAATGCCTTCGGTAGGAATATCGCGGGCGACACAGTACACCTTCACAAAATAGGCGGCGCACAGCGCTGATGAAGCCAGAAAGTAGTCGAACGGGCTCGGCGCCGAGCCATCGCCCTTGTAACGGATTGGCTGGTCGGCAATGACACTGAAGTCATCAAACTTGGCTTCGAGTCTGAGGTTGTCGAGAAAATTTACTTTGATTTCCATTGGATAGTTCCGAGTTACGGCGGGGTTTCCCGCTCGCCCGATGACACTCGCCGCAGCGGTAAAACCGGCGACCGGCTGTGATCTGGGTCAAATTGAGCAAAATTGGGGGAATTATCCGCTTTTTAGCGGCAAAAGTCATTGTTGGCCAAGACTGTTGGCCACTGAAGGCGACTCGGCTCCGGCACCAGAAAAGCGAACCAAAGAAGCAAACCAGAGATGCGAACAAGCCAGAATCAGGATCCAGATACGATAAAACATAGATATACATCACGCACACGAGTGTTTTTGCGAACCATACTGAATGCCTGACAGATCCAGTCAGGATTTTTATTGATCCAAATCAAATGCATGTTTATTTTATCGCGGAACATATAACTTAAATGAATCTTTGAGGTTGTCTTTATGTTGGATCAACACACTATCCAAGTGGTCAAGAGTACCATTCCCCTGCTGGTTGCCGCCGGCCCAGAGCTGACCAAACACTTCTATCAGCGCATGTTCCACCACAATCCTGAATTGAAAGATGTGTTCAACCTGGCTCATCAGCATAAGGGCGATCAGCCTGTAGCCTTGTTCAATGCCGTCGCCGCCTATGCCCAACATATCGACAATCTGGCTGTTCTCGGTGAAGCCGTGGAAAGAATTGCCCAGAAACACACAGGCTTTCTGATCAAACCCGAGCAATACGCCATAGTCGGCAAGCATCTGCTAGCCACTCTGGAAGAACTCGGTGGCGATGCCGTCACGCCAGAGGTACTGGGCGCCTGGGAGAAGGCTTATAGGGTGTTGGCCAATATCTTTATTGGCCGCGAAGCACAGATTTATGCCGATGCCGCAGGCAAACAAGGAGGTTGGAGCGGCACCCGCACCTTTGTTGTCAGCAACAAACGCCGCGAGTCTGCCGCCATTACCTCCTTCGAACTCACGCCCAAGGATGGCGGCCCTGTGGCCGATTTTAAGCCAGGGCAATACCTGAACCTCAAACTCAGCCATCCGGCGCTGGCCCATACCGAGATCCGCCAATACTCATTGTCGGATGCCCCCAACGGCCGCAACTATCGCATCAGCATTAAACGTGAAAACGAAGGATTGGTTTCCAACCTGCTGCATAATGAATTCGATATTGGCAGCGAGCTTGAGCTGATCCCGCCGGCGGGGGATTTTTTCCTGAATACTGAGCCTGACACCCGGGTTGTACTGCTATCTGCCGGAGTTGGCCTGACGCCTATGCTGAGCATGTTAAACAGCCGCCTGCAGCAAGACTGCGCCGAGACACTATGGCTGCATGCCTGTGAAAATGGCGCCCAGCACGCTTTTGCCGAAGATATACGCCGCAAACAGGCCGAGCAGACAAATCTCAAGGCGCTGACCTGGTATCGCCAGCCGCTTGAGACTGATATTCAGGGACAGGATTATGACCTGAATGGCACCATGGTGCTGGAACCGATAGCGGCCATGCTGCCATCCGAGGGCCAATTCTACTGCTGTGGCCCCATAGGCTTTATGCAGAGCATCAAGGCGCAGTTGCTGGCCCTGGGTATTGGGGAAACGCAGATCCACTATGAAGTGTTCGGCCCCCATCAAGGGCTCTGATGCAGCCACACGGGCGCCGCTTCAGGCGCCCTGTTGCAGTAAGCCTTCTTCTTCGGGCTGCTCTTCCAGCGGCTCCACATGGATAAACACCGCCGCATGGGGGATGGCAGCCATCAAGGCCTGCTCGATACGGTCACAAATGGCATGGGAATGGCCAACACTCATCTCCTTGGGCAAGGTCAGGTGGAAGTCGATATGACGCCGTCTGCCCGCCTGACGGCCACGCAAGTCGTGAAAGCCGCCTTCATTGGGACAGTGGTGCGCGATTATCTCGGCGGCCTGGTTAAGCTCCTCTTCGCTGATGCTGTGATCCAGCAGCGGCTTGAAGGCCTGATCCAACATGCTTATCGCTTCTTTGAGAATAAACAGTGCCACCCCTATGGCCACTATGGGATCCAGCAGCGCCAGATTATGGCCAAAATAACCACCCACCCAGATGAGCAGCAGCCCCACGGCTACCCCGAGCGAGGTGAGCACATCGGCCTTAAGGTGCAGGGCATCGGCCTCAAGCGCCACCGATTGCTCTTCCCTGGCCACCCGGTAGAGATAGGCACTGACGCCTGTGTTAACCAGCGCCGACAACAGCATCACCAATACCCCCCAGCCCAGGCCTTCCACCTCTGAGGGGCTGAGCAACTTGCCGACAGCCTCGAAAATAATCCAGCCGGCCGCCGCCAAAATCAACAGCGCCTCAATAACCCCGGAAACATTCTCTATCTTGTCGTGGCCGTAGGGATGATCCCAGTCAGGCGGCACATCGGCGCGGCGCACGGCAAACAGGGCGATCAAGGCCGCCACCAAATCCATGGCGGAGTGAATCGCTTCTGAAATGATACTGACCGAGCCACTGACAATACCCGCCGCCACCTTCATGATGATCAGCGAAATATTGGAGCAGACCGAGACCATGGCGGCTCTGGCTTTTCTGGACATCTATTGTTCTCCCTTAATACGGCTTGGGACTTGGACTATCGTCAGTCAAGGGTGATTACCTGGGCTCGTGCGCCCTCGCCCCGGTCAATCAACAGCAAAATCAGGCCAAACAAAACTTGTGTCGGCAATAGCAACACTAGCCAACTGCTCCACAGCAGGCTGTCGTCGACCCGAATAACAAACTTGAGTTGCAACGCCAGCAAAGCAAGCAGCCAGAGCGCAAAACAACGAAAACGGCAAAAGAAGCTGCCAAGGCCCATGAGCCACAGCAACCAAATAGGCTCCGGCCACCCACCGGCCCCCTCTGGAGTCAATTGCCCGGGCAGTTCGGCGCCGCTGAAATAGAGTTTACCGACCACGGCCGTGTCGCCTATCTCGGCGGCCAGGGTAAAACTCGTGGCCAACCAAGCCATTAGCAGCAACAAACGTGCAGATGAAAAACGCATGCGGGCCCAACCAACAAACCAAAGGGCCCGATAGTGTATGACAATAGAAAAAGTTCAACAATAGCTTATAGTTAGAACAAAAACGGAACCATTTTCGTCCTCATTTACAACGCCTTGAAGCTAAACCTTAAAGGCCTGTCTCAGGGATGCTTGATCCCCAAATTGCTTGCCAGGGCCTGCAGTTGGCTGCGGGAGTTGGAGGCAACCGCTTGCAGATAATCCATATAACCACCGCGCACCGCTTCCAACAAGGCAGGAGAAGCAAGCTTGGGCGAACCACTGTTAAAAGGGGGCTGGGGATCATATTCAAGCACCAGCTGTTTGCCGCGGGCTGTCTGCTCATCTGTCAGCAGCGACAACAGCAGCAAGCCAAAATCGATCCCTGAAGTGACCCCGGCGCCTGTGACTCGATTGCGGTCGTGAACCACTCTATCGACTACAGGCTCGGCGCCAAAGTAGCGCAAGTCCTGCAACACGCCCCAATGAGAGGTGGCCTTATACCCCTTGAGCAAACCGGCGGCCCCGAGAATAAATGAGCCGGTACAGACGCTGGTGACCCAGTCGGCCTTGGCGCCGACCCGAGCCACCCAGTCAATCATTTCGGTGCGCTCCAGCTGTTTGTATGGATTACTGGTTCCCGGAACGCAGAGAATGTTTGTCTGCTCAATCTCGGCAAAGGTTGCGGTTGGCATTAACCCCAAACGCTTATTGGCGCGGCTCTCAGCATAGACCACTTCCTTGTCGTACCAGACAAAGTCCACATCAAACTGTTCACCGGCGAGCACTTCAGCCGGCCCTATGAGATCCAGGGCTGTCATGCCCTCATACAGTACAAAGGCGATATGTGGCTTGCCGCTCGTGCTGGCTTTGGTGCCGGCGGGTAAAGAGTTTGCTGCCGGCCGTTGGCCTGAGGCGCCCGCGGCCAACGCTTGAGGTGCCACACCGCCCAGAGAGGCTGCGGCCAGCGTTCCCAGGCAGGATAAGGTAAAGTCTCGACGGTTCATAAACGCTCCTTTGAGTCAGAAAGTCCCGTTGAGATTAGTAACCTATTGCAGGCTGCAACAGCCGGTTACCGGCCAATTGCCGCAAGAGTCTGGCCAACTTGGGCAGGCTGTGATCCAGGCGGTCACTTTGGCCACAAGCCGCTGTACAGGGTTTTGAGCTTGAACTAGATTGCCTTGCACACATACGCTATTGGGCCGCCGGAATGGCGCCGGGCAGGAAACATGTCTTCAGCTCTTTCTCAACCTCAGCACAGGATTGCGATTCTGGTACTGAGAGATTTTGTCGCCTTCGATCTCGCCATTCCTTACCAGATGTTTCCTCTGGTTTCCCTGAGCGGCGGCCACAAACCTTACCAGGTAAGCTTTTGCGGCCCGGAGCAATCCATCTGCAGTGGCGCATTGAGCATCTCGGATATCGCCCCGCTTGAGCTGCTGAGTCAAGTGGATACTGTGATAATCCCCGGCATCCGCAATCCCCTGGCATTCAACGAGCCCGAAGTCCTTCAGGCGCTGCAACAAGCCGCGAGGGCCAGAGTACGACTGGCATCTATCTGCACCGGCGCCTGCGTATTGGCCGCCGCAGGCCTGTTGGATAACCTCAGGGCAACTACCCACTGGCAACTGACGCCCGAACTGGCCAAGCGTTATCCCAATATAGAGGTGGAAGAGGACATGCTGTTTGTCGACAACGGCCAGCTATTGACCTCGGCGGGATTGGCCGCGGGCCAGGATCTGTGTCTGCATATGATAGCCAGTGACTTTGGCGCCCAGGCCGCCGAGACCACGGCCGACTTCTTTGTGATGCCGCTCGAGCGTCAGGGTTGTCAGTCGCAAAGAATTCATCGCCAATGGCTGCCGCAGCAGCAACAGCTGGCCAATTTGCAACTCTGGTTGATGGACAATCTGCACCTGCATTTGACCTTGGCACAACTGGCAGAAAGAGCCTGTTTAAGCCAGCGTAGCCTGAACCGTAAGTTCCGGGAGCAAACCGGACTGGCGCCTATGGCGTGGCTGGGACAGGCGCGGATCCGCCGGGCGCAATCCTTGCTCGAGTCGAGCCATATGTCGGTGGAACTGATTGCCTCCAGCTGCGGTTTTGCCAGTGCCGCCGGTCTGCGAGACGCCTTCAAACGCGCCCTGGGGGTGAGCCCCAGCAACTGGCGCAAGACTTACTCTGGCTTTAGCCGTCCTTAAGCCGCGGCGCCGAATTGCCGAATAAAGCCAAAAGATTAAAAAAGGGGCTAGCGTATATCACCTAAGCCCCTTCCCACTAACATCCTCAGTCATTCACTGTTACAGACCATCAGCCCGCCGGTGAATAGTAGGTAGCCGCACCTGGGCCAACCGGCAGCCCCAGGCCGAATACCCAGAGGAAGAAGAACAGGGTCCAACCGACGAAAAACACCAGCGTGTATGGCAACATGGTAGCCACCAGAGTACCTATCCCCAGGTCCTTCTTGTAGCGCGCGGCGACCGCCAGGATAAGACCAAAGTAACTCATCATGGGCGTGATCAGGTTAGTCACTGAGTCACCTATTCGATAGGCCGCCTGAATGGTTTCCGGCGCATAACCCACCAACATCAACATGGGCACAAATATCGGCGCCGTCACCGCCCACTGGGCCGAGGCACTGCCGAGCATCAAGTTGATAAAGCCACACATCATGATAAACAGCAGGAAGACTATCGGCCCGGTCAGCCCCAGGGCACTAAGGGCATCGGCGCCGGTCACCGCCAACACGGCGCCCAGATTGGTCCACTTGAAGAAGGCCACAAACTGCGAGGCGAAAAACACCAATACGATATACATGCCCATGGTGCTCATACTGTGGGACATGGCGTTGATCACATCGGTATCTTTTTTCATGGTGCCCACCACCTTGCCGTATACCAGCCCGGGAATGGCAAAGCAGACAAAGATAAACACCACGATTCCCTTGAGAAACGGCGAGCCGGCCACTTCCCCCGTCTCGGGGTGACGCAGTGGGCCCCACTCGGGTACCACGGTCAAGGCCAAGACTGCGCCGAGCAGCAGCGCCGCCAAACCAGCCATTTTCAGCCCTTTTTTCTCCAGTTCGGTGACGGTTTCCATCCGCTGCTCTTCCAAATCGACACTGGCTTCAGAGACATCATAGCTACCGAGCTTGGGTTCAACGATTTTCTCTGTCACCAAGGCGCCGAGGAAAGAGATCACAAAGGTGGAGACAAACATGAAGTACCAGTTGACCTCGGGGCCCACAGTGTAGTCAGGGTCTATCATCTGCGCCGCCGCTTCGGTGATCCCGGATAACAGGGGATCCACGGTTCCCAGCAGGAGGTTGGCACTGTAGCCACCGGATACCCCGGCAAAGGCCGCCGCCAACCCCGCCAAGGGATGCCTGCCAAGAGAATGGAAGATCATCGCCGCCATGGGGATCAGCACGACATAACCCAGCTCGGCGGCGGTATTGGAGACGATTCCGGCAAAGACAATAGTCAGGGTAACCAGGCGCTTGGAGGCCCCCATCACCAGCGCCCGCATGCCGGCGGACAAGAGTCCTGAGCGTTCGGCAATCCCTACCCCGAGCAAGGCCACCAATACAGTGCCCAGCGGCGTAAAACCGGTAAAGTTGGTCACCAGGTTGGAGACTATCATCCGCAGCCCTTCGGCATTCATCAGGCTGACCACATGGATCAGGCCATCGGCGCTGCGGCCACTGGCGCCTTCGGGACGAGGATCTACCACAGTGACTTCAAAATAACCGGCAATGCCGGAGATCAGGATGACGGCTGCGCAAAACAACGCAAATAGTGTGATGGGATGTGGCAAAAGGTTGCCAAGGCGCTCCACCACATTGAGGAAGCGGATAAACCAGCCACTTTTGGCGGTTTCGAGCGGTTGCTGAGAATGATTGGACTGCATCTGATTTCCCTGTCTGCCGGCTCGGCTGCCGGTTCTATTTTCATGGTCGTAACATCTACGACAAGCGGCCGGCCATTTTGCCGTGACACTTTTAACTGAAACTTAACCTGGAAGAATGGCGGGAAATTAGAGGCAAAAAAAAGGACCCAGGGCGGGTCCATAAAGGCAAATTCGCTGAACTAATTCGCTTTGCCCCAACGTTGTGTCATTACAATTTACAATACGCTGTCTGAACCTTGCCTGAACATAATAAAAGCTGTTTGTAAATAGTATGATTCCATTTCTTCGCTTTGACGCACGGTAAACAGTTTTCCCATGGCCTATAGCGGCTTCCGACAGACTTGAGTCAAAAGTTGCTGTTTTTTTACCACTCAAAAATAGATAAATATTTCAAATGAATCATTTAGATAATGTTTCAATGTACTAAAAACGTACAGCCCAAACCTTTGATTTACAGGCTTTTGCTTAAATCTATCTTTAAAGCCATATAAGTGATGGTTTTCATTGACTTGGCAAGACTCGCCGTCAAGGGGCCAGCATAGGTTCAAAATCACAACAAAGATGCATTTGCGGCCATTTTATGGTTAGCTGGCGCAGTTCAGAAAAAACTGCATGGAACTTTAGCAAATATGGATGGATTTTTGTTGATACTGGCGATCGCCGTGATACTGATTTATCTCTGGTATGTCAGCCTGATAAAAAAACGCAACACGGCCCGTGAAGCCCTCTCCGGCATAGATGTCCAGCTCAAGAAAAGGGCTAATCTGCTGCCCAATATTCTCACCATAGCCAAGCGCTTCATGGATCATGAAAAACAGCTGTTGACCGAGATCACCGAATTACGCACGCAACTGACCCAAAGCTACAATCCGGCCGACAAAGATGCAGTAAAACAACATCTGGATTTGGCCAACCAGCTCAACAGCCGTGTCAGCCAGTTGATGGTGTCGGTAGAAAACTACCCTGAACTCAAGTCAGACAACACCATGTTGCAGGCGATGCAGACCTATAACGAAGTGGAGGCCCATATTTCTGCGGCGCGGCGTTTCTACAACTCGGCAGTCACTGAACTCAACAATGCGGTGGAAATTTTCCCGGGTTCAATCATAGCTTCCATGGCCAAGGTACAGGCTCTGCCCTTCTATGAGGCGGATGAAAGCGCCAAAAGTCCGGTCAATGCCGGCGACTATTTGAACTGAGACAGAGTAAAAGATTGACCCGTGAATATTATCACCTTCCTGATGGGGGCCAAGATTTCCCCGGTACGCCCGGGAAAAGGCTTACAGGCCCCCAGCGAAGATCTGCCCAAGCTGCAGCAATACTATCGCCAGCATATACAGCCCAAGGCCAGTAAGTATGAAAGACTGAGGATCAAGAGCCTCAAGCAGTGCCGAACTCGGGTAGCCCTGTTTGTACTGACACTTGTGGTGACTCTGCTGCTGGTTTGGCACTATTGGTACGACCTTATGTACTACAGTTCCCTTGGCCCGGAAGCTTCGTTTGCCCTCGCCCTTACCCCGGTTTTGCTGATGTTTTTCTGGTGTAAGAAACCCATCAAGGCGTTTCAAACACAGGTTAAAAAAGATCTGTTCCCGCTGATCTTCCGCTATTTCGGCGACGACTTTACCTTTAGTCCCAACGATGGTTTGCCACTGCGACCATTTCGTGATGCCGGCATTTTGCCCAAGCACGACATAGCACATTCCAGTGATTTTATTACCGGTAGCTATAAACAGGTCGAACTGGGGATCAGTGAATTAGTGCTGAAGTCAGAATATCGGGATAGCAAGAATAAGAAGCGTACCAGCGAGGTATTCAAGGGACTGGCCATGACCTTTACCGTGCCACAAAACTTCGGCTGCCATGCGGTATTGATCCGCGACCGCGGCCTGCTGGGGAAACTCTCTTCCAGCTATTCGGGGCTGAAGCAGATGAAGCTGGAAGATCCCGTGTTTGAAAAAGAGTTCGATGTCTTTGCCGACAATCAGATCAATGGCCGGGTGTTGATGAACCCCTTGTTTATGGAGCGTTTGCTGGACTTGAGCAAGAAGTTCGGCCGGGATCTGCGCTGCGCCTTCCACGGCAGGCAGCTGTTGATCCTGTTTCCCAGTAACAAGGATAGATTCGAGACCGCCTCCATCTTTGAGGGAGCCACCTTCGAAAAGGAGTTCAGCCAGATCCACAGTGAAATGCAGCAACTCTTTGCTATCATTGACATATTGAAACTGGAAACACGGGCGGGTTATCAGGCGTGAAGCACACTTCCGGCCAAGGACTCATCTCTTTGCTACTCTGGCTGCTGAGCTCGGCGCTGCCCTTTGCTGCGCTTGCCGGCACCGAGATACCTATGCCTTCGGAAAAGGCCTCCATGGGTGAAGAGCCCTCAGCTATGGATAAAGAGCATTCAGCCGTAGGAAAAAAGCCTTCAGCTATAAGTAAAGAGCCTTCAGTCATGGGTGAAAAAATTTCAGCTTTGACTAAAGAGCCTTCGACCAAACCCCGTATAGTGGCGCGTTACTCCGAACACGGCATCAGTGACAGCAGTCTGCCGAAGCGTAAAGTCTATCAGTACCGCCAGGCCAACGGTGTGATGGCGTTCAGCGACAAGCCCCCCGGCAGCCAGGAATATCAGATCATTCTCTATGATTGTTTCGCCTGCCGACCGGACTCCAAGGTAAACTGGCAGGCAATCCCTCTGTTTGACAGTGACTATGCCGCCGAAATCGCCCTCGCCGCCCAAACTTACAATCTGGATCCTGCGCTGATCCGGGCGGTGATCCACGCCGAGTCGGCCTTCAACGCCAAGGCCCTGTCTCGTACCGGCGCTATGGGGCTGATGCAGTTGATGCCGGATACCGCCAAAGAGCTTGGTGTCAGCAACGCCTTTGTGGTATCACAGAATATCGATGCCGGTAGCCGCTATCTGGCGCAGATGCTGGCCCGTTTCGATGGCGATATGACTCGGGCGCTGGCGGCCTACAATGCCGGCCCTACCACAGTGACCCAATATCGCGGCGTGCCACCCTACCCGGAAACCCGCGCCTATGTGAAACGGGTGAAAATTTTGCTGGAGCGCTACCGCAATTTGAGCCGCGCCTGAGAGGCGCAACAACAAGGAAGTGAAGATGTTTAACCTCAAGTCCCTCGGCCTTTGTGCCTGTCTGCTGATGCCCTTTTCCAGCGTAATAGCCTGTGATGACAGCCAACTTGGGCCGGTTCCCGCAACCGCCGAAGCGATAGCGGCAGTTAAGCAAGTCATGCAAAGCCACAAGGGCGAGCTAGACAACAGCATGAACGACGAGGAGATGCTGGATAAGGGCAGCCAACTGACCCGCACCATCTTCTGTGAGGCGGGCTACAGCCTCAAGGCCACTTGGGCCGCCTGGGCTCAGGATCAGTGGAACGAGCAGCCGGCTTACGATGGCCCCAACGGCATGGCGCTGCGCAATATGATGAGTATCAGTGCCTATTTGATAGAGACCAATCCGCAACAGGCGCTGGCGCTAGGGCTCATAGATGAGGCGACGCTGGCCGAGCTGAAAGCACTGTCGGAATAACTCACCACAGTCGCTATCACACAGTCGCTTAGGCGCCGTAAAGGCCACTGTTAACAGGCCGGGCCGTTAGTACACAGCTCGGTATCCGACTTAGTACCCAATTAATACCCAGTGACCCGGCCAACTGTTTTTATGATGGAACCAAGCTTACTCGCCCACTTCCCAGGAGACAGTGACGCTGCCGCCACCCTGATTGAGCCTGGGGTGAAGCCAGGCCAGCAGCTCTTCGGCCTGGGTATCCAACTGCCATGGCGGGTTGATGACCCACAGACCCGCCGCCGTCATACCGAATTCATCCGAGTCAGGCTTGATACTCTGCTCTATCCGTAACTGGCGCCGAATACCGCTGTCTTTCAGCTTCGTCAGCATGGCTTCAGTCTGGGCCCGATTGACGACCGGATACCAGAGCAGATACACCCCGGTAGCAAACTTGCGATGGGCCTTGATCAGGGTATCAGCCACATCCTGATAGTCACTCTTGAGCTCATAGCTGGGATCCACCAGCACCAGTGCCCGACGCTCCAATGGCGGCACGGCGGCCAACAGGCCCTGCAGACCGTCGCCGTGAACCAGCTTCACCTGACGGGCACCTTCAAAATACTCCTGCAGCAATTCGACATCGGTATTATGCAGCTCGTGCAGCAGCATTCTGTCCTGCTCTCTAAGGTGCATATCCACTATCGCCGGAGATCCGGGATACCAGGCCAGCTCATCTGTGGCTTGCTCCTCGTTGCCTTCGTTGAAATGGCGCACCGCCTCCAGATAGGCTGTCATCGCCTGCGGCACACTCGTTTCCTGCCAGAGCTTGCCTATACCTTCCAGATATTCCCCTGTCTTTTGGGCGAAATCATCTTCCAGCGCATAGCCACCGGCACCGGCATGGGTATCGATATAAACCAAAGGTTTATCTTTCTTCTGCAACAAGCTCAGCGCCTGCAACAAGATGGAATGTTTGAGCACATCGGCATAGTTGCCGGCATGAAAACCGTGACGGTAGCTGAGCATGGGTTCCCCAATGACTGACGGGTAAATGACCGCGGCATTATAGCTGCTCTGCCTGCGAGTTGCAGCCGAACGTATTCAGTCAGGTTGGCATTTGGCATAATGGCGCCAATTCAGCCAAGGACTCAAACACAGTGAAGCAGCCAAGCCATAGCATTTATTTTGATACCCGGGAGCCACGCCTGTGCGCTATTGCCGAGCGCTGGGGCCTGAAGCATTCAGAAGACTCTGTGTTTGCCTTGGGGTTTGAGCAGGAGATGCTGACCCTGTTCAAACGTGACGAACCCAAGCTTGGCGGTATCTGTGTCGATTTTGTCAGCGGTGCCGTGGCCCACAGACGTAAGTTCGGCGGCGGCCGTGGCCAGGCCATAGCCAAGGCGGTCGGTCTCAAGCAAGGCGCCTGCCCCTCAGTGGTAGATGCCACGGCCGGTCTTGGCCGTGACGCCTTTGTGCTGGCAAGCCTTGGCTGCCAAATGACTCTGATTGAACGTAACCCCTTGGTGGCGGCGCTACTGGAAGACGGTCTCAGCCGCGGTTATCAGGACAGCGAAATCGGCCCCTGGATGCAGCAAAGAATGACGCTGCTGCACGACTCCAGTCTGGAGGCGTTGAGCCAGATAAGTCCGCAACCGGATGTGGTCTATCTGGACCCCATGTATCCCCACAGAGACAAGTCGGCATTGGTAAAAAAAGAGATGCGGGTATTTCAGACCCTGGTCGGCGCCGATACCGATGCCGACGGCTTGCTGGCCCCGGCGTTGGCACTGGCGAGCAAGCGGGTAGTGGTCAAACGGCCGGACTACGCCGAAGACCTGGCCGGGGTTAAACCCAGCACTGTTATCGCCACCAAGAAAAACCGCTTCGATGTCTATGTCAAAGCGGCGATGAACTGAGTCGACAAGGAACATAGAGCCGCGCCATTTTGTGGCTCGCCGCATATTTTGCTCCGCACTTTTGGGCAAGACTTATCGGATCAGCCCCATAAACAGAGTTCAGGAAATATCACAATGCAGTTCAGGATGATGTTTGTATGTGTTTTGATGGGAATCTTTCTCTTTGGCAAACCAGCTATGGCCGCAAGCGCTAAGCCCGACACAGCTGCAGCCACAACTGCGGCGCACAAGCTGAACAGTTTGGATGAGGAGGGTCTGTCGCCACTGATGCGAGCTGTATTGGATGGCCAACTGGACTCGGTAAAGCAGCTGATTGCTCAGGGCGCTGACATCAACCTTGAGAACCCTGCCGGCTGGAATGCGCTGTTGATGTCACCCACTCCTGAGATGGCAAAGCTGCTGATTGAGCAAGGCGCCGATATTCACGCCAGTAGTCAAAATGGTTTCAACTCTCTGCTGGTTGCCACCAAGTTGGGGGATCTGGCCCTGATCTCTTTTCTGCTTGAGAAAAATATCGATATTAACGCCTCAAACCAATATGGCTGGACGGCTCTGATGGTGGCCGTCGAGTTTGGCCATCAGCAGGCGATCTCTTTGCTGCTGGAGAACGGCGCCAATCTCGAACAAAAGAATAACGGCGGCTGGGGGTTACCGGAGATAGCGGCCCACAATAATCATCTGGATATCTTCAAGTCATTATTGAATAAAACCGGCCAGGTGCTCTCCAAGGAATATGCCGAAGAGATTTCCATCATTGCGCTCAAAAACGGTGCCACAGAGATTTTGGATTACCTGGTAAAACAGCAAAGAGTCGCCCTTGGCAACAAGGAGCAGATGCTCAAGACGGCCGTATCGGCCGGCAGCCTGGCTTCGATTAAGTACCTGGTATCCAAGGGCGCCGACATCAATGCCCTACTGGTAATAAATGCCGAGCGCAGTAGTACACCGCTGATGATATCTGCGAATCGGGGCGACCTGGATATAGTGAAGTATCTTTTGAATAAGGGGGCGAAACTCGATACCCAGGACACAGACGGAGTGACCGCTCTCGCTTACTCCGTGCGTGATGACAACCTAGAGGTTGTGCGCTATTTGGTGGCCAAGGGCGCCAATTTAAACGTCAAGGGTAGCTATAAAGAAACCCTGATGCATCAACTCGTGGGCACAGATGATGCCAAAGTCTTTAATTATCTGGTGGAGAGTGGTGCCGACATTAATCAAACCAACGGCTCTGGCAACAGCCCCTTGTATTACGCAGCTTGGTTTGGCCGGCTGGATTATGTCACTACTCTGGTACGCCACGGCGCCAATATCACCAAACAAGATATTGAGAGAGCCGTTATGAGTAGCCAACTGGAAATAACCAGACAATTACTCGACAACGCGCCGCCAGGCCTTCTCACGGCTGAAACCTTGGTTGAGTTATTGTACTCGGCTGCGGGGAAAGAGAGCGTAGAGATGGTCAAACTCCTGGTTGAAAGAGGCGCCGACATTAACGGGCATTCTGGGAGTCGCCAGGAAACCGCTTTAATGGCGGCATCAATGTACCGACACCTGGACACGGTCAAATACCTTATCGGCATCAATGTCGATGTGAATGCCAGAGATAGTGACGGCCGCCCTGCGTTGATGTACGCCGCCAATCCGATTCAAGGAGCAGGTGAAAAAAGCAATCTTGAGGTGGTAAAGGCCTTGGTTGAGTCAAAGGCTGACTTGACCCTGGTCAGCCACTCGGGGGAAACCATGCTGGAGCAGATGGTGAGAACCAGTGATATCCAGGACTTTAACTATGTTTTGAGCAAGCTCGGTGCTGACATACTTCCGCAAGGCCATAAGGCACTTAAGCGTGCTATCAGCTACCAAAAGCAGGAATTTATTGATTCCCTGTCCCAATATGGGATCAAGCCTCCGGTGGAAAAATAACCCACATCATTGCGCTTGAGGAGGCTCTGCTATGCCAGGCCTATGTTCAGCGGTAGGCACTTGTCAAAACCGCCCGCTTGAGTCAGCATCCATTTTGGTTGCAGCCCTGTGTGCTATAGGCGACACAGATAGAGCGGCAACAAAGCCAGAACCGGTCAGTTAAGATACAGGGCGGCTGCGGCAATCTGGTTTGGCCGGAACTCAGGGAGGCATGATGCTTAGAACCATACGCGACTATCTCAGACTACTGCTGTTCTTTGTGGGGGTGCTGGCGGGGATCCAGCTCCCCGGCTTTGTCGATCAATATGGCAAGAGCCTGCAGGCCCACCTGAGCGAGATCCAAACCCAATTGGCCGGGTTTCAGCGCGATGCCGACCGTTTCTTCGGTGGCGATCTGGATAAACTTATCGCCCACTATGTGACCAACAAAGATCCGGTATTTACCTCCGGCGGCGACAAGCTCAACGCCATGGTAGAACGCCGCTCCGAGTTGCAGCAGGCCTTGGCCGACTTCCGCGAGAGTCTCTACAGCCCCTACCTGCAACTGGCGTTTGCGCCACAGGCGGGTATCCGCCGCGAAGTGTGGGACAACTACAGCCACAATATTCTGCTCAAGGGCGATGCCATTGCCATTGGCCTACTCAGTGGCTTGCTGCTCGCAGCCTCGGCCGAACTGCTGCTCAGCTTATGCTGGCTGGCGTTGCGAACGCTGTTTCGGCGCCGGCCGGCTGCCGCCTGATTGCCCCTGTAGAATGTCTGTGTTTGTCCACTCCATTAACGGCTATGATGGTTTGTAATTCCAACTGAAAGGACAAATACCATGATTGCACAAGGTCAAACTCTGCCGGATGCCACTCTGAGCCAACTAGGTAAAGAGGGCATGATCAACCACAAGGTTAAGGAACTGTTTGCCGGCAAGAAGGCCGTGCTATTTGCTGTTCCCGGTGCCTTTACCCCCACCTGCTCCGAGGCTCACCTGCCGGGTTATGTGGTGCTGGCCGATGAACTCAAGGCCAAGGGCGTCGATATCATTGCCTGTGTGTCGGTCAACGATGCCTTTGTGATGAAAGCCTGGGGTGAAACCCAAAACGCCGGTGAGATCATGATGTTGGCCGATGGCGATGGTGCCTTCACCAAGGCGCTGGGGCTGGAAATGGACACTGGCGCCTTCGGAGGCTTACGCTCGCAGCGCTATGCCATGGTGATAGACGATGGCGTGGTTTCTTTGTTGAATGTGGAAGCGCCCAAGACTTTCGAAGTCAGCAAGGCCGAAACCATACTGGCGAGCCTCTAATAGCGACTCAGGCGGCTTTAATGCCGAGATTCTGTTCTATCTCGGCGACACCTGCAGCCACCTGAGAGGCGATTGCCTGCCCCTGCTCTGAGGCGGTGATCGCCTGGCTGCGCAGCTGTTCCATGGCGCTGGAGAAGGATTGCAGATGCGCCAGCTGTGACTGGGCATACTCAGTACCCTGCTGAGTCCCACTCGCCATGGCAAAAGCCTGCTGTCTCACCTCCTGCGCCAGCTGTTTCAGGCTCTCGGCTCTCTGTCTCTGCCTGTCGGTCGCCTCGGCTATGCCATCCATACTCTGCCCCAGACTCTTGTTGGCATTGGTAAGCCGATTGAGAATGGCACCTATCTCATCGAGCGAGCTCTGGGTGCGACTGGAAAGGCTGCGCACCTCATCGGCCACCACGGCAAAGCCTCGGCCCTGCTCACCGGCACGGGCGGCTTCTATGGCGGCATTGAGCGCCAACAGATTAGTCTGCCCGGCGATATTGCCTATCACGTCGATGATTCCCGCCACAGCCGCCACTGAATCATCCAGACTGGCAAGCGCTTGATGACACTCGGCAACGGCGGTGCGGGTTGAATCTGTGGCCTCCAGCATCTGCTGCGCTTCGAGTTCACTCTGGTGCATCTGTTCGGCGGTATTGCCGGCACGGGTGGCCAGCGAAGCTGAGCTGTCACTCACCAGTCCGGCCAATTCACTGAGCTCCAGCGTTTGCTGCCGAGCCTGATCCACCACTTGTTGGGTCTCACGGGTACTACCGGCCATTTCACTGATTTTTTGCACCAGGGCCGATAGGCTTTGGGAGATACGCGCCAATTGCTGCCGCTGCTGTTCATCCTCTGACTCGAAACGATTCAGCAGAGCATTAAAATGGGCGGCTATCTGGCCGGTTTCACAGCGACGACTGATATTGAGGCGCTCGCGGGTATTGGACTCACTCAGCTGACTGAAGGCGGTGTTGAGCAGCTGCAACGGCTTCACCACCCTGAGCTGCTGCAAAATCAAATAAGCCACGGCAAATAAGGCCAGCACCCCCAAAGCCAGATAGAGCCAAAGCTGCAGCTCGTGTTTGAGCTTGTCGGTACGCCGTTGCTGCTCAGCGGCCATGGTCAGCAAGTTCTGCTGCAACTTGTGCATATCGGCGCGCAGCGCATCCTGCATCTGACGGTTATCCAACAGTTGCTGCTCGGTATTGGTCACTTCCTTGGCGTAGCGACTGCTGAGACTCAGAAGTTCGGCGCGGTAGCTCTCGCCTATCTCCTCGCGCTCGGGTTCATCGTCACCCAGGGCAAATTCATCGGCCTCTACTGTGCGATAGAGACCAAGTAGTGGCAAGGCGCTGAGTCTGTCATGCCAGTCGGCCAACTGGGTTATGGTGCTGTCGAGGTAAGGCTTGAGTCTTTGCTCCCGTCCGAGCAAGTAATCCTGGGTCAGCTGTGACAACTGGTAAACCAGCGGCGGAAGCTCCCGACTGAGCTGCAGGTATTCATGCGCCACTTGCGGCGCCGTTGCCAGCCCTTGATCGCCGTAATCCGCCAGGCGCTTGTTGTTGTCCAACATTTCGGTTTCGGCATGGGCCAACAGCTGCCTGGGATTTCCGGCCAACTTGCCGGCGGCGCGGTATTTGCCATCCAGAGCCGTCACCAATTGCGCCAGCTCCTGTGCCAGCTGTGAATCTACCGGCAAACGGTCATGAATATCATTGAGCTGGGCTCTGGCCTGCTCCAATCGCCCGGCATCGCCACTGGCGAGATACTTATCCAGATTGGCACGGATATCCACCAAAAATTCTTGCTGCAAGCCTTGCAGCGTCTGGCTCTGCAGTTCTGCCTCTTGTCTCTGTTCACTGCTCCAGAGCACCAGTGAGGCGAGCAAGGCCGCCAACAAGAGCAACAACGCCGAAGCGCCGAGAGAAAGGGTGGAAATCTTCATGGCAAACTGCGCCCAATTGATTGAACTGAGAGCAGTTTATGACTGGAGCATGACAGTTGAATGACAATCGGCCATAAAGCGTATGGCGTGTTAATCTCTTGGCAACCACACCTGAGCGTGCAGCCCACCCTGAGGGCGATTGCTGAGAATGACCTTGCCCTGATGCCTGTCTATGATGCGTTTGATGATCGCCAGTCCCAACCCTGAGCCGACGCTGCCGCGGGCACTGTCACCTTGGGTAAAGGGCTGGAACAGCTTGGGGATCTGGCTCTCGGCAATACCCGGGCCATTGTCTTCCACACTAAAACCTATGCGGTGTTTTTCCACTTGGGAAGCGATACGGATCCAGCCGCGGCCATAGCGGAAGGCGTTTTCCACCAGATTGCCGATCACCCGCTTGATGGCCAGGCTCTGCATCGGCACTTCGGGGCACTCGGCCAGTACCAGCTCTATTTCACCGACTCTGTTGCTCTCGGCCTGGGCCACTTCGCGGATTAAACGGTTGATCTGTTCCGGCTCGCGAATGCTCTCCTGATCCTGGCGGATATAGGCGATAAACTGATTGATGATGGCATCCATGTCTTCAATGTCTTTGACTATGCCCTCCTGCAGGTAGGCATCGTCGTCCACCATCATCTCGGAAGCCAGACGAATTCGGGTCAGGGGCGTTCGCAGGTCATGGGAGATGCCCGCCATCAGCAGCGCCCTGTCCTGCTCCAGCTGTTTCATACTCTGGGACATACGGTTAAAGGCATTGGTCACTTCGACGAGCTCACTGGAGCCGGTCAACGGCAGCGGGTCAGGGAAATTGCCTCTGGAAACTGAGATAGCCGCCTTTTGCAGCCGCCTCAGCGGCCGGTTCTGTTGCCGGGCAAACCACCAGCCACCGGCGACACTCAAGGCGCCTATCACCAACAGATAGAGGTTAAGGGGCGACAGGGCATTTTCGTTCCAGCCATTGAGGGGAACCTTGATCCAGATGGAGGGAGCCTGAGGCGGGCGGATCCAGATCTGCAGCAGATTGCTCTGTGCAATACGCACTTCGGCCGGGCCACCGAGATATTCCGACATCTGGGCTGAGAGGAAACCATAGTAGGTCGCCCGCTCGATACCGGCTTCCCTGGCCTGTTTCTGGTTATAGACATGCATGCCATCGTCGCGCACCTTGGCATTGAGTGCATCCACTATGGTGAGGTGTTCACGGCCCACCTCGACCCCATCGACAAACAACAGATTGATCTGGCGGGCGATAAGCTGGTTGATCTGCTGGTAACTGGGCTTAATGAAATAAACCGTCACAGTCAAATAGGAGACCAGCTGATTGATCAGCAGCAGACAGCCTATCAGCATGACCGTTTGGCTGAAGGCACTCCTGGGCAACAGGCGTTGCCACCAGCGCAGCTTCATTTACGGGCGGCACCATCTGGCACAAACACGTACCCCAGGCCCCAAACCGTTTGGATATAGCGCGGGTTGGCGGGATCCTTTTCAATCAGCCGCCTAAGCCGGGAAACCTGAACGTCGATGGAACGCTCCAACGCCGAATAGTCACGGCCACGGGCCAGATTCATCAGCTTGTCGCGGGACAAAGGCTCCCTGGGGTGGGTCACCAACACCTTGAGCACGGCAAATTCACCACTGGTGAGGGCGATGGACTCTTCATTGTGGTACATCTCGCGGGTAGCCAGGTTGAGACTGAACTCGCCGAAACTGACCATCTCTTCCTGCTGCGAAGGCGCGCCGGGGATCTCCTGCACCTGACGGCGCATTACCGCCTTGATCCGTGCCAGCAATTCTCTGGGGTTGAAGGGTTTTGGCAGATAGTCATCGGCGCCGAGTTCCAGGCCTATGATGCGGTCGACTTCATCGCCCTTGGCGGTCAGCATCACTATCGGCAGTGGGTTGCCCTGTTGTCGCAGGCGGCGGCAGATGGACAGGCCATCTTCTCCCGGCAACATAAGGTCGAGCACCAGCAGGTGAAAGTTCTCCCGCTCCAGCAAGCGATCCATCTGCTCGGCATTGGCGGCGCTGCGTACCTGATAGCCTTGTTCCATCAGATAGCGCTCCAGCAAGGCCCGCAGCCTCATATCATCATCGACAACCAGAATCTTGGAGGTTTCTTGTCCCATGGGCTATTCCTCGAGTGCCAAGCCTGAAACTTGCACAATAGTATCTGAAAAAGTGGCCAAATATCTTAAATTTAGCCATTTTGATACCAAAAATCACCCGAGACTTTGTAACAGTAGTTGATCTTCTGTTGCACCTCAGTGAGAACGGGCCAAGTCGGCGGCCGTGAGGCTGACCCCTTTGATCTGGGCGAAGAGCGACATACCGGGCTGCAACGCCAGCTCCTCGAGGGCCCAGCGGGTAATATTGGCCCACAGCGGCATACCCGCCAGCCTCAGCCTGAGCTGCACATAGTCGCGGCTGTCGACCCGGCTCACCTCTTCCAGGGTTACCGGCAGGATATTGCGAATACTGCTGCCGCTCGGCACCTGCAGGCACACAGAGACCTGGTTGCTGTGAACCCGCACCCGTATCGGCTTATCCTGTTTGGGCAACAGTTCATTGACCCACAAGCTGTTGCCGTCAGCAAGCTGCAAACGTGTCATGGCATATTCGGGATGACTCTCGGCCACAGTGGCATGCAGCAAGGAGCTTTGTTCCTGAGCACTGAGCCAGGGTCTCAGCTCGTCACTGTCCCACACCTGTTCCAGCGGGCCGCTGAGGACGCAGCGGCCCTTGTCCAGCACCAGCATCTGATCCGCCAGTTGCAGAATTTCATCCAGACTGTGGCTGACATAGATAATCGGCAGCTTAAGTTCGGCGGTGAGCCTCTGTAAGTAGGGCAACAGCTCGCGCTTGCGCGGCAAGTCGAGCGATGCCAGCGGTTCATCCATCAAGAGGATCTCTGGGCGGGTCAGCAAGGCCCGGCCTATGGCGACCCGCTGCTTTTCCCCGCCGGAGAGAGTGAAGGGAAAACGGTCGAGCAGTTTCTCCAGCCCCAAGAGTTGTACCACGGTATCAAACTCGCGACTGTCTTTATCCTTGCGGCCATAATTGAGATTGCCGCGCACCCGATAGTGGGGAAACAACCTGGCATCCTGAAACACAAAGCCGGCGTTACGCCGCTCAGGTGGCAAGTTGATCTTCTTCTCTTTATGAAACAACCAGCGCTCTCCCAAGCGGATCTCACCGGCATCCGGCGTTGCCAGGCCACCGAGAATATTGACCAGCGAGGTCTTGCCGGCGCCCGAACGGCCAAAGACGGCGCTGACCCCGGAGAGGGGTAATTCTGTGTCAACATCCAGCAGGGTTTGCCCTAGCTGTTGCCTGATAGCGATTTTCAGCATTGTCCCAGCGTCCTCTGTTGCGCCCGCTTGCTGAGCCATTGGGAGGCGATCAGCGAGGCCAGTGAAATCAATATCGCAATCACACACAGCCTGGCGGCCTGGGCTTCGGCGCCCGGGGTCTCGATAAAAGAGTACATGGCCAAGGGAATGGTGCGGGTTTCACCGGGTATGTTGGAAACAAAGGTAATGGTGGAGCCGAACTCCCCGAGGCTGCGGGCAAAGGCCAGCACCATGCCCGAGACTATGCCGGGCGCGGTCAGAGGCAAGCTGATGGTGAAGAAGACCTTGAGCCGGCCGGCGCCCAAGGTGCGCGCCGCCTGCTCCAGACGCACATCCACCCCTTCGAGCGCCTGACGAATGGCACGAACCATTAACGGGAATGACACCACCGCAGCTGCCAGTGCGGCGCCGCGCCAGCTGAAACTAAAGCTGAAGCCAAAAGTGTCATAGAGCCAGCCACCGAGAAAACCGCTGCGGCCCATGGAGACCAGCAACAAATACCCTATGACCACAGGTGGCAGCACCAGTGGCAGGTGGATCAGGCTATCGAGCACAGACTTGCCGGGAAACTCCAGCCGCGCCAGCACCCAGGCACACAAAATGCCAAGCGGCAGGCTGCAGAGCACGGCCACAGTGGACACCTTGAGACTGAGCAGCAAGGCGGCCACTTCATAGTCGGTCAATATGCTCAAGGACAAGTTCTCAGTTTACGCCGAAGCCGTATTTGGCAAATACCGCCTTGGCAGCGTCAGACTGCAGGAATTGATAGAAACCTTCGGCGCCTTTGCTGTGCTCTTTACCCACCAACGCCATGGGATAACTGATTGGCTTGTGAGTCTTTTCCGGGAATACCGCCAGCTGTTTTACCCCTTTGGCAACCTTGGCATCTGTGGAATAGACAATCCCCAGAGATGACTCGCCGCGTTCGACCAACGCCAAGGCGCCGCGAACACTATTGGCTCTAGCCAGCAGAGGTTCGGCCTGTTGCCACAAAGCTAAATTTTCCAGCGCCTGCTTGGCATAGCGACCGGCCGGCACATGATCAGGATCGCCAACCGCCATCCGACTGTTACCCAGAGCTTGCTTGAGATCCCAGGAAGCCGAGATTTCAACCTGGTTCAGCGCACTGCTTTTCGGCGCGATCAGCACCAGCGTGTTACGCAGCAGAGTGACCCGGCTGCCGGCGTCGATGGCCTTGTTTTCATCGAGATAGTCCATCCATTTCTGGTTAGCCGACAGAAACAGCTCAGCGGGCGCACCTTGGGCAATCTGGCGAGCCAGCGTCGAAGAGGACGCAAAAGAGAACACAGTTTCAGTGTCATGCTTGCGGTCATATTCGGCGCCCAGTTCATTCATGGCATTGGTGAGTGAGGCGGCGGCAAAGACGGTGACTTTTTCCTTGGCACTGACGTTAAAGGCCAACAACAGCCCCAAAGCCAGGCTCAGGGCAGGACGGAATAGGGACTTCATAACGACTCCTTGATGAGATATATGCACTATTTGACACTGCCAACGTTATATACATAGTTATATAACGATAAGCAAGCCTGTGATCGTCAGTGAGTGATCCCTGTGGTCTTTATCAACGCAATAAGGGAGAATAACCCCGACACTGATAAGGAATACGCCATGGATCTCAAAGCCCTGTTGACTCTCAACAATGCCGATAAACTGTTTGCCAATCCCAAGCGCATTGCGCTGTTGAAACAGATACGCATTACCGGCTCCATCAGCCAGGGAGCCAAACAGGCAGGCATCAGTTACAAGGCGGCCTGGGATGCGGTCAACGACATGAATCTGCAGGCCCCTCAGCCAGTGATCAGCAGTGAAAAGGGTGGCAAGGGAGGTGGCGGCGCCAAGTTGACCGAGTTTGGCGAGCGTCTGCTGAAGCTCTACGAACTGATGGATCAGATGCAGGACATGGTGCTCAAAGCGCTGTTGGACGCAGCCGTCCCCATGGATAACCTGCTGGATCTGATGGCACACTTCTCGCTCAAGACCAGCGCCCGCAATCAACTGGCCGGTGAAGTTATTGCGCTCAAGGATGATTCTCTCAATGACAATGTCAGGGTCAAATTGGCCGGCGGGCAGGAGATAGATGCCGCCATCACCCATGCCAGCACTGACAAACTGGGGCTGCATATCGGCAAGAAGGTATTGCTGCTGTTCAAGGCTCCCGCTGTCAGTATCCACTCGCTGCAGCAGCCCCTCAGCAGTGGCAACCGCCTCAAAGGCCAGTTGTTGCAAATCAAACGCGATACCCAGCGCAGCGAAATTACCCTGGATATCGGCGGCAACGACCGCCTCTACGCTTCGGTATGTAACGACAGCATTGAGGGCTTGCCATTGGCTCTGGGCGATCATCTACAAGCCTGCTTCGAGCCGGGGCAGACACTCATCGCCTGTGTTAAATGACAAACAAAGGCATCCTGTTTATCCCATTGGCAAGAAGGCGCACTTGCAAGCACGCCTGAGTTCTGTAAATCTTCTGCATTATTGGCATCGGCGCCTGGCGCCATCAGCAGTTGACCGAAAAAATCGATGAAAGCCCATTTGATTACCCGTAAGGGCTGGGAAGCCCTGGATAAAGAACTCAAATACCTGTGGAAGGAATACCGCCCCGAGATCACCCTAAAAGTGCAAGAGGCAGCGGCCCAGGGCGATCGCTCCGAAAACGCAGATTACACCTACAACAAACGCTTGTTGCGGCAGATAGATCGCCGAATCCGCTATCTGGTTAAACGCCTGGAAGAGTTGAAGATTGTTGACTACTCACCGCAGCAGGAAGGAAAGGTGTTCTTCGGCGCTTGGGTCGAACTGGAAAATGACCAGGGCACAGTGGTGCGCTACCGGATTGTCGGCAAGGACGAGATAGACACCAAGAAAGGCTATATCACTATAGATTCCCCTATGGCCAGGGCCCTCATAGGTAAACAGGTTGACGATGAAGTTCAGGTGCAAACGCCATCAGGGGTCAAAGAGTGGTACATCAATGTGATCCAATACCAAGCGTTTGAAACAGAAACGCCAGAATAATCTCAATTTAACATTTTGTTATTGATAAAAATCCCTTGAAAAGGGTAGACTCCACCTGTTTGGCTCGAAGATGTGCAGGGAGATGCCTGCCGGGCCAGATTATTCAGCTTTCAACAAAGGAACAAGGAAGTGCAGACTCTCAGCAAATCCGATAAGAGTTATGGCGTAGCCGTGTGTCTTTCAGGCATTTTCGGCATCTTGGGCATACATCACTTTTACTGTGGCCGTATACTCCATGGCCTGTTCGATCTCGGTCTGGCAATAGTAGGTATTACGCTCATTTCAACCGACGAACCTACGTTGGTATTCACTGGAATAGCGGTGCTTGCAGTCGATATTATCCACACTGTGATAGTCACTTTTATGTTACTGGTGGGAAGCTACAAAGATGGGCAGGGTAAGCTGATCACTTACCCGGGACAAAAGTTAACTTAAGGACAAACAATGACAATCGAAAATGAGCAACTGAGCGACAAGGGTTTCGTTCCTACTCTGCTGCTGTGCTTCTTCCTGGGTGGCTTCGGCGTACACCGTTTTTACACCGGCAAAATCGGCACTGGTCTGCTGATGTTGGTGACTCTGGGTGGCCTGGGTATCTGGACTCTGATCGACTTCGTTCGTATCGCCATCGGTAGTTTCCGTGACTCCGAAGGCCGACTGATCAAGTCAGCCTGATCCCTGAATGCCAGTGGTGCAAGCCACTGGCATCCATACTCACTCCTGCGAAAGCACTCTTCCCTTACTTAGCATCTCTTCCGCTTCCTGGCGTTCTTGCTCCCTTTGTGCCTGGGTGGTACATCTTCTGATCGGCATTCTTGAACCTGTCACTGTGACTTTTTCACAGCGGTAACCATCACTGCGCTCCACATCTGTTTGCGCCTGCTGCGTTTCATCAGTACTGCTGCAAGCACCCAGACAAAGCACCATAACCGCCGCGGGAATACATCCTTTCATTAACTTTTTCCTGTAAAATTCTGCTGTCATTGCCAAACTACACAATTAATCGACAAGCAACAATTACGTTTCATTTAACCAACAATGACAAAGATACAAATTGGTGCGGCTTATTCGTTGCCAAAGCATCGACTATTTCGGCTATAGCGCGTTTTATCTGAATCTTGGCCCCAAAACCAAAGATCCGTTTTTTAACATAAGTTGCGCGCCAAACCGGCATGGATACAAAGTGTCACATGGCAAAACTAAAATCCGCATGATGACAGTTTCACCCAAGAGGAATCTTATGACCCGCTTACTGATACTACTGCTGTGGCTGTTGCCTGTAGGCATAATGGCTGCACCATTTTCCGGTGAGTTGCTGATAGACAAGGCTTGTCCGCTGTTTCAATCGAAGAACAAGGGCACTAATCCCGGGCAGCTTTACAGCAGCCCAGGGCAGAGACTGGTGATAGTTGAGCGCCTCGGCCAAGACTCTCCCTCTTGGTTCAGGGTCAAGACCTCGGCGGTGCAATCACCACTGCGCTGGATTGCCGCTGATTGTGGCCAACTGCAAGCAGGCGCAATGCCAACTGAACCTCAAACCAAAAACGCCTGCAACCTGGCCGACAAATACGATAGCCATCTGCTGGCTCTGTCGTGGCAAAACGCCTTTTGCGAGTCAAGAGGTTCAAGTAAGGCCGAATGTCGCAGCCAGAGCGCCGATCGCTTCGATGCCAATCATTTCAGCTTGCACGGCTTATGGCCCAATAAGCGTTCCTGCGGTATCAGCTATGGCTATTGCGGCAAGGTCAAACACAAGCCCGATAACTTCTGCGCTTATCCCGCCATTGAGTTGAGTGAAGCCTTATCCCAACGCCTGGGGCGCGTGATGCCCAGTCACGCCTATGGCAGCTGCCTGGAGCGGCACGAATGGTGGAAACACGGCAGCTGCCGGGATGAAAGTGCCGAAGCTTATTTTTCATTGGCACTCAGGCTAACGGCAGAGGTGAATCAGGCAACGCCCTTGCTTAATCTGCTGCAGCAAAATATCGGCACAAAAATAGCGACCGCTTCTTTGAGACAAGCGTTTCAGCAGAGCTTCGGCCCAGAGAGCGGCCACAAGCTGAGTCTTAAATGCCACCAGGGCATGCTGACCGAAATTCAACTCAGCCTTCCAGCCAAGATAGATAACAGCAATCTAAAGGCGCTGCTGGAGCAGGCGCCCAGAGTTGCCCCAGGCAACTGCGGCAACTATATGCTCATCGATGCCGCCAACTGAGAGATTAGAGTGCCATTGTCAGGCGAATAATGTTGAATACAGCTCCCTGTGGGTCGTTGATCACCGCAAAGCGCCCCACATTGGGAATATCTGTTGGCGGCACACAAACCTTGCCGCCCAGTTCGGCCGCCCGACTGGCCATCACATCACAATCATCAACACTGAAATAGATCATCCAGTGGGGCGGCACATCGCCCCACTGCTCTGTCATTTCCAGCATGCCGCCAATGCCTTCATCACCACTCTCGCCATTGAGTAACCATTCTGTGTATTCAAAGTCGGCAGCGTTCTCACTGCGGCGCATCTGCCAGTTGAACACCTTGGGATAAAAAGTTTTGGCCAGTTCGGATTGCCGACAGGCGAGCTCTACCCAGCACAGAGTATTGGCTTCCCATTTACGTCCGGCACCAGGATGTTCGACACCTTGCCAAACCGAAAAATGGGCCCCTTCCGGGTCAGTAAACAGGGCCATTTTACCTGCGCTGCCAACTTCATGAGGGCCCATCAGAAGCTGGCCTCCGGCGGAGCTGACAGCTTCGATACACGCATTAATATCCTCCACCGCGAAATAAACCGCCCAGTGGCTGGGAACACCCTGCTGCTGCAATTCGGCGGGCAATTGATACATGGCACCTATATCCTCATGGGCCTGCTGCAACATGGTATAGGCGCCTTCCGGCATGGGGATATCTTCGGCCTGCCAACCAAAGAGTCGACAATAAAAGTGCTTGGCACTATTCCAGTCCTGCGTCCCCAACTCGACCCAGCAGGGTTCACCATGTCTGTATGCTGTAATCTTCATTACCGATTCCCTTTCAATGTGAAGCTGTGGAGGCTGACCAAGGTCGGTTCCGTTTAAGGTAAACGCTAACAGAAATTATACCAAGCTGTATAGAAAGTGTTCGGCGAGAGGAAAGGGTTAAGCCGTAAAGATGTAAAAAAAGCCGTAGTCTGTTAGTTGGCATAAGCTTCTCCCTGTCACTCCTCCCTGAGCGACGCAGTGTGCCAACTAACAGACTACGGCGGAACAATGAGACTCGATATCTCGTGCGTAAAAAGGATGCAAAAGGGTAATGGACCAAGCCCACTTTGCAGACTCGATACTAAAGAAAGCCCCCTTGGGTGCCTATCAGACAAATCCCAAGGGGGCTTGGATTTATTCCCAATGAAGGGATACTTTTTGGTGTCACGCCTTATCGGCGGGCTGTTCGCTTACGGCCCCGCACCCGGCTGCGCCACATCCAAAAACCGGACAGCGCCATCAAGCAGGGCAAGAAACCCAACAGACACCAAAGAATTCGGGTTGTCAGGCCACCAAAAGTGCCGTAGTGCAATGGTCTGAAACTATCGACAAACTGGTATAGCGTCCCGGCAGTACGGACATCGAAACTGCTGCTGAGCTTGGCGGTCTGATCGTCGAAACTGATGATGGAACCAAAACGGCTGCGCAGTGGCCCCTTGTTATCTTGATGACCAAAGAAGTGCACTCCCGGATAACTGGGGTCGGGTAAGCGTACATAGGTAGTGACAAACCCGGGCAACGCTTCTTGGGTGGCGGCCAGCATGGCATCGAAATCCAGCTCTGCATTGTAGTAGCGCTTGGTCAGCACAAACTGGCTGTCGTCGTGACCACCGAACTCTTCATCAATGAAGTGATCTATGTTCCACCAGGCTCCGGTAAACCCCAGAATAAGGAAAACCGGCACACCGAGAATTCCCAACATTTTGTGGCCATCACTGAGCAGCAGACGTAAGCCGCGGCCAAACCTCAGGGTAAACAGAGTACGCCAAAAATGACGATGCAGAACTATGCCGCTGAGCCCAAGCAGGATCAGCAGCACTGACACCAATGCCGACAAGAGTAATCCCGCATGATCCAGCAGCAAGGTATAGTGCAGTTCAAGCAGCCAGTCGGTCAGCATATGTGTCATGGACATGGGCGGGCTGAGCAGTTGCCCCGTGGCGGGATCCAACCACAGCTTTTGCCACTCATAGCTGCCCATCTTGGCAACATAGAGACTATCGGCTTCCCCATTGGCGGCAAACTCCCAACCGAGTATTTCATGCTCAGGCAGAGCCTGATCCGCATGCTTCAGCAGTTGTCCGAAGCCCAGCCGGGAATCGGCGCTGGCCAGCACCTGTTCAGGGCTAAGCCAGGCATCCAATTCGGCCTTGAACACCAATAGGCTGCCACTGAGCGCTATGATAAACAGCGGCACAGCGACAATCAGCCCCAGCAGCCCATGCCATTTCCACAGGAATCTACGCATAACAGCAGGACTTCCTTACCAGTGAACACTCAGACTGAGCTTGAACTGACGCCCCTCGCCAGGCATAACCCGCAATAAGCTGTCAGAGCCGGAATAGTAATCTTCATCCAGCAGATTGGTGACGATGAACTTGAGATCATAATCATCCCAGCTGTAGCCCAGATTGAGATCCACCAGAGTGTAAGCCGGCAGGAAGAAATCATCGCCACTGTTCAATACCGACTGGGCGTTGCCCTGCTGCTTACCGTAGTGATTCACCCCGGCCGCCATACTCATGCCGGAAAGCATACCCTCATCTATGTTGTATTTGAGCCAGCCGCCCAAGGCATAACGGGGCACATTGGCAACCCAGTTGTCGTATTCGGCGTCCACCGCATGGGTATAAGCCGCATGACCGATAAACTGCAGCGAGTCGCTGACCAACCACTGCATGTCCAGTTCAGCCCCTTTACTGTTGAGTTCTCCGGAAGCTAGATAGGTAAAGTTACCACCAGTGTCCACATTGGCGATGGCGATATTCTTCTTGGTCAGATCATAGAGTGACAAGGTAGCATTGAGATCGCCATCGAGCGCCTTGGCCTTGAGGCCAACTTCCCACTGACTGCCCTCTTCCGGATCCAGCACTTTGCCATTGGCATCGACATAGGACTGAGGCGTGAAGGCTTCCGAGTAGCTGGCGAAGGCAACCCAATCGTCGTTGAAGGCGTAACTCAGCCCAGCTCGTGGACTGAGCTTATTCTCATATTCATCCACAGATGCTTGCTTATATCTGTCGAGCCTGGCCCCCAGCGTCATGCTCCAGTGGTCACCCCAGTCGATTTGATCCTGGAAATAGAGGCCGAAGATACGGTTTTCCACTTCTGATTCAGGGCCAAAGTTATTGAGTTCCTGCTCCGGGAATACGCTGTAATCCGGATTATAGAGATTGATCACCGGGTACTGGCTGCCGAGGGCGCTGCGGGTCTTGAGATCCGACAGGAAAATATCCAACCCTGTGGTAAAGGTATGCTCTGTATCCCCGAGATAGAAACTGCCATTAAAGCCACTGTCTATCGCCCATGTCTGCCACTGGGTTTGATAGCTGAACTTGTACAGTGTCATGTCACCGCTGATTGCATCATAGCTGCTGGGATAATAGAGGTTATTCCAGTCGCTGGAGGCATCCTGATACCTGAAGTTCTGACGAAAACTGATGTTATCCGTCAGTTGATAGCGAAACTCATAGCCTATTCGGTAGGTTTCATCCTCTATGGTGCCGGGATCTTTGATATTACCGTAGAAGAGTTCTGAAGGCAGTTGCCCAAGCTCGGATGGCAACACTGTCCCCTGGGCAGGTAGTGGCATTCCGGGTTGATTGCTGTCCTTGGTGTAGCTGGTCAACAGGGTCAACATGGCTTTGTCACTCAGCTCGAAAGTGACGGATGGTGCAATAAAGACTCTATCCTGGCCATCGACATAATCCGTCTCATTGGCACCTTCCCGGTAGGTCAGCCCCAAACGGCCATAGATATTGCCTTCTTCATTCAACACTTGGTTGAGATCGGCATTCACTTCCCGATAGTCGTTGCTGCCAAGGCGTAAATCCAGATTGCCAAAGTCGCTACCGGTTGGCCTCTTGGTGACCAGGTTCACCATACCGGCTATGGCTCCCGAACCATAGAGGGTGGACGACGGGCCCTTCATCACTTCCAGGGTTTCCAGGTTGGATTGCTCGACGTTGGCCCCCAAGCCGTTATCATTCAGCCTGAGACCATCCAGATAGATCTCTTTCGAAGCATCGAAACCGCGGATCCGGAAATAGTCATATCCCTTGTAATAACCACCAGGTTGCACCCCGGCAACGTTCTTAAGCGAATCCTGCAGTAACACGGCGCCCTGCTCGTCGAGGAAATTCTTCGACAATATCTGAATATTCTGCGGTGCCTTGAGCAGATTGAAATCACCCTTGGTAGTGGATGGGGAGGTGGCCTTTGTGGTCACGATAATCCTTTCGATACTGGTATCGGCGGCTTCCTCTGCACTCACTGCACTTGCCGACATCAGTGCCACAGTCAGCCCCGAGATTATCGGTAAGCTGGATCTGGACATGGATTGAGATTTCCTTGGTTGAATGAATCAGCGCACGATACTAACACCAATGATAACGATTTGCGTTAACTTTAATGAGACAAACGTCAGTTAAGTGTAAAGTCGCCAAAAGGCTCACAAAGATACAAAAAGTAACAAAGGTAATCACAAGAAGGATGGGCGATTTTGGAGCGGGTGATGGGAATCGAACCCACGTATGCAGCTTGGGAAGCTGCCGTTCTACCATTGAACTACACCCGCACGAAATACTCGGCGTGGATGGTATAAATTACTGACTTTTATAGTCTTGTCAAGGTGGGGCTCTCTCATTCCCTTGAAAAAGAGAGCCGCTCCTCACTTCAGGAATACTTGGGTAACATGCCGGCCATGGCCAACAGATGACAGGCGGCCGTCAGCACCCCAAACAGCACCACTATGGCTATCAAAGGCGTACCACCCGGTACGCGAAAACCCGGGTTATCGGCAAACTGTTGCCTCGAGCGCCAAGCCATCAAGGCCGGCACTATTACAGCCCAAACCGTGGCCGCCAAGGCAGCGAAGCCGATGGCAACCAGGAAGCCATCTGGAAACAGCATACCTAGCAGAGTCGGAGGCAGGAAAGTCACCAGGGCGGTCTTGACCCTGCCGCTGCGACTGTCGTCAAAACCAAACAGATCTGCCAGATAGTCAAACAAGCCCAAGGTTACCCCAAGGAATGAAGACGCCACGGCCAGATTGGCAAACAGGGTGAGCATGGTGTTGAGCAGCGAGTTATCCATCACCTTGGACAAGGCGCCAACCAACACCCCCATATTGCCGCCCTGGGCAATAATGGCGCCGAATTCACCGCGGGAAATATTACCCATGGTTGCCACCAGCCAACACAGGTAGATAGCCAAGGCGATAAAGGTACCAACAAAAATCGCCTTGATTATGGTGCCCGGCTGTTTGCCGTAGTATTTCACCAGAGACGGCACATTGCCGTGATAACCAAAACTGGCCAGGCCGAAAGGAATGGCCGCCCACAGATATGAGCCATAGCTGCTCTCACCATTAGGTAGCAGTAGCTTACTGGTATCAACGCCGATCAACAGATTGCCTATCGCCAGAAAGAAGCTGATGATCATCCCTCCCAACATTATGGTAGTGATCCGATCCACGGCCTTGGTGCTGATAAGCACAACCAGCGCCAGCACCAGTGCAAACACCAAGGCGGCAAAACTCTGCGGCAGGCTGATATCCATACCTTCCAGGCTATGATTGACTATGGAGCCGCCGCCACTGATATAGGCATAAGTGAGAATATAGAGCACGAAGGTTATCGAAGCGCCGTTAAGCACCCGCCAAAACTGCCCCAGGGTCTCCTTGGTGAGGGTGTCAAAGCTGGCACCGGGTTCAAAATGCAGGTTGGTTTCCAGCAGCAGCAGCCCGGACATGAACATGCAAAACCACACCCCCAGCAGCATAAGCACAGAGTAGCCAAACCACATGCCGGCGCCTTCTACCGGCAGGGAAAACATGCCAGCACCGACTGTGGTCCCGGCGATGATCATGGCGCCGCCCAGCAAAGACGCCTTGGCAGGCGCCGCATTCATATGATTGGCCATCAGGCCTCCTGTTCGGCGGCGACGCTGTCGACTATGGTTTGCTTGACCTGTGGACGCAGCAGCTGGTTGGCATAATCCCGGGTTCGTTCTATATCATGGCGGGTATCTTCCTTGGTGAGATACCCCAGCTCTTTGAGCTTGATACTCAAGATGCCGTAGAGTTTCTTGTCGTAAAACTCGGGGGCCGTAATCCCATGCAGCGCGCCCAAACGACTGGCCAATTTATGGCTTTCGCGCTCCAAATCGCCACGCTCAATACCTGGGTGAGCGGCCAGCAAATTAAGGATGATGGCGTAGCGCTGCAGGGTTTCGCTCATAGTTTCAGCCAGCAGCGCCAGCGGATTTATGCCGGCTTCCAGCACCCGGAAACCATTGGCTTCTTCGGCGACCAAACCTTTGGCAATGAAACGATCCAGCAGCTGATCGGCATAGGCTCTGACATCGGCCTTACCCATAAACAGCTCGGCCTGCAGCAGAGGGTAGAAATCCTCAAGCACCGCCTGCATCTGAGCTCGGCTGCACTGCTCCAGGCGCACCAGGCAGCTGGCCAGCAAAGAAGGCACCATAAACAGGTGAATGATGTTGTTGCGATAGTAAGTCATGGTTACCGCGATCGACTCGTCGATTGAGATGATATCGCCCAGTTCATCTTCCTGAACCGTGAACTTATTCAGCTCCAGACCTTGTTGCAGCAACTGCTTACCGTCGCCCTCAGCGACAGAAGTATACTGGGTATATGGCACTTCCTTGAGCAGATCCAGATACAAGTCCAACTGACGTTCCAACTGGCTTCGCTCCAGCGCATTCTGTTCTGATGACAAGAGTACCAGGCTGGTAAGAGTCACGGCGCTGGCTGCGGCGGCATCGTTGATATGAGTCATCACCCTATTGGCCAGAGTATTAACCGCCGGAGTCAGCCAGCTGGGTTTCTGCTCGGGATCGGCCGCCACTTCTTCGCGCCAGTTGGGCGCCGCTTCACTGAGGAAATTCTGCAGCGTCACAGGCTCACCAAAGTTCACATACCCCTGACCGAAATTGCCCAGCTTACGCAAGGCGCCAACCACCTGCCAAACAGATTCTTTCTGCTTTTTCTTGCCGCTGAGTTCTTTGTGGTAAGTGGCCACTTCCATGACATGGTCGTAGCCCAGGTACACGGGCACCAGAGTCACCGGCCGTTCAATGCCCCGCAGCACAGAGTTGACTGTCATCGCCAGCATCCCTGTCTTGGGTGACAACAGCCGCCCGGTACGAGAGCGGCCACCTTCGGTGAAGTATTCGACCGAATAGCCTTTGGCAAACAGCTGATCCAGATACTCGCGGAACACAGCGGTATAAAGCTTGTTACCGTTGAAGCTGCGGCGGATGAAGAAAGCACCACCGCGGCGGAACATGGGCCCGGCGGGCCAGAAGTTCAAGTTGATACCGGCGGCTATATGGGGCGGAACCATACCCTGAAAATAGAGAATATAGGAGAGCAGCAGGTAATCCATATGACTGCGGTGGCAAGGCACATAAACTATCTCATGCCCATCGTGGTGCAGCTGGCGTATCTGCTCGGCGCCCTTGATGTTGATCCCCTTGTAGAGCTTGTTCCACAACCAGGTGAGGATCCGCTCGGCAATACGCACCAGGCTGTCGGAATAGTGGGCGGCAATCTCATCGAGATACTCTTCCGCCATCTCCCTGGCTCTGGCCTCGGGGATCTTCTTGGCTGCGGCCTCTTCTTTAATCGCCTTTTTCAGCGTTTCCGAGCGCAGCAACTCATTGAACAGAGCCTGACGGTTGGGCAGCACGGGCCCAGTCATCACCTTGCGTTGCCGGCGGAAATGTACCCTGGCCACCCGTGACAACTTATGGGCAATAGCCTTGTCGGTCCCATGTTCATCGGCCATCAGCCGCAACGACACGGCATTGGAAAACTGCACAAAGTTGTCGCGCCCCAGGAACAGGATCATCAGAAACTTGCGCAGCCAAGTGGGATTTTCCCGCTCAAATACGGCGGCACGCATGCTGTCATCTTCCTTACCCGGAGTGCGGCCCCAATAGAGGCTCACTGGCACCAATTGAATATCCAGTTGTGGATTGGCCTGATGCAGGTTCAGCAGAGAAGTGAAACAGCTGAGAAATGGCTTGTTGCTCTTGCGCTTGCCGAATAGGGGCTTGGCTCCTTCCAGGCAGACGACTCGGGGAACGGTAATATCATCAACCTTGAGTGCCTCATAAGGACAAGGCAAACCAAACTTACGGGTGACTTCCGCCAATGCCGTAATATCACTGACAGATTCCGTCTTCATTACATAGGCCATCGGCTTGGCCGGATCCAGGTTCAAATCGGCGAAAGGATCCTGAGGCACCACAGTGGTATGCACCAGCTTGCTTTGGAGCCAGCGAAGAGATTTAAACCAGAATGAATCTTGTTTGGACATGTTTTTTTCAGTGTCTGAGCCACAATCAATAGCCCAATAGAATACCAGAATTTCCTGAACCTTAGCTAGGGAAGGTGCGAACCGGCCCCGGCAGTTCCTCTGGCCAATGCCTTGAACTCCCCATGCTGCATGGGCCAAGCCGTTAAAACCAAAGCACCGAATGGCTTACTTAGCCACTCCCTAAAAGTTTCAGTTTTGGTTAATACTTGCACTGATAAAAATACTGTATATACTGACAGGTACTGTATGAAAAAACAGGAATCACCATGAGACCACTGACACCGCGCCAGGCACAGATTCTGGAACTGATTAAACGCAATATAGCCGACACCGGCATGCCGCCAACCCGGGCCGAAATTGCTACCCGGCTGGGCTTCAAGAGCGCCAATGCCGCCGAGGAACACCTTAAGGCATTGGCCAAGAAAGGCTGTATTGAGATCATGCCAGGCACCTCTCGTGGTATTCGCCTGCCTCATGATGAACAAGCGGAGTCAGAAACAGGCTTGCCCTTGATTGGTCAGGTTGCCGCTGGTGAACCCATACTGGCACAGGAACACGTTGAGCAGTATTACCAGGTCGACCCTGGCATGTTCCACCCCAATGCCGACTTTCTGCTGCGGGTACGCGGCGACAGCATGAAGAACATAGGTATTCTCGAAGGTGATCTCCTGGCGGTTCACAAGGTACAGGAAGCCCGTAACGGTCAAGTCGTGGTGGCCAGGGTTGAAGACGATGTAACTGTGAAACGCTTTGAAAAGAAAGGTAATGTGGTTTATCTACATGCCGAGAACGAGGCTTACTCCCCAATCAAAGTCGACCTGACTTTCCAGCCATTGACCATTGAAGGACTGGCGGTAGGGATAATACGCAATGGAGACTGGCTATGAGCATAATGACTGGCAACGCCCCAAGACACCCAGGCCTGTGGACAGACACCAGTATTGCCGGCAATCAGCCTTGGCAACATACCGGCATCTCCAGCTTGGCCAGCCATAGCCAGGGACGTCAGGAATTATTGCGCCTCTGCCCTCAATTGGCGCAATTGAGTCAACAGGGACGCTGGATAGTCTTGATTAACGCCCCGGCCAGCATAGGTTACAAAGAAACCTTAGCAAGGGCCGGTGTCAGAATGGATAGAGTACTCTTGGTGCGCACCAAGGATGAAGTAGAAGCCTTGTGGGCAACGGAAAGAGCCCTGACCAACGGCACCTCCAGTGCAGTGATCAGTTGGATAGACAGCCTGGATGCCCGTGATAACCGCCGATTGCAGCTGGTCGCCCGTAACGCCAGAGCCATGGGCATAGTGTTGGAAACGGGACAGCAGGCGAAAGAGGTGGATAACCACCTCAACGAACTTACCCACTCCATCCATTGATTGTGTTTAAAGGCCATCCCTGGGATGGCCTTTTTGGTGCAATGCCTTCCCCTGTCAATCGGCGGCAAACCGCGCAGCTCTGCTACTCACACAGAATTCACCTCTGGATTAACAGACGCTTTTTTTTCATATAGTTAGAAAACATCGTGATCTTGATCAATATTTAATCTACAAGTAATGTAAGAACAACGATTGTGTTATCTCCATGCAATTCGTCGTAGGTTGACCGCCCCATTTCGATTCATAGCGAGTGGTGCCGTCGCCGGAAATGCTGAGTATATTCAGCGGTAAGTGCAACAGTGGTCACCACCTGTATACCTAGAGCTAAGTGAAACCGCCGCCGCACTTTGAAGTCATCGTTGCTTTTTTGGGAACTGAAGAGTTTGCATAGAGCAAAGACTTACTGTGTGACTCTTCTTTGTAGTTGCGAATGCAATTGACAGAGGAGATGTCTTGTGAAGCAATGGCTGTGTGTTTTGCTGACCTTGTTGTGCGTCAGCTTGTTGTCTCCAGGCGCTCAGGCAGATATGCCCTTGAATATGACTCAAGGGGTAACTGAGATCAGTGGCAAGGTGTATCACCTGCACATGATCATTCTTTATATCTGTTGCGCCATAGGTTTGGTCGTATTCGGCGTGATGATCTACGCCATGATCAACCATAGGAAGTCCAAAGGGGCAGTCGCGTCCCAATTCCATGAAAGTACCAAGGTAGAAATTGCCTGGACGCTTATCCCCTTTTTAATCCTGATCCTGATGGCAATCCCCGCAACCCAAACGCTGATTGCCATGGAAGATCCCAGTGATGCCGACCTGACGGTCAAGATCACCGGCTCGCAATGGAAATGGCACTACAGCTATTTCGGCGAAGACATCGACTTCTTCAGCATATTGGCAACGCCGAGATCCCAGATAGAAGGCCAGGAAGCCAAGGGCGAGCACTACTTACTTGAAGTCGACAAGCCTTTGGTATTGCCCATCAATCGCAAAGTCCGATTCCTGATGACCTCAGATGATGTGATCCACTCCTGGTGGGTGCCCGCCTTTGCCGTCAAAAAAGACGCCAATCCCGGTTTTATTAACGAAGCCTGGACCCGGGTGGACAAACCGGGGATCTACCGCGGCCAATGTGCCGAGCTTTGCGGTAAAGACCACGGCTTTATGCCGATTGTGGTGAAGGTACTGGCAGAAGATGAGTTTGACGCCTGGATGGCGGAGCAGAAACAAGCCGCGGCTACGGCCGCCGAAGAAGCTCAGGCGGCCCTCAGTGAGACCATGAGCCATGATGAGGCCATGGCGCTTGGCGAACAGATCTATATGGCGCGTTGCGCCGCCTGTCATCAGCCCAACGGCGCCGGACTTCAAGGGGTGTTCCCGGCGCTCAAGGGCAGTGCTATTGCCATAGGCCCAATGGCTGCCCATCTGGACATAGTGATCCATGGCAAGACAGGCACCGCCATGCAGGCCTTCGGCAAACAGATAACCGCCAAGGAACTGGCTGCTGTGGTGACCTATGAGCGTAATGCCTGGGGCAATAATACAGGCGACACAGTGCAAGCCGCCGACGTCAATAACCACGGGCAGTAGGGGGAGAAGATGAACTCATTCAGTCAAGATGCCGAAGCCGGCGTTCAGGAAATCGCTGAACAGGAACACCAGCATCATCACGCCCCCAAGGGGATCATGCGCTGGTTGCTGACCACCAACCATAAAGACATAGGCACACTCTATCTCTGGTTCAGCTTCATCATGTTCCTGATAGGGGGCGCCATGGCCATGGTGATCCGTGCTGAATTATTCCAGCCCGGATTGCAACTGGTCGAGCCCAACTTCTTTAACCAAATGACCACAGTTCATGGCCTTATCATGGTTTTTGGCGCCGTGATGCCGGCCTTTACCGGTCTGGCCAACTGGTTGATCCCCATGATGATAGGTGCGCCGGATATGGCGCTGCCGAGGATGAACAACTGGAGCTTCTGGATTTTGCCCTTCGCCTTCTTAATCCTGCTTAGCTCATTGTTTATGGAAGGTGGCGGCCCCAATTTTGGCTGGACCTTCTATGCCCCATTGTCGACCACTTATAGTGCCGACAGCACAGCCTTGTTTGTTTTTTCAATACATATCATGGGGATAAGCTCAATCATGGGAGCGATCAACGTGATAGTCACCATAGTGAATCTGCGCGCACCTGGCATGAACTGGATGAAGCTGCCCCTGTTCGTCTGGACCTGGCTTATCACCGCCTTCCTTCTGATAGCCGTTATGCCGGTATTGGCTGGTGCCGTGACCATGGTACTCACAGACAAATTCTTCGGCACCAGCTTCTTCGATGCCGCCGGCGGCGGAGATCCTGTGATGTTCCAGCATATTTTCTGGTTCTTCGGCCACCCCGAGGTGTACATAATGATCTTGCCGTCATTCGGCATCATCTCGGCCATCATTCCGGCATTCAGTCGCAAACCTTTGTTTGGCTACGCCTCAATGGTCTACGCCACCGCCAGCATCGCAATCCTCTCCTTCCTGGTGTGGGCACACCACATGTTCACCACAGGTATGCCTGTCTTTGCCGAACTCTTCTTTATGTACTGCACCATGCTGATTGCCGTGCCAACCGGGGTCAAGGTATTCAACTGGGTTGCCACCATGTGGCGGGGATCCATCAGCTTTGAAGCCCCTATGATGTTCGCCTGTGCCTTTATTATTCTCTTCACCATAGGCGGCTTCTCCGGCCTGATGTTGGCAATCACCCCAGCCGACTTCCAATACCATGACACTTACTTTGTGGTTGCCCATTTCCATTATGTGCTGGTCACCGGCGCCATCTTCTCCATCATGGCCGCCGCCTATTACTGGCTACCCAAGTGGACCGGGCATATGTACAGCGAGACCTTGGCCAAGTGGCATTTCTGGTGCTCGGTCATTTCGGTCAATGTGTTGTTCTTCCCGATGCATTTCCTCGGGCTGGCCGGTATGCCCAGACGCATCCCCGACTACTCGGTGCAGTTTGCCGATGTCAATCAGATTGTCTCCATTGGCGGTTTTGCCTTTGGCCTGTCACAGCTGATATTTCTGGTACTGGTGATCAAGTGTATTCGTGGTGGCGCCCAGGCTCCGGCCAAACCTTGGGAAGGAGCCCAGGGGCTTGAGTGGACACTCCCAAGTCCGGCGCCTTATCACACCTTCAGCACTCCGCCGGAGATTAAGTGATATGACAGACTCCCGCCCCGACAACCGTAAACTGGTACGCCTGCTGCTGCTTGGCGCCGTAGCCATGTTCGGCTTCGGCTTTGCCCTGGTGCCGCTCTATGACGTGCTTTGTCAGCAGTTGGGGATCAATGGCAAGACCAACACCAGCGCCGCCACTTATAGTGCCCAAGTGGATAACAGCCGCTTGGTCACTGTGGAGTTTATCTCTCAGGTGGCCAAGGGAATGCCGTGGGAGTTCAAGCCGGAAGTGACCCGTATCAAGGTGCATCCCGGCCAGTTGACCCATACCCGCTTTCTGGCCCGCAACCTGTCACACCAATACAAGATAGGTCAGGCAATCCCTTCCGTTTCACCGGGACAAGGCGCCGCCTACTTCAATAAAACCGAGTGCTTCTGTTTCAATCAGCAGCCGCTGGCTGCCGATGCCAGTGCCGAGCTGCCGCTGGTGTTTTACGTGGATCCGGACCTGCCGGACTCCATCAGCACTCTGACCCTCTCTTACACCCTCTATGACATCACGGATAGACAGATATCCGATGCCCTGGAGCAAGGAGCAGCGAAATGACCAGTAAACATGAACACTATTATGTTCCGGCTCAAAGCGCCTGGCCGATTGTCGGCGCATTGGGGCTTTTCCTTATCGCCTATGGTGCCGGTACTTATGTATCCCAGCTCAAGTCTGACGGTGGCCACGGCAGTTACGTACTGCTGGCAGGAATTGCCGTCATTCTGTTCATGCTGATTGGCTGGTTCAGAAACGTGATCCATGAATCCATGAGTGGTCTCTATTCGCCACAGATGGACAGGTCATTTCGTCAGGGAATGAGTTGGTTCATCTTCTCTGAGGTGATGTTCTTTGCGGCCTTTTTCGGCGCCCTCTTCTATGCCCGTATGGTGGCCGTTCCTTGGTTGGGTGGCGCATCCAACAATGCCATGACCAACGAAGTGCTCTGGCCTGGATTCAGCGCAGGCTGGCCCTTACTGAAAACCCCGAACGGCACTGAAACCCAAGCCATGGGTTGGAATGGTTTACCTCTTTTCAACACCATTATTCTGCTCACCTCCTCTATTACCCTGCACTTTGCCCACCTGGGGTTAGAGAAAGGCAAACGCACCGCCTTAACCCTCTGGCTTGGACTCACCATCTTGCTGGGACTGGCCTTTCTAATCTTGCAGGGAGAGGAATATGTCCATGCCTACACTGAGCTGGGGCTGACGCTGCAGTCCGGTGTCTATGGCAACACCTTCTTCCTGTTGACAGGTTTCCACGGTATGCATGTGACTCTGGGCACACTATTCCTGTTGGTGCTGTTTTTCAGGGTTTTAAAGGGGCACTTCAGCGCTGAGCGTCACTTTGCCTTTCAGGCTGGCAGCTGGTATTGGCACTTTGTCGATGTGGTTTGGCTATGCCTGTTTGTTTTTGTGTATGTGCTTTAGTAAGGCCGGGGATTAGGGGAAATAATCCCCAGCGCCAATGCCAGCAGCAACAAAAGAACCACCAGCGCCGAAAACAACACCCGGCGGCCAAGAAAACGGCTCATGGGAACAGATGAATCGCCGCGCACCATGATCCACAGGGCGCGACCAAGGTTGAAAATGATGAACAGCAGTAGCAGTACCAATATGACTTTAAAGAAAAAACTGACTGACATTCACTCTCCCATCCCTTGGGGGCGTTACCTTGCACTGTTATTTACTTTGGGGCTGTTTCTACTCATGGTCAAGCTGGGATTCTGGCAACTGCAGCGCGCTGAAGAAAAGCAACTATTGGCTCAGGAGATTGCTGCCAAAGCAGATACGGGGCCAAGCAGTTTTTCAGCTCTGCTGAGGCAAGACCCTGGCAGCCGGCTCACAGGGCAGAAACTGCAGCTGAGTGCCAATGTATTGAGCGGCAAGCAATTGCTGCTGGACAACCAGGTGTACCAAGGACGAGTGGGCTACCTGTTGCTGCAACCTCTGCAAGTTGAGCCGGAGCAACCCTGGCTATTGCTGGAGCTGGGGTTTATCCCAGCTCCAGAAAAACGCAGTGAACTGCCAGAGATATTGCCATTACCGCCACGCCTCACCCTCGAAGGCCGATTGTGGCAAAAGGGCAGTAACCCACTGAGCCAGGAGCTCTTGGCCGAAGCCGGTTGGCCCAAGCGAATACAGAATCTCAACTGGTCGCAGCTCGAACACTTGCTTGGGCACAAACTGATTCCGGCCGTGTTGCAGCCGGTTCAGCTGGAAGGTGTGGACTTGCCAAGACCCTGGCAGCCATTGCCCATGCCGGCTGAAAAACACCTGGGTTATGCCCTGCAGTGGTTTTCCATGGCTGCCGCCCTGTTGTTACTGCTTGTCTGGTGGCGCTGGAAACTGAATCGACACTAACCACACTAACCATAGGGCGAGCTGAATTCAGAACGCCCAATTACAGCAAGAGGAGCCAGGATGAACTCCCGAACCCAAAGACCACTCTTGATACTACTGCTGGCCTTTGCCCTGCCGGTGATACTGGCAAAACTGGTACTGAGCTTCGAGCTATATCAAGGTGGAGCCACCAACAAGGGCCAGTTGCTGCCGGTTAATCTGGGTTATCAGCAACTTGGGCTAGACAACCCGCTTCCCGGCCGTTGGCAAGTCCTATACCTGATACCGGCCAACTGCGATGAACTATGCCAGGAACGGCTCTACATATTGCAGCAGAGCCATACGGCGCTGGGCGCCGAGATGGACAGGGTCGACACCCTGATTTTCATCAACCGGGAAAGCGACACGGGTGCTCCGCTAAACAACGACTTTCATCGAGTCACTCTGGATAAACCTCTGACCGCCGAGAATCCATTACAGCAGCAGATGTTGGTGATAGTCGACCCTCTGGGCGCTTGGGTGTTGGCCTATCCGGGGGTAGTGGATCACCAGGGCCAACTCCTGCAGGGCAAGGCCTTGGTCAGCGACCTGCGCAAGCTGTTGAAACTCTCGAGGGTGGGCTGATGAAACTGAACTTGCTACTGAAGATGACCCTCATCTGCACTCTGACGGTAATCCTGTTGGGCGCCTACACCCGGCTGTCGGATGCCGGCCTTGGCTGCCCCGACTGGCCCGGTTGCTATGGCCATATCAAGGTGCCTTCTCAGGCCCATGAATTGGCTCATGTCGAACGCCACTTTCCGGGACAAGAAATAGAACCCAAGAAAGCCTGGCTGGAGATGATCCACAGATACGTGGCCGGCTCGCTGGGGATTCTGGTATTACTTATTTTGATCCAGAGTTGGCGTGGCAGCGCAGCCCCGAAGACGCTGCCGGGACTGATCGCCGCACTGATCGTATTTCAAGCGCTGCTGGGAATGTGGACTGTGACCATGAAACTGATGCCCGTCGTGGTCATGTCTCACCTGCTCGGGGGATTCACCCTGTTTTCGCTGTTGTTGCTGCTGTATCTCAGGCTCCGGCCGCTGCAAATCCCGGATGGCGATCCCAAAGCCCGCACCTTGGCGCCTTTGGCCATGGTGGCGCTGGCCATTGTGGTACTGCAAATTATGCTTGGCGGCTGGACCTCCTCCAACTACGCCGCCCTGGCCTGCACAGAGTTGCCTATCTGCGAAGGTGACTGGAGCAACAACCTACGTCTGGCAGATGCCTTCTCTCCTTTTCAGGGGCAGCATCCAAGCTTTGAGTTCGGCGTATTGGATTATCACACCCGGATGACCATACATATTGCCCACCGAATAGGTGCCCTGCTGACCGCGATACTAGTACTCACCCTGGCATTCATGCTCTGGCGCAGAGCCGACTCGAGCATCCTGAAACGCTCGGCTCTGGTACTCACCTTAGTGCTGGGATTACAGCTGTCATTGGGCCTGGCCAACGTCTTGCTGCATCTGCCGCTGCCGGTGGCGGTTGCCCATAACGGCGGTGCAGCCCTGCTGCTGCTGACTTTGGTATTCATCAACTATGCGCTTTGGCGTAAAGCCTGAAGAGGGACTGTTTATGGCCAAACTACTCTCCATAGCCCAGGACGCGACCCGCACAGAGATCTCCTGGCGCGATTACCTGGAAATGACCAAGCCCAAGGTGGTGGCGCTGATGCTGCTCACCGTCCTGGTGGGCATGTGCCTGGCGTTGCCCGGTGCCATCCCCCTACAGCCCTTGCTTGCCGGGCTAATGGGAATCGCCATGATGGCTGGCTCGGCGGCCGCCTTGAATCACCTTATCGATCGACGCATTGATGGCCTGATGGCCCGCACTTATAACCGCCCCTTACCCAAGGGACGAGTGAGCGTGAGTCGAGCCTTGAGCTTTGCCGTCTTGCTTGGATTGGCGGGCTTTACCTTACTCTATTGGCTGGTGAATCCACTCACCGCCTGGTTAACCTGTGCCAGCCTGATTGGCTACGCCCTTATCTATACCGCCTATTTAAAGCGGGCAACCCCTCAAAATATCGTGATAGGTGGCCTTGCCGGTGCCATGCCGCCACTGCTGGGTTGGACGGCGGTAACCAATGACTTTCACGGCCACGCCTGGCTGTTGGTGATCATTATTTTCACCTGGACTCCACCTCATTTCTGGGCCTTGGCCATTCACCGTCAAAAAGAGTATGCCAAGGTGGATATCCCCATGCTGCCTGTGACTCACGGGGTGGAATTTACCAAGACCTGTATTCTGCTCTACACCCTACTGCTGGCCATCGCCTGCTTATTGCCGGTTTTGGTTGGCTTGAGTGGCCCCGTCTATCTGCTGGCTTCCACCATTCTCAGTTGCCTGTTTATCTACAAGGCCTGGCAACTCAAGTTTGCCGACCGCCCCGGGCTGGCGATGGCCGTGTTCCGTTTCTCTATCTATCAGCTGATGCTGCTGTTTATTGCCCTGCTTGTGGATCATTACCTCTGGAGTTGAATCATGAAGAAACGCATCTTGGTGGCAGGTATTTTGCTCATAGGTCTTGGCGGTTTGGCCAGTGTGCAGCTGTTTCACCGACCTTCGTCTCAGCCGCAGCAGGCACTGCAAACCAGCTTTCAATATGAAACCCCAAGGCCACTGCAACCTTTTGAGTTGCAGGACCAAAACGGTCATCAATTCGATAATGACAAGCTAAAACAGAAATGGAGTCTGATTTTCGCCGGTTACACCTCCTGCCCGGACGTATGTCCCACCACCCTTGGCAAACTCAGCGCCGTCTACCCGAAACTGGCACAATTGGCACCAATACAGGTGATACTGCTCAGTGTCGACCCTGAGCGTGACAGCCAAAGCAAACTCAAAGACTACCTGGCCTTCTTTAATCCCGAGTTCATAGGTTTACGGGCCGAGCACCCGGCATTACTGCCCTTCAGCCGCGATCTGGGCCTGGTGTATTCACTGGTCGGCGATGGCCCTGACTACCAAGTGGATCACAGCGCCTCTTTGATCCTGATCTCGCCCGACGGCCGCCGCTACGCCACCATCAAGCCCCGTTCACAGACACCCGGACAACTGCCGCAAATCCGCAACGATGAACTGCTGGCCGACTTTCGCACTCTGGTTACTCAGTATCAAGGGCCTCACTAACCCCCTAAAGAGCCTAGTCATTCATATACCATTTTTTCTTTTGAAAAGAGGCAGAAGTGAAATTTGCCGACTATCTTTTGTGTGTTGGGAAAACAGGGAAGCACTATGTCCATCGACACACTGGCACTGGGTTCAGAAATAAGCATTCGCAATATTCAGCCACTCTACCAAAAACTATTGGAGCTCTTGCATCGGGTCGATGAATTGATCCTGGATGCCGGTGAGTTGCACAAGGTGGATACTGCCGGCGCCCAGTTGCTGTACCTGTTTGCTCTGAGTTGCGACAAGCGAGGGTTGAAACTGTCATGGCAACAGGCTCAACCCGCCTTTATCGCTCAATTGACGCGCCTGGGTATCAGGATCCCGACACTCGATTCGGATTTTGAAAAGGAAACGCTCAATGAAGACAATCCTCGCAGTTGATGATTCAGCCTCCATGCGGCAAATGGTGAGCTTTACTCTCAAGACAGCAGGTTTCGACGTGACCGAAGCCAACAATGGCGAGGAAGCGTTGAAAGTAGCCCAAGGCAGAGAGTTTGACCTGGTGATATCGGACGTCAACATGCCAATTATGGATGGTATCGAGCTGATACGTAACTTGCGCGAGCTGCCCAATTACAAGTTTGTGCCCATGTTAATGCTGACCACAGAGTCGACCACAGACAAGAAGCAACAGGGACGAGCCGCCGGAGCCACAGGTTGGATAGTCAAACCCTTCAACCCGGATCAGCTGTTGGCCACGGTTCGCAAAGTATTGGGTTAGCCTCCGGCAAGGAGCGGATATATGGACATAGATCTGAGCCAATTCACCCAGGTGTTCTTTGAAGAAAGCCTCGAAGGCCTGGAGGTCATGGAATCTGAGCTGCTGAAACTGAACGTGCAGCAACCGGATCCGGAAACCATAAATACCATTTTTCGAGCCGCCCATTCGATTAAGGGAGGCAGCGCCACTTTTGGTTTCAACCAGGTCGCCGGATTCACCCACTTGCTGGAAACCCTGTTGGATGAAATCCGTGATGGCCGCCGGGAAATGACCGCCAATCATCAGGATATGTTGCTCTTGTCGGTGGATCTGCTGCGCAACATGCTGCAGGCCTTGATGGCAGGTCAAAGCTTTGAATCGCCCCAGCAACAAGAGTTGGAAAACCGCTTCAATCAGGAGCTGTCCGAAGTTGCCGGGGTCGAAGATGCGCCGGATAACGCCAGCCAAAATAATGAAAAGTCAGCAACCAAAGCATCAGAAACCAAAGAGTCTGAAACCAAAGATATTGGGCTCAGCTGGCAGATAGATTTCCATGCCGGCGCCGACATTCTCAGATGCGGCAACGACCCCATTTTGATGTTCAACGAACTCGCCGAGCTGGGTGAGCTAAAGGTCAGCCTGCCAGAGCAGGAACTGCCTGAGTTTGAAGACCTGGACCCCGAATCCTGCCGTCTGTATTGGCAGCTGCAACTCGACACAGAGGCGCAACTTGAGCGGATAAAAGAGGTGTTTGAGTGGGTCGAGGACGACTGTGAAATCCATTATCAGCAGTTACCCGCCAAGGCACAGCTTGTCGAAGGTGTTTCTCCGCAGGAACAAGCCCCTATCTCGACTTCTGCCCCATCCTCCCAAGAGACACAGGTCGCAGCCACCACAGCCAAAGTGGAGTCCGGCAAGGCTGTTGCCAAAACGGCGGAAACCAGTTCTATCCGGGTCAGCACCGACAAGATAGACATGCTGATCAATATGGTGGGTGAGCTGGTGATCACCCAGGCTATGCTGGGGCAGATAGGCCAACAGGAACGCATTGACGATAACGCTCTGCTGTCACTGCAGCAGGGGCTGGAGCAATTGGCCAATCACACTCGGGATCTGCAGGAAAGCGTGATGCAGATCCGCATGCTGCCTATCAGCTTCGCCTTCAACCGTTTCCCCCGCTTGGTACGCGACATAGGTCAGCAGTTGGGCAAGAAGGTCGAGCTGATCCTCAAAGGTGAGGAGACAGAGCTGGACAAGACAGTGATGGAGAAAATTGTCGACCCCATGGTGCATCTGGTACGTAACTCTTTGGATCACGGCATTGAATCCCCTGCCGTGCGCAGCGCCAAGGGTAAACCGGAAACCGGCAGGATCACCCTCAACGCCTTCCATCAAGGCGGCAATATCGTCATAGAAATAACCGACGACGGCGCCGGATTGGATACCGGCAGAATTCTCGCCAAGGCCAGAGATAAAGGCTTGGTCGGCGCTGAAGAGGAACTCAGCACAGAGGCGATTCAGCAACTCATCTTTAAACCCGGCTTTTCTACCGCCGACAGCGTCTCCGACCTCTCAGGCCGGGGCGTGGGTATGGATGTGGTCAGACGCAACATTCAAGCACTCAGCGGCAGTGTGGAGCTGGCCTCGACGCCCGGCAAGGGTAGCCGTTTTACCATTCGCTTGCCTTTGACCCTGGCCATTCTCGACGGCCAGTTGGTGAGGGTCGGCGAGCATACTTATGTGGTGCCGCTGGTCTCCATCTATGAGTCGTTGCAAGTGGAAAGCAGTAAGGTCAACAAGCTGTCTGAAGAGCACGAAGTGATCCGCCTACGAGACGAGTACCTGCCGGTCATCCGCGTTTATCAGGAGTTCAATCACCAGGCTCAGGCCAAAGAGGTCAAAGAGGGGCTGGTGATGGTGGTGGACAACAACAACCAAAAAGTCGGCCTGCTGGTCGATGAGTTGCTGGCGCAGCAACAAGTGGTGATCAAGAGTCTGGAAGACAACTACGCCAAAGTGCCCGGGGTGTCCGGTGCCACTATTCTCGGTGACGGCCGGGTGGCGCTGATAGTGGATATTCCCGGACTCGTGACCATGTCTGGCCTCAATCAAACTCAGGAACATGCAGCCTAGAAGGGAAGCGCAATGACAGAATCCAACCCTGCAACATCGGCAGCTGCAAAAGATCAATCACAGCAATACCTCACCTTTATGATGGCCGATGAGGAATATGGTGTCGATATTCTCTCGGTGCAGGAGATCCGTGGCTGGGAAGCAACCACGGTTATTCCCAATGCGCCGCCCCATGTCAAAGGGGTCATCAATCTGCGCGGCACCATAGTCCCCATCATAGATCTGCGTCAAAGGTTCGGTATCAAGACCCTGGCATATGGCCCAACCACAGTAGTGATAGTGCTGAAAGTGCGCCTGGATAAACAGCACAAGGTGATGGGCATAGTGGTGGATGCCGTTTCCGATGTTTTCAGTATCACCCAGAGCGAGATCCGCAGTGCGCCCGATTTTGGCCAGGACACGGACATGCGTTTCATCCATGGACTCACCTGTGTGGCCGATAAGATGGTCATACTATTGAATATCAATATGTTACTCGGTAATGAAGTGCTGCCGGATGCATCACAACTTTCCAGTTTGCTGCAGCAACTGGACTTGGAACAGCCTCAGGCTGCCAACCTTTAAGACATCGAGGAAAGAAGAATGGATGCCGCCAATGCCAACCTAATCAACAGCAATCCCTGGAATCTGCTTGGCTTAATCACGGGCATCGCCGTGATGGCGCTCATGCTGCTAGGCCAGGATCCCAATATCATTATTATTCTGCAGGGCGCCACTCTGGTTTGCATACTGCTTGGGCTATTGCACTCACTCAAGCACAAAGGCACCCTGGATAGCGCCATCAACCAACTGCAGCGGTTGCTGAAAGACGGCACGCAGCAGTTTGTCGAGCTTGATCTGCCGGGCTGGAAGCCTCTGCTGGACGAGCTCAGTCGTTGGCGTCAGAGCCAGCAACAGCAGCAAGCCATTCTCAAGGCTCTGGATATCTGCCAGGCCAATGTGATGGTGGCCAATCCGGCCGGTGACATTCTCTACTTCAACCACTCGCTGCAACAAACCATGCAGGACGCCGAGGCCGACATTCAAGAGGTATTGCCTAAATTCCAGGCCGACAAGCTGCAGGGCGCTAATATGGATGTTTTCCACCGCAACCCTGAGCATCAAAGGAAATTGATCGCCGGCTTGGAGCAGGTTTACTCGACTCAGATCAAGGTAGGTCGTCGTGCCTTCAGCCTGATAGCTTCGCCGGTATTCGACGAAAACAAGCAGCGTATTGCCACTGTGGTCGAATGGCAAGATCTCACCGAAGCCCTTAGCAAACAACAATTGGAGCTGCAAAGCGCTACAGAGAACACCCGCATCAAGCAGGCTCTCAATGTCTGCCAGGCCAATGTGATGGTCGCCGATACCGACTACAACATCATCTACCTGAACGACTCACTGAATGAAATGCTGGCCGGCAATGAGCAAAAGCTGCAACAGGAGTTGCAGGCCTTCAACATGAGCAAGCTGATTGGCAGCAATATCGATATCTTCCATCGCCATCCTGAGCATCAGCGACAATTGCTGGACCAGCTCACCGACAGCTATAACACACGCATCAAGGTGGCCGGGCTGACATTCAACCTGATTGCCACCCCGGTATTTGAACAGGGCAAGCGTACCGGCACAGTTGTGGAGTGGCAGGATATCACCGCCAGCCTGGCCAGAGAGCAGCAGGAAAAACAGCTGGCGGCCGAAAATGCCCGCATTCGTCAGGCATTGGATAATGTCAGTTCAAATACCATGGTGGCGGATAACGACGGCAATATCATCTACCTCAACCAAGCTGTACAGCAGATGTTTCAGGCAGCCGAGAAAGATATTCTCCGCGACCTGCCCAAGTTCAATGCCAGCAAACTGCTGGGACAAAATATCGATGGTTTCCACAAGGTCCCCAGCCACCAGCGCAATATTCTCGCCGGATTGACCGAGACCTACGACAGCCAGCTGCAAGTTGGCGGCCGTACCTTCAGAATCATTGCCAACCCGATACTGGACCCGGAACAGGGACGAATTGGCACTGTGGTTGAATGGGCCGACCGTACCAATGAAGTGGCCATAGAGCAGGAGATTGACGCCATTATCACGGCGGCCAACGACGGCGACCTGAGCCGCCGTCTGGATATTCACAACAAGGAAGGCTTCTTCCTTAATCTCTCCAACGGCCTCAACCGCTTGGTCGGCATCGCTGACAATGTCATCTCCAAAATCGCTGATATCTTCGATGGCCTGGCCAAGGGGCAACTGGATCGAAAACTTGGCGGCGAATATCAGGGTCAGTTTGCCAAGCTGCAGCAAGATGCCAATGCCACCATCAGTAAGTTGACCGAAGTGATTGGGGGCATCAATGACTCGGCCAATACCGTCACCTCAGGAGCCGAAGAGATAGCTCAAGGCAACGCCGACCTTAGCCAGCGTACCGAAGAGCAGGCCGCCTCCCTGGAGCAAACCGCCTCCAGCATGGAGGAGATGACAGCTACTGTGAAGCAAAGCGCCGAAAATGCCACTCTGGCCAACAACTTAGCCCAGGAGGCCAGCGAGAAGGCAGGCGAAGGTGGCAAGGTAGTCAAACAGGCTGTCAGCGCCATGGAGGAGATCAACACCTCGAGCAAACGCATTGCCGACATCATCAGCGTGATAGATGAAATCGCCTTTCAGACCAACCTGCTGGCGCTGAATGCTGCGGTCGAGGCTGCCAGAGCCGGAGAACAGGGCCGTGGTTTTGCCGTAGTGGCCGGAGAGGTACGTAACCTGGCACAGCGCAGCGCCGGTGCCGCCAAAGAGATCAAGGAGTTGATCCGCGACAGCGTCAACAAGGTCACAGATGGCACCCAGTTGGTCAATCAATCCGGTGAAACCCTGCAGGAGATAGTGCAAGCCGTGTCCAAGGTAGCCGGCATGATCAACCAGATCAGCATAGCCGCAGAGCAGCAGTCGGTTGGGATCCAGGAGGTCAATAAGGCTGTATCGCAGATGGATGAAATGACTCAGCAAAACGCCGCTTTGGTGGAACAGGTCTCGGCAGCAGGAGATGCCATGGCCGAACAGGCCAGAAGCATGAAGCGTCAATTGGGCTTCTTCAATACCGCCAATCTGGAAAAGGGCGCCGGTAAGCCCCTGACCCTGATCGCCGGGGATAAGTCCCCCAAGATCCGTGTCAGTTCAGAAGAGTGGAGCGAGTTCTAGGAGATACTGATTGAGCTTCGATGAAGAGAAGGCATTCCCGATGACAGCCGCGGATTTCGGCATTATCCGCGAGCTGGCCTACCAACACACAGGGATAGTGTTACCCGAGCGCAAGCGCCATATGGTGTATTCCAGGCTCAGCCGCCGGCTGCGATTGTTGCGGCTGGCCAACTTCGGGGAATACTGCCTCAAGCTGCAAAGCGACCCTCTGGAACTGGCGCCATTTATCAACGCGTTGACCACCAATCTGACCTCCTTTTTCCGTGAGCGGCACCACTTCAACTTTCTGGAAACCGAGCTGGTGCCCTATTGGCAGCAGCGCAAGCAACGCAGGCTGAGAGTTTGGTCGGCAGCCTGCTCCAGCGGTGAAGAGCCCTACAGCATAGCCATGACCTTGGCAGAGCACTTTCCCGCCGCCTCGGGTTGGGACCTGAAAATATTGGCAACCGATCTCGATACCAATGTGTTGGCCAGAGCCGAAGCCGGAGTTTATCCCCTGGCCGGAATGGAGGCCATCCCTGAACGGTGGCACCACTATCTGCAAGGCGCAGCGGAAGAGTTTAGTATTAGCAACCAGATCAAAAAATTACTCTTCTTCAAGCAGCTCAACTTACTGGAGCCCTGGCCGATGCAGGGCCCATTCGATGCCATCTTCTGCCGTAATGTGCTGATCTATTTCGACCAGAGCACCAAGCAGAAGATAGTGGCCGGTTTCAGAAAACTCCTGGCCGATGATGGTGTGTTGTTTATCGGTCACTCAGAAAGCCTGACCAATATCTCCCGTGAGTTTGAAACCGTCGCTCAAACCACTTATCGCCTGCGGCATCAGGATTCGACTCTGCCGCGACTGTCCCATGTCTCAGGAAGCAAGGAGCCATACTGATCATGGTAAAAGTTCTGATTGTTGACGACTCGGCACTGGTACGCCAGTTGCTGAGTCATATGCTCAGCCAGGACCAAGATATAGATGTCGTCGGCTGCGCCGAGGACCCCTACGAAGCCAGAGAGATGATTAAAGCGCTGCAGCCGGATGTACTGACCCTGGATGTGGAAATGCCCAAGATGGATGGCCTGGCCTTTCTGCGCAACTTGATGCGCCTAAGGCCCATGCCTGTAGTCATGGTATCGTCTTTGACAGAACGCGGCGCCGACGTGACCCTGGAGGCCTTATCCCTCGGGGCGGTCGACTTTATCGCCAAGCCTAAACAGGACTTGACCAATAGGCTTCTGGACTATCAGCAAGAGCTGATCGATAAGGTGCATCTGGCTGCCGCCAGCCATGTCACCCCTCAACAAGGCAGCACTGCACCACTGAGCGGTGATGCCAAACTCAAGAACCGTATTATAGCCATAGGCGCTTCCACCGGCGGTACTGAGGCCATTCAACGGGTAGTGGCACCGCTGCCGGCCAATACCCCCCCCATAGTCATAGCCCAGCATATTCCCGCGGCCTTCAGCGCTTCATTTGCCCGCCGCCTCAACCAACACGCCAGAATGGAAGTGATAGAGGCTCAGGGCGGGGAAAGATTGACTCAGGGCGTTGCCTATCTGGCACCGGGCCATGCCCACTTGGTACTCGAGCGCCGTGGGGCCCATATCTACACCAGACTGCTGGACACGGAAACCGTCAACCGCCATAAGCCCTCGGTGGATGTGCTGTTCAACAGCATTGCCGAGATTGCCGCTAAGTCGGCGATAGGGGTGATACTCACGGGCATGGGTAAAGACGGTGCGGCCGGCCTGCTGAAAATGCATCAGGCGGGAGCCCACACCATAGCCCAGGATGAGGCCAGTTCTGTGGTTTGGGGTATGCCTGGCTCGGCAGTGGCACTCAATGCCTGCAACGAGCAGTTGCCACTGGCGAATATCCCGGCCAGGCTGTTGAAATTACTGACTACTCCTTGACCCAGCTGCCGTCATCCTTTGGCCTAACCCATGCCTGGGAAAACCAATAATAGCTGCCGTGACGTTTGCTGGGGGCAGTACAGTTGTATCTGGATCGCCCCGGAGGCAAGTCCAGTTCAGCCTGAATACGGAAACGATTCGCCGACAACCATTGAGGTTTCTTGGCGCCCTGCCCCTGTACATAACACATGAGCTGCGACTGATTGATATCGCTCATGTCCAGAGTCACCTCAAGTTCGGGCCGCCACTGACCCATGGGTAACTCAGGGTTACTGGGGGAGATGGCCTGCACCGGCATATTCAGGCTATACAGTTTCACCTTTAGAGCATTCATATCGGCATAGGCGCCAGCCACGGGAAAACGCGGCAAAGAGGTCAAAGCAGAGTGAGGGCCTGCCGCACCGGACTGCTGCCCCAAGCCAACAAATCCAAGACGCTGCAACAAGGCCTCCAACTGGCTGTTATATTCGCCGTAGGGATAAGCGAGTATCTTCAGATTGTCGCCGGTTTCTTTGGCAATTCGGGCCTCGGTCTCAAGCAGGTTGGCTTCGATTCGCGCCAGCCACTGCTCCTCGGTTTCGGTGGCATTGCGGCGGATCAGATGCTCATGCCCCCAACTGTGGTTGGCAATCTCAGCGCCTTCTGCCGCCAGTGTTCTGAGCTGCTCCCAGCTCATCATCTCACGGTAACCCTTTTCTATCGGTTCTATCGCCACAAACAGTGTGTAGGGAAAGCCAAACTCTTTCAGTATTGGGTGAGCGGCCTCGGCAATGCTGAGGTAACCGTCATCGAAGGTGATGGCAACCGTTCTCGGTGCCAACGTTTTGGACTGACGGATCGTCTCTATTACTTGGGTCAGCGGCACCACATTGAAATCATGATCCGCCAGATACTGCATCTGCTCCCGAAACTGGGCAGGGGTCACACTGGTACTGGCCGGCGAGCTGTCAGAAACATGGTGATACTGTAGAATAACTGCCGCCAGGACGGGTGAACTTATTAGCCCAAGACAACTGCAGAGCAAAAAGCACAGCTTTTTCAACATCATTAACCTCTGAGAAATTATGACCACCAGCATTGGCCTGTTCGACAGGCAAAAAAACCGCCAGCTGTTTGCGCTGGCGCTTCCAATGATACTGTCCAACATAACTGTGCCGCTACTGGGTCTGGTGGATACGGCTGTCATAGGGCACTTGAGTGACGCCTATTATCTCGGTGGCGTCGCCGTTGGTTCGACCATTATAACACTGCTGTTCTGGTTGCTGGGGTTTCTGCGTATGGCCACCACGGGCATGGTTGCCCAAGCCTATGGCGCCGATGACAAGCCTCGGCAATTGCAGCTGTTGATGCAGGCCGGCTCGCTGGCACTTTTCCTCGGCTTGATGGCTCTGCTGTTGCAAGGGCCGATACTCAGCCTGGCTGCCAGTTTATCCGATGCCAGTGAGCAGGTCAGCCGCTACGCCGCGAGCTACTTTTCCATTCGTATCTGGTCAGCCCCGTTTGCATTGCTGAACCTGGCTCTACTTGGCTGGTTGCTGGGCCGTCAGCAACCCAAGGCCGCCATGTGGCAGTTGATCATCGCCAACTGTGCCAATATAGCTCTGGATCTGCTGTTTGTTATAGGTTTGGGTTGGGGCGTAGAAGGCGCGGCCCTGGCATCCGTCATCGCCGACATGACCGCTTGCGCCGTAGCCTGCACCATGGTGTTGCGCCAGTTAAAACAGTTCAATGTGCCGCCTATTGCTGAGCTGCTCGGGCAGTTACATCCCCGTGACTTTGGTCGCCTCTTGAGTCTGAACCTGGATATCTTTATCCGCAGCTTGTGTTTGCAGGCCACCTTCGCCTTTATGACCTTCAAGGGTGCCGGGCTCGGCGATGAAACTGTCGCGGCCAATGCCGTGTTATTGAATATGTTGCTGCTGATCTCCTACGCCCTGGATGGCATCGCCTACTATGCCGAGGCCGAAGTGGGCCGCACCACGGGTCAAAAACACCTGGACGCGCTCAAACAGGCGGTTTCACTGGCCTTTAGTTGGTCGGCCATCATAGCGCTGGGGTTCAGCGGCTGCTTCTGGATTTTCGGTGAGCAGCTCATCGGCATGCTGACCAATATTCCCGAGGTGCGTCAGGTCGCCTTGATCTACCTGCCATGGCTTATCGCCCTGCCGCTGCTGGCATTTGCTTCCTATCTATTTGACGGTGTCTATATTGGTGCCACCAAGGGTAAAGTGATGCGTAACAGCATGATTTTCGCCAGTTTGGCAGTATTTTTCCCGGTCTGGTTCATGTTGCAACCCTTGGGTAACCATGCTCTATGGGCCGCCATGAGCGCCTTTATGCTGGCGCGTAGCCTGAGCCTGGGGCTGCACTTCCTCTGGCGTCGGCGGCAATTTATTCCTGCCTGATGGCAATAAAAAAGGACAGTGTTGAACTGTCCTTTTCTTTGGAACCTGTACCAGTATTACTGGTAAGAATGGTCGCCATGCTGGTGATCTGTTACATCACGAACACCGGTCAATTCGCCGGGGAAACGCTCCAGCAACTGAGTCTCGATGCCGTCTTTCAGGGTCACATCGACCATGGAGCAACCGTTACAACCACCGCCAAACTGCAGTACCGCCACGCCGTCATCTGTGATCTCCACCAGCATGATGTGACCGCCGTGGCTAGCCAGCTGGGGGTTGATCTCGGCCTGGATCATATACTCCAAGCGTTCGGTCAGCGGAGCATCGTCAGACACTTTACGCATCTTGGCATTGGGCGCTTTCAGAGTCAGTTGTGAACCTAACTGATCGGCCACCAGATCAATGCTGGCTTCTTCCAGGAAAGGAGCGCTCTTTTCATCGACCATGGCCTTAAAGCCATTAAATTCCAGCTCGATATCGTCGGCTTCAACCGCATCCGGTGGGCAATATGAAACGCCACATTCAGCCTGAGGAGTCCCAGGGCTGATAACAAAGACCCGAATATGAGTGCCTTCCGGCTGACCATCCAGGAGTTTAACAAAGTGCGCCTGAGCTGCTTCGGAAATGGTAATCATGACAACCTGCTCCGTCAGGGTAAACCTGAGTAAATTAGTAAGAATTAGAGCTATCATACTCCGACTGTCATGCGCTTTGTAGTCCCGAAAGCGATAGAGCTGAGTTTTTTGTTGTCGGGATCTCGATTTTATCTTCCACAATTCCAAGCCGGATCTTGATCTTTAGTTGGCACCATACTTACCGCCTTTAACCGCTCAGGAGCTATAGTTCAATCCGGGCGCTTCGGCTCTGGCCAAACACCAAACCTGAACATCCGGCGACCAGGGAGCCAAAGCCTTGGCGGCTTCCCGGATAGTGGTGCCTGTCGTCACCACGTCATCCACCAACACCAATCGTTGCCACTTTGGTGCCCCGCTCACGGCAAACGCCTTGGCCAGATTACGCCTGCGGGCCTTGCCACTGAGACCGGCCTGTGGCGCAGTATCCGCTATCCGCAACAACAAAGAATCCTCCAGCGGCAGCCCCAACTCTTGGCTCAGCATAGATGCAATCACCCAGGCCTGATTAAAGCCCCGCTGTTGCAGCCTCGCCGGATGCAAAGGAACAGGCACCAAGGCCTGTGGCCAACAGATAAGTCCGGCTGCCGTCAATGCCTTTACCCTGCAAGACAAGGCCTTAACCAGTGCGGGTAGAGGGGCGAAATCCTGCTGGTATTTGACTCGGCCGACAAGCGGCCCCAATGCCGAGTGATAGCTGGCCGGGGCCACCACAGGGATAGGACTGTGTTTCATACAGGAACCACAAAAGCGTGCAATGACGGTCAACTCCCGGCCACAGCCGAGGCAAATAGGTTGTCGGTAGCAGGTGGCCGCAAGACAGCAGGCACACAAACCCTGACTGGCTGACGGGATCTGCTGGTGACACAGCAGGCAACGGTTGGGTAAACTGGCGGCCAATAGGGCCCGGCATCCTGCCGATAGAGGGCTCCACATAACAAGTCTTCCATGAGGTGTTTCAGTGAGTCTGCATATCGAAAGCCAGGGACAGGGACGAGATCTGATCTTGCTCCACGGTTGGGGCGTCAACAGTGCCGTTTTTCATCCCCTGCTGCCTGGCTTGTCTCAGTATAGAGTCCACAGTGTCGACCTGCCGGGATTTGGTTTTAGCCAGGCCATTGACGGGGAACTTGACGACTGGGTGGAGGCTCTGGTGGCAGCTCTGCCAGAGCAGGCAGTATGGTTGGGTTGGTCGCTTGGTGGCCTGGTTGCCACCCGAGTAGCTCAGCGCTTTCCAGAACGAGTTGCCGGGCTTATCACTGTCGCCTCCTCTCCTTGCTTTATGGCCAGGAGCGATAACCAATGGCCTGGAATAGCACCTAATGTGCTGACTCAGTTTGCCGAGCAACTGCAACAGGATCTGCAGCGAACCATAGAAAGGTTTCTGGCAATCCAAGCCATGGGCAGTGATAGTGCCCGCGACGATATTCGCACCATTCGCGAGCTGGTTCTGGCGCGGCCGCTAGCCAATGAACAGGCTCTTGCGCAGGGTTTGGAGATGTTGGCCAAAGTGGATCTGCGCCCCGGACTGGAACGGCTCGCCCTTCCCTGGCTCAGGGTTTGGGGCAGGCTGGATGGGCTGGTGCCCAGAAGAGTCGCTAACCTATTGCCGGGTAACGCATCAACCACAGATTTACTGCTGGCCAAGGCATCACACGCCCCCTTTATTTCCCATCCTCAGGAGTTTATTCAGGGGCTAAATAGCTGGCTAACAGAGAAAGACTTTAATTCCTTGCCCTGATTGACTATTATTTGGACAGCAATGTAAGGAATGACCCTATGCAGCTTGTCTCACACTATCCACAGGTACCGATCGCGACCAGTAATCCCGCGACCGATGCCGCTCGGGTAGAGAGTCAGCAAAGACCGCCTGTCATTCCGCCGCAGCAACCCAGTAAAGGCCATGAAGAAAGGGCCTTCAACCCGCAGCACGAACGCACTGCAGACTCGGCGCAGCAACAGGCCAGACTGGCCGATAGAGTCCAGGAGCGCCAACAGCAATCCGGTCAACAACAGCAGCAACAGGAACAACAGCAGCGCCAAGGCAGTAAGCCACTGCAGCTGAATCTGGTCAGCAAGCCGGCCCTGGATCGCCGCGATATCCGTAACCGTCAGCTAGAAGCCGCGGCTTTTCCCAAGCCCGCCATCGAATCAAGTACCGAGCGCCATCCCATGCCGAATGAAGCACCGCAGTTTTATCGTGAGCTGGGACAGAGAATCGACACCTTCTACCATCAGCGTACTGAGCCCCTGCCCGATGCCGGCATTTCAGCATTGGTTTGATCCGTCTTTGGCGGCAGCTTATATAAACCTTCCTGATACGCCATGCTACCCCAAAGCGCTAACCCAAGAGCCTTGCGAGCCATAGGTTCTGCGAGCGGTGCTGTATGCAGTTGTTCCTTAACAGGGTCGTAATCAAAGGTCGCAGGCGCCTTCTCCGGCTGCAATATGGTGACCTTATTGCCCTGCATATAGGCAAAGTTCTTGTCGTACTGCATCAAGGCCCTGCCCGGCCAGCTATCGGCCACCTTTGACAGGTCCCGCCCCAACATGGGGTAAGTGGCATCTATGCCGGCTAAAGACAACAGAGTTGGCGGCAGATCTATCTGGCTCACTACCCGCAAGTCCCGTTTGGCCGTTATTCCATCACCCAGCAACAAGCCCGGGATCCTGAATCTGGGCACAGGCACCAAGGAGGCCCCGGAAACCCGGCTGTCATGATCGGCCACCACCAGGAACAGGGTATCACGCCAATAGTCAGCCTCTTTGGCCAGGCGGAAAAATTCACCTATGGCGTAATCGGCATATTTGGCAGCATTGTTGCGGGTCTGTTTCGGTTGTTCATACAGCTCGATACGGCCATCAGGGAATTCAAAGGGATCATGATTGCTGGAGCTGAACACCAGGCTAAAGAAAGGCTTGCCCTCGGCATGGAGCCGCTTGAACTCTGAATCGGCCTTGCGCATTAAATCTTCATCCGAAGCGCCCCAGGAGCCGACAAAGGCAGGTTTACGATAATCTTTCTGGTCGACGATAGTGCTGAAACCATTACCGAGGAAGAAGCTGCGCATATTGTCAAAGTGGCTTTCACCACCGTAGATAAAAGAGGTGGAATACCCTTTAGCCTGCAGTAATTCCGCCAGGCTGAAGAAGCCGCTCTGGCTCTTGCCGAGTTTCACCACAGAGCGCGCCGGCGTGGGGGTAAAGCCTGTGGTCACCGCCTCTATGCCGCGGACCGAACGTGTACCCGTGGCATACAGGCTCTCGAAATACCAGCCCTCATCGGCCAGGGCATCCAGATTGGGTGTCAGTGGTAAGCCTCCCAGGCTGCCAACGAAACGAGCTCCCAGACTCTCCTGCAATATGATGACTATATTCTTGGGTTTACCGCGATAACTGGCCTGGTTTTGGCTCAGGCTGGGATATTTGTCTGATATGAAGTCAGCGGGCGCACGGCCACTCTCCTGGCGGATTATCTGATAGATCTCCTTTCTGTCCATATCGCCATAGATCCGCGATGCGTCGGCCTCATTATTCATTTGGCTGATGGCAAAGGCCAGAGAGTAACCGGAATTGACCACCAACGAGTTGACGAGCGGATCATCGGCGAAGGCCACCATGGCTGGGTTCAACGGCCTGTGACCGAGACTGGATCTGGCCCCCGCCAGTGACAAGACAATGATCAGCACACCGAGCACAGGGCGCCAATACCACTTGGGGAAACGACAATTGCGACCGAGGTAACCTGAGAGTTTCCAGCCGCCCCAGAGGATGACTCCGGACAAGACCACAGAGAGGATCAGCTCCAGTTTGCGGCCGCTCCAGAGCATGGAGAGCACTTCTTTGGGGTAGATAAGATATTCGACGTAAAGACGGTTAGGCCTGACACCGTACTCTTCAATAAAGGAGGGTGTGGACAGCTCCAAAAACAGCAAATACCAAAGCCCGAGAGTCAGCCATAGACGTTGTATCCAAGACCAGCAACGCCCAAGCCAATGATCGCCGCCAAACAAGGCAGTACCCAGTGCCACAACGCCCCAGAGCCAACAAAGCATGGCCACATCGACCCGCAGCCCCTGCAACAACATATGGCTCCAACCACCAACGGCGGTTACCCGTTCATATTGCCAAAGCCCCAGCCCAATTCGGCTCAACATCAGGCATAACAGAGCCAATAAACTGAAAGTCAGCACACCGCGAAACGGCCCCGTAAACTTAAGATGGGAAAACTTCATGCCCTAAAATCCTTGCCACTCTTGTATCTCGGTGGTTGATATAAAAATTGAGGTTTAACCGCACGCCAACTCTTTGCCCGAGCCGATTTGCCGCGTCATTATGACAGAAAGGCTACGATAAAGTTTCATTAACATTTGTTTGTAATTGCCGATAACGCCAGAGGGTGAAACAGTTCGCAAAAGACCGGGAAAAGCGGCAGAGCTCAAGATTCGTAGAAAAGAGCAGCATTGGCTCGAGTGTTGGTTGCAGAAAATGGAGTGTAAAAAAATCCCCCGATAATTATCGAGGGATTCATCTACTGTCGGACCGTTAATAGATATTCAACAACTTGTCGATCAGTTTTTCTTCAGCTTGGCAAAGGCATCGGCAAAGGCATTGCCCATGGCAGCATTCACTGGCTGCGGCTTAGCGGCCGGACGTTGTTTGCCCTGACCAGGCTTATTGCCCTTGGTCTGCGGCTTGCCGGTTCTTTGTTGTGGCTTACCGGGCTCAATCTTTTCGTCCAGGCGCATCGACAACCCAATACGCTTACGCTCAACATCCACCTCCATGACCTTCACCTTGACCACATCACCGGCCTTGACCACGGTATGAGGATCGCTGACAAACTTGTCGGTCAGAGAAGAGATATGCACCAGGCCATCCTGATGCACGCCGATATCGACAAAGGCGCCAAAGTTGGTGACATTGGTCACCACACCTTCGAGGATCATCTCAGGCTTGAGGTCCTTGAGCGCCTCAACTCCATCTTTGAATTTGGCTGTCTTGAACTCACCCCTTGGATCCCGACCCGGCTTATCCAACTCCTTGAGGATATCTGTCACTGTCGGCAGGCCGAATTCATCCGTGGTGAACTCGGCCGGATTGATACTGCTCAACAGTTCACTGTTACCTATCAGCTCGGCAACCGGTTGGCCCTTGAGCTTGGCAATATTTTCCACCAGTGAATAGGCCTCGGGGTGAACGGCTGATGCATCCAGCGGGTTGCTGCCTTCACGGATCCGCAGGAAGCCGGCGGCCTGTTCGAAGGCCTTGGGTCCCAGGCGTGGTACTTTGAGCAGCTCTTTACGGTCGTTAAAGCGGCCATGCTCATCGCGGTATTCCACCAGATTTTTGGCCAAGGTGCGGTTAAGACCGGCCACCTGACTCAGCAGTGGCATGGAAGCCATGTTCACGTCAACACCGACGCCGTTTACACAGTCTTCAACGACGGCTTCCAAAGAAGCCGACAGCTGGCTCTGGCTGACATCGTGTTGATATTGGCCCACACCGATAGACTTAGGTTCAATCTTAACCAGCTCCGCCAGCGGATCCTGCAAACGTCTGGCGATGGATACGGCGCCGCGCAGTGAAACATCGAGATCAGGAAACTCATTGGCCGCCAGCTCAGAGGCCGAATAAACAGAGGCTCCAGCTTCACTGACCATCACCTTGGTGATACCGGGATTGCTGTCTTTGACCATGGCAATCACTTCTGCTGCCAGCTTGTCGGTTTCACGGGAAGCCGTGCCGTTACCTATGGCGATCAGCTCCACCTTGTGCATATTGACCAGATTGGCCAGGGTGCGTATCGACTTGTCCCACTGGTTTTGCGGCGCATGAGGGAAGATAGTGGTATGGCCCACCAGCTTGCCTGTGTCGTTGACCACAGCCACCTTAACCCCGGTACGCAGCCCGGGATCCAGTCCCATAGTGGCCTTGGCTCCGGCAGGAGGTGCCATCAGCAAGTCGCCCAGGTTACGGGCAAAAACTTTAATCGCCTCGGTTTCCGCCGCTTCACGCATTCTGGCGATAAACTCGGTTTCCATCTGCAGGGCGATTTTGATCCGCCAAGTGGCTGTGATAACCGTCTTCAGCCAGTTATCCAAAGCGCTGTCACTCAGCTTGAGACGCAAGTGCTCGGCGATGAGCACCTCACAATAGCTACCGGCTTTGGCTTCTGCCTCAGGGTCGGCATTCATAGATAGGCTCAACACGCCTTCATTACGGCCGCGCAGCATAGCCAACGCCCGGTGAGAAGGCACTGAGCTGAGTTTTTCAGTGTGCTCAAAATAGTCGCGGAACTTGGCGCCTTCCTTCTCCTTTCCTGCAATCAAGCGGCTTTCAATGACAGCCGACTGTTGCAGGTGGTTACGCACCTTGGCCAGCAGCTCGGCATCTTCGGCGATCCGTTCCATTAGGATATAACGGGCACCATCCAACACCGCCTTGGCGTCGGCAAAACCGGCTGCCGGATTGAGATAGGCCTCAGCGGCCTGTTCAGGATCCATGGAGGCGTTGCCGGCCGCGGCATAGAGGGCATCGGCCAAGGGCTCGATACCGGCTTCAATGGCAATTTGGCCCTTGGTCCGGCGTTTGGGTTTATAGGGCAGATACAGATCTTCGAGCCGGGTCTTGCTGTCGGCTTCGTTGATGGCGTGCTTCAGCTCGGCGGTCAGTTTTCCCTGAGCTTCAATCGAGGAGAGGATCACCTGACGCCGATCGTTGAGCTCCCGCAGATAACCGAGACGAGTGTGCAGGTTACGCAGCTGGGTATCATCCAGCCCCCCCGTCACCTCTTTACGGTAACGGGCCACAAAAGGCACTGTAGCGCCTTCATCCAGCAAGCTGATAGTTGCAGCAACCTGCTGCTCACGAACGTTCAGCTCCTGGGCAATAATCTGAGCAATATTATGCATAGTAAGGATCTGTTGGATTGACAAAATTCAGTTGCGCCAACCATACCACAGGCTGCCTGAAAGTTTCATAGCCGGAGAGTGAGATTCCAGCCATTAGTCGGCTAATCGCATTCCCGATTAAGCGTTTGACTCGCTCAGATTTAGCACCTTGACACTCTTTACAAAAATTCATCACAGCTATGGACAGGGAAAACCTGCCTACTTATACTTCACAATCGTTATATAAATGACAATTATTTGTATTTACAAAGTTGGCAGGGAGCGCCGGAAATCGCAAACCAATAAGCCGTCTTCCAAGGTGGCAAACATAGGAATAATGATGAAATTCACTCGCTCCCTCGTCGCTCTGTCAGTACTTTCCGGACTGGCAGCCCAGGCGGCCTACGCCAAAGATCCCCAAATGGAAACCATGGTCATCACTTCCAGTCGGATGGAAAAACCACTCAGTGCCATCCCCAATACTGTGACAGTCATAGACCAGGAACAACTCAAACAACAGTTGGCCACCACCCGGGACTTATCGACCATTTTGGGCAACCTGGCCCCCAGTTTCTCCCCCAGCCGCCAGAAAATGACCAATACCGGTGAAACCCTGCGCGGCCGAGCTCCCCTCATCATGATAGATGGCGTGCCTCAGTCAAACCCTCTGCGCAGTGGTGGTCGCTCGGGTCAAACCATAGATCCCATGATGATAGAACGAATTGAAATCATCCATGGCGCCAATGCCATGCACGGCCTTGGCGCTCAGGGGGGCATAATCAACTACATCACCAAGAAACCCAGCGGCGACAACGAAAGCCGGGTAAGTTTTGATCTGTCCTCCCCCACCAGCTTCGAGTCCGATAGCCTGAGTTTTGGTGCCAACTATGCCTTCTCCGGCCAAAGCGGCAACCTGGATATGCTGGGTTCAGTGGGATACCACAGCAATGGTGTTTACTATGATGCCAACGACGATGTCATAGGTGTCGACACCACCCAAGGCGAGTCGATGGACAGCCAGAGCAAGGACTTCTTCCTCAAGTTGGGCTATGAGTTCAGCGAGTCGCGACTGGAGCTGATGGTCAACCACTACGATATGGACAACAATGGTGATTGGATGCCGATCAAAGGCAATGTCGCCACAGATACTCCAACGTCGGCGGTAAAACAGCAACAACCCTGGCAGGCTGCCAACAACAAGGTCACCACCAGCAGCCTCACCTATAAGCATCGCAACATCGCCGGGCAGCAGTTGGAGCTGCAACTGTTCAACCAGAACTTCAAGGGTGTCTATGGCGGTGGCTGTTTCGGCAGCTTCTATGATCCGGCCTTCGAAGGTGCAGCGAATCTGACAACCTGTGATACCGGCGCCAATGGCGAGCAGTACTTCTATGACCAGTCACGCAACAAGTCCAACAAGTGGGGCCTCAAGGCGTCGATGATCGCCAAGAATCTGGCTGACAGCGGCGTGGATCTGGCCTATGGTGTAGACCTTTTCAGCGATACCACAGAGCAGGATCTGGTGCAGACCGGACGCTCCTGGGTACCCGAGACCCGTTACGACAATATCGCCCCCTATGCCCAGTTGAGCTTCTCACCTGTGGATGCGCTGACCCTTTCCGGCGGCGTTCGTTATGAATATGCCAAACTCAAGGTCGATGACTTCCAAACTCTGTGGGCCTCTGGCCACAAACTGGTTGCCGGTGGCGAACCGGATTTCAATGAAACCCTGTTCAATATAGGTGCCAGCTATAACTTCACCTCAGCGCTGCGCCTCTATACCAGTTACAGCCAAGGTTTTGGTATGGCCGACATAGGGCGAATTCTGCGTGACGGCAACAGCTTCCCGGACCAGAACCCCAGCGTGGAAGGTTCCTTGACGCTGGAGCCCGTGGTCACAGATAACTATGAACTGGGCTTGGACTATCAAGGCGAGTTGTTGGCAGCCAAGCTGGCACTGTATCGCTCCGAGGCCAAACTGGGTGCCCGCTTGGCCCTGAATGAAGACGGCTTCTACAATGTGAAACGGGAAAAGAGCGTGATCCAGGGGCTGGAAGCCAATGTCACGGCTTACCTGGGTAATGACGACGATCTGGGGCTGAACCTGGCGCTGCAGCAAGGGGAGTATGACTCCAATAAAGATGGCAGCACAGACACAGATCTCGACGGCGCCAACATAGCACCCAATCGTCTCAACCTGTTCTGGGAACACAGGTTCAATGCCGAGATGAGTGGGCGCATTCAGGCCAACTACTATATGGACCGTAGCTTCAAGAAGGCCAATGGTGAAGAGTACGCCGAGTTTGACGGCTATGTCACAGTTGATGTCTCCTTCTCTATGCCGCTTTACCAAGGCACTTTGACATTGGGGCTACAGAATCTGCTGAATAAGGACTACTACAGTTACTACTCACAGACTATGGCTAACGACAATCGTTACTTCAAGGGCATGGGCCGTACTGTCAGCATAGGCTTCAGCTTGCCTTTCTAATCCAGCCTGTTAATGACAAATTGAGGGTCGCCAATCGGCGGCCCTTTTTATTACACGAGGCATAATTGCAAGCGACTTTATCCGCGAGCCCAGTCAGCGGCGGCATCGGCTCGATAGGGCGACAGAGCCTAAGGAAGGTGCTAATAGCACTCTCTTGTGTAGAGAGTGGCTGACACAGTAATTGGCAACTAGCACTTTTACAAGCTGCAATGTTTTTTGAAATCAGGGCATAAAAAAACCGCTGCAAGCAGCGGTTTTTCCAGCTCAAAGAAGATTACCCCTTGGGATAAGGATGCGCTACACCCTTGTGGCAATCCACACAGGTCTTTCTGCTTTCAGGATCTTTCTTGAAGTTCATGCTGTGCATTCTAACAGCCATCTTCTTCATGGTTTCAGGCTGGTTTTCATAGATGCGAGTATGACAATGCTGACAGTTGGCTGAGTCATTGTCACGGAAGTAGTGCAGTGCTTTGTCAGCCTGCTCTTTACGGTTGGCATCCAACCATTCCTGAGTGTTGAAGCCATCGATAGTCAGGAAGCCGTAAAGATCCTTGGAAACGATGATCTTTTTCACCAGATAGTCAACCGGGCCGTGAGGCAAGTGACAGTCTTGACACTGAACAGTTACACCGGCACGACCGCCGCCGTGGGCAGAAGCCAGCACTTCATCTTTCAGTGAGTGGTTGCTGTGGCAGGTCATACAGAACGCATCTGTACTGGTTGCATGCAGCGTCTGCTGGGTAGCGAAGTAACCCACAACACCTATCACTATGCCGACAACCAGCAGCGACAGGATGGAATACTTTGCGCTGGGTTTAAAGATTGCACGCCAGTTCATCACTCTTCTCCAAAATAAAATTCTTATATCTATATTGAGCTATTCGTTGTTCTGAAATTTGATTATAAACCAGTTTTCTTTCATTAATCTGACCTGAAAAGTGCAAAATGAGACTTAGCTCTAACTCTCAAGGCCTATTGACGACTGAATTTTAAGTTAATGCCATATATGCACTTTTCCTAAACCTAATGCATGGCACAGGCTTAATCAAGCATAGTCAATCGAATAATTAACATGCAGCCAATTCTCGAAACAATAAATGTGATCCAAGCGACACCTAAGAGGTAATGCACAATTTATTTTGGACAAGAGGAAACTATTTAACTAATATGTCTGTCTATTGAGGCAAGCACCTATCGCGTGCTTTGCCAGACCCAAAGGATAATGATGAGAAGCTTGCTGCTGATACTGACACTGATAATGACGCTGGGACAGGCCATGATGCCTGCTGCTGCGTCTATAGCCGTGTCTGAGCATCAGCCGATGGCGACCATGAACCCATCTGCATCCGCTAGCATGACCATGGATATGGATTGCTGCCAAGGCCAGCAGCATTGCCCCGACTGCGATCTGGGCATGGATTGCGGCACCATGGGCAACTGTGCCAGCCACTGCACACCAGGTGTAAGCCTGCTTACTACCAGCCACCCTTTGGTGATGACTGGAAGCCAGCAGATTACCCTGCCAAGCTGGAGCCTGCAAACCGCCATACTCTCACAGCAAACACCCCCTCCCAACTCAGTACAGATGTAACTCTGGCCATCAGGCCGCACAGCTTTAGTTAATGTTTTTACATCTGAATATTTTTGGGAGTTCCCACTATGTCTGCATACAAAATTTCTGCATCTCGTTTTAGCGCCGCCCTGTTAGTGCTTACCGCCCTGTTTATGGCTCCTGGCAGTTTCGCTGCTGAATTAAACTTGCCGGATAATCTGGCGATCAAGGCTATCGATGGCCAGGCAGTATCCAACTTTGACAGCCACAAACTGGCTGCCGGTGAACATGTTGTTGAGCTCCAGTACCGGGATATTTTTGCCGTCAATGCCGATGACTCGGGCGCTTGGGTCAAATCCGGCCCTCTTTACCTGACACTGACAGTGGCTGGACAACAAAGCCTACAACTGCAGTTACCGACTCTGGATACCGAGGCCGAAGCCAACGCCTTTATTCGCAGCCCACAGTTGCAAGTAGTGGATGAAGCCGGCCAGGCTGTTCCTGCCGAGGTAATGACCCATGGGGGCCTGATGGCCGACTGGTTGGCACAGCTGCGCCGCTGAGTTTTCAGAGTGGAGTGAGGCAGAAGGTCAGCCTGTAAACCAATGATTGCCCGAGAATAGCTGAAGATATTTTCGCACTTCTTCAGATGTGAATCACATCAAGGCAAGCATTTTAAAGCATGGTAGACTAATGGGGTTCATTCTCTCTGGAGTTCAAGCTCAAGATGCTATCGGTTCGCCGCCACATCCTGGTTCTGTTTACCATGCTCGCATTGCTCGGGCAGGGTATGCTAACCAATGGACACTGGATGGTACCCACAGCTGAAGCGCATTCCGGGGAAATGCACTCCACGGCACACCCAATGGCTGCCACCATGGATTGTCACCCTCAACAGACACAGAGCAGTCACTGCTGCGATGACCCGCAAGTTGATACAGTGCTTCCCGACACTGTGAGTCATTGCTGTGAAGGCAAAGGATTCTGCAAGAGTGACTGTAACCATTGTCTGGTGATATCCGTAGCGGGTACCCTCATCGCCGTCGGTTCCTGGCCGGTGATGTCTCTGCCCGAAGCCGCCGTGGCCACGCCTATGCCTCATTTCCACTCTGTTTCTGTCGGCCAGACTATCAAACCACCCATAGTTTGATGCCCACGGCACACTTGTGCCCAAAATCTGCCAATAAATACAATTTTTTATGGGATAAGCCCTAGGAATGCCAGCCGGCGCCTGGTCAAAGCCGTATCCCAAACGGAGTGAATCAATGAAAACCTTTATCAGTGTCCTGATTATTGCCTTACTGTCTGTCACCCTGGCCCGTGCCTGCTTCGCAAACGAACGCGAACATCATCACGGCCAGCAACAAGCCGCCGTAACTGCGGAATATGCTTGCCCCATGCACCCTGAAGTGACGGGTAACAAAGGGGATTCCTGCCCCAAGTGCGGTATGTTCCTGGAAAAACAGCAACAAGCCGGCTACCACTGTCCCATGCATCCTGAAGTGACAGGCAAGAAAGGTGACTCCTGCCCCAAATGTGGTATGAATCTTGAGCCTGTAGCAGGCCAGAAACACCACCACCACTAATCAAGCTGTAGCTGGAGATGAGGCATATGAGCGATTCAAACCGTAAACGCCAACGACTGGCCTGCGCGCTTAGTCTGGTGTTGGCTGTCGGCCCGCAATGGAGTATGCAGGCAATGGCCTTGGGCAATCAGACCCAAGGACAGGAACAACACAAAGATCATCAACATGGGACGGCAACTCAGGAGTATTACTGCCCCATGCATCCGGAAGTCACCAGCCATGAGCCGGGACGTTGCCCCAAGTGCAACATGTTTTTGGTCAAAGATGAGACTACTGAAGCCTTGGCAGAACCAACACAGGCCCTGCAAAAAACCTATGTTTGCCCCATGCATCCGGAAGTGACCAGTCACGAGCCGGGACGCTGCCCCAAATGCAACATGTTCCTGGTTGAAGAGGAAGAAGAGGAGCCCGGTTCCCATGCCGGTCACGCCCAGACTATAGAAACCCAGGTTACAAAAACCAAAGCCACGGAAAACAAGGCTGATGCTCATAGCCAGCACGCCATGCAGCAGACAAAGCCCGCGTTGGAGATTAAACCTGCACCTCTGGATCAGGGCAAGAACATCAAATATGTCTGCCCCATGCATTCTCATATCATCAGCGATGTGCCGGGCACCTGCCCCATCTGCGGCATGAATCTGGAAAAAGTCGAGATGGGCGGTCACTCGGAAACCGTTGAAATAGATGTCTCAGGCCAGATGCAACAAGCCTTGGCCCTCAAGGTGGCCAAGGTGGAAAGGGACACGCTGTGGAAGTTCGTCAAAACAGTCGGCCAGATAGACTATGACGAGAGCCAGATCAGCCATATCCATGCCAGGGTCAATGGCTGGATTGAAAAGCTTAAAGTAGAGTCTGTCGGTGACAGGGTCGAGAAAGGCCAGCTGTTGTACGAGATCTATTCACCGGATCTGGTTAATGCCCAGGATGACTATCTGTTGGCCCAAGATACCCTGAAACGCTCAGGCAACAGTGCCAACTACCAAGAACTATTACGTAAAGCTGGGCTACGTCTTGAACTGCTTGGCATGAACCAAGAGCAGATCAAACAGCTGGCCAAGACTGGCAAGACCCAATACCGGGTTCCTTTCTACGCCCGCGAAAGCGGCATAGTCAAACAGCTCGCGGTGCGTGACGGCATGTATATACAACCTCAGACCGAGGTCATGTCACTGGTCGACCTCTCCAAGGTCTGGGTCATCGCCGACGTGTTTGAAAACGAGCAAAGCTGGCTGGAAGTGGGTCAGGCCGCCGAGGTCAATATCCCCGCCATGGGACTCAAGGGCATAGAAGGCAAGATTGACTATATCTATCCCGAGCTGGATCCCATCACCCGTAGCCTGAGGGTCAGAGTGGTACTCAACAATGATCAAGCGATGGAGCTAAGGCCCAAGACCTTGGCCAAGGTTTCCCTCTATGGTGGCCCCAAACGCGATACTTTGGTGATCCCCCAGGAAGCTTTGATCCAAACAGGCAAGGAGAACCGGGTCATAGTCAAACAGGATGATGCCAGTTTCAGCGCCAGAAAGGTCACTGTCGGCATGCTGAGTCAGGGTAAGGCAGAGATCCTCGAAGGCCTGCATGAAGGCGAAAACGTGGTGATTTCCGGACAATTCCTGCTGGATTCAGAGGCCAGTCTCAAGGGCAGCCTGATGCGCCTGAGCTCAGGCCACCAGCACTAGGAGGCAACATGCTGAAAAAAATCATTGAAGCCTCCATCAAACAAAGGGTGATGGTGCTGATTGTCACCCTGATGGTGACGGTTTGGGGGATTCAGGCGCTGCGTACCACGCCGCTCGACGCCCTGCCGGATCTGTCCGATGTGCAGGTCATCATCAAAACCGCCTATCCGGGACAGGCGCCTAAGCTGGTAGAGGAACAGGTGACCTATCCCTTGTCCACCGCCATGCTGGCCGTGCCCGGGGCCAAGACGGTGCGCGGCTATTCCATGTTCGGTGACTCCTATGTCTATGTGATCTTTGAAGATGGTACAGACATCTATTGGGCCCGCTCCCGGGTATTGGAATACCTGAGCCAGATAAGCAGCCGTCTACCCGAAGGGGTGCAACCCTCACTGGGGCCCGATGCCTCCGGGGTCGGTTGGATCTATGAATATGCCCTGGTAGACCGCAGCGGTAATCTGGACCTTTCGCAACTCAAGAGTTTGCAGGACTGGTATTTGAAGCTGGAATTGCAGAGTGTTGCCGGGGTATCGGAAGTCGCCACAGTCGGAGGCATGGAACAGACCTATCAGATAGTGCTGGAGCCGGACAAGCTGGCGATTTACAAGCTGGATATCGCCTCAGTCAAGCAGGCTATTACCAAGGCCAACAACGAGGCCGGCGGCTCTGTGGTGGAGATGGCCGAAGCCGAGTATATGGTACGCGCCAAGGGCTATCGTCAAACACTGGCGGACTTTCGTGAAATCCCACTTGGGATCACCAGCCCCTCAGGCACACCACTGCTGCTGAAAGACGTTGCCACCGTACGCAAGGGCCCGGCATCCCGCCGTGGCATAGCCGAGCTCGATGGTGAGGGTGAAGTCGTCGGTGGCATCATAGTCATGCGCTACGGGGAAAATGCCCTGGCGACTATCGAGGCGGTTAAAACCAAGCTGGAAGAACTCAAGGCGGGTCTCCCCGAAGGCGTGGAGATAGTTCCCACCTACGACAGATCGCAACTGATTGAAAATTCAGTCGACAACTTGCTGCACAAGGTGCTGGAAGAGATGGTAGTGGTGAGCATTGTTTGCTTGCTGTTTCTGCTGCACGCCCGCTCGACCCTGGTGGCCGTCATTACCCTGCCACTGTCGATACTGATCGCCTTTATTGTGATGAACAAGATGGGGGTTAACGCCAATATCATGAGTCTTGGCGGTATCGCTATCGCCATCGGGGCCGTGGTAGATGGTGCCATTGTGATGATCGAGAATATGCACAAGCACCTCGAGCATTTCAAACAGGACCACCAGCGCCAACCCGACGCCAAAGAGCATTGGAAAATTGTCGCCGAAGCCTCCATTGAGGTGGGCCCGGCACTCTTCTTCTCCTTGCTGATCATTACCCTGAGCTTTGTGCCTGTATTTGCCCTCGAAGCTCAGGAAGGCAGGCTGTTCAGCCCTCTGGCTTATACCAAAACCTTTGCCATGGCCGCCGCAGCTGTGCTGTCGATCACCCTGGTGCCTATCCTGATGGGCTTCTTTATCCGTGGCAAGATCCCCTCGGAAAGCAGCAACCCACTGAGCCGGGTGTTGATAGCCATCTACAAGCCTATGCTCAATGCCGTGCTGCGCTTCCCCAAGTTGACCCTGCTGGCGGCTCTGGTGGCGCTGGCCAGTGCCTGGTATCCGGTGAGTCATATGGGCAGCGAGTTTATGCCCGAGCTAGAGGAAGGGGATCTCCTGTACATGCCAACAGCTTTGCCTGGCATCAGCGCCAGCAAGGCTGCCGAAGTGCTGCAACAAACCGACCGGCTGATCAAAACCGTTCCGGAAGTGGCGCGGGTGTTTGGCAAGGTTGGCCGCGCCGAAACCGCCACGGATCCTGCGCCATTGACCATGCTGGAAACCACCATAATGCTCAAACCCAAAGAGCAGTGGCGCGAAGGCATGGATCTCGACGGCATTATTGCTCAGCTGCAAAGTACGGTAAAAGTGCCCGGTCTCACCAACGCCTGGGTACAGCCGATCAAGACCCGTATCGACATGCTGTCTACCGGTATTAAGACACCGGTGGGGATTAAGATCACCGGCGCCGATGTCAATCAACTGCAGGAGATAGGTGCCCAGATAGAAGCGATTCTATCGGCGCAGCCTCATACCAAGTCGGCCTATGCCGAGCGGGTAGGTGGCGGCCGCTACATAGACATCACGCCGAAACTCGAGGTGACCTCCAGATATGGCATGACCCTGAGCGATATTCAGGACGTAGTACGTTACGCCATAGGCGGCATGAATATCGGTGAGTCGGTTCAAGGTGCCGAGCGCTATCCCATCAACCTGCGCTATCCAAGAGACTTGCGTGACAATATCGAAAAGCTCAGAGAGCTGCCGGTGATCACCAAGAGTGGCCACTATCTGCCGCTGCGCAATCTGGCCGACATCGAAATCACGGATGGCGCGCCTATGCTCAAGAGTGAGAATGGTCGTTTGATCTCCTGGGTATTTGTCGATATCGGCGGCACGTCCATCGGTGAGTATATCGAAGCCGTCAAGCCGGTATTGGAGCAGGAGCTCAAGCTGCCGGCCAGGTACAGCTACAGCTTTGCCGGCCAGTATGAGTATATGCAGCGGGTCGATGCCAAACTGCAGCAAGTGATCCCCATGGCACTGGCGGTGATCTTCATACTGCTGATGATGACCTTCGGCTCATCCATGCAGGCCAGCATCATTATGCTGTCGCTGCCGTTTGCCTTGGTGGGCAGTACCTGGTTGCTGTATCTGCTGGACTACAACATGTCGGTCGCTGTCGCGGTGGGCATGATAGCCCTCGCCGGGGTCGCGGCCGAGTTTGGTGTGGTCATGCTGGTGTATCTCAACAATGCCATCAAGCACAAGCAGGACAGAGGCGAATACCACAGAGTGGAAGACCTCAAGGACGCTCTGATTGAAGGTGCAGTGATGCGGATCCGCCCCAAGGCGATGACAGTGGCGACCATCTTCTTCGGTCTGCTCCCTATTATGTGGGGCGCAGGTTCGGGCAACGATGTGATGCAGAAAATTGCCGCGCCCATGGTCGGTGGTATGGTTACCGCCCCAGTGCTGTCGCTCTTTGTTCTTCCGGCGCTCTATCTGCTGATCTACCGTCGTCATTTAAGCAAGACTAAGGCCGAATAAGCCTGTAGATGATTGCAAGAGCAAAAACGGCTGCCAATGCAGCCGTTTTTTATTGGATTGAGCTCAGTTACACCACTTCACCAGCGGCGTAGCCGGAACTCCAGGCCCACTGGAAGTTATAGCCGCCGAGCCAGCCACTGACATCCACCACTTCACCGATAAAATAGAGCCCTGGATGACACTTGGCCTCCATGGTCTTGGAGGATAACTCATCGGTGTCCACTCCGCCCAGAGTCACCTCGGCGGTGCGATAACCCTCGGTGCCGCCGGGTTGGATCTGCCAGCAGTGGAAATAACTGTCCAGCGCAGCTATATCAGCCTTGGACAGCTGGTTAAGGTTCTTGTTGGGTAATTCGCCCAGCTCCAGCAGCCTCTCAACCAAGCGCTTAGGTAGCAGCCGAGATAGTCCATTTTTAAGCGACAATTTTGGTGATTCAGCAGTAATTGTTTTGCACCAATCGACAAAATCCAGGTCCGGTAGTAAATCAAAAAGCACACTCTGGCCTGGCTGCCAGTAGGAGGAGATCTGCAGCACAGCCGGCCCGGACAAACCTCTGTGGGTGAATAACATGGCTTCTCTAAACTGCCTGCCGCACTCGGCTTTGGCGATAACCGGCAAGCTGATACCGGACAGGCCTTCAAACCTGGCCTTGTCTTCAGGTTGCAAGGTAAAGGGAACCAGCCCGGCAGTGGTCGGCAGCACCTTGATGGCAAACTGCTCGGCGATGCGGAATCCAAACGGCGTAGCCCCGAGCTTGGGCATGGACAAGCCACCAGTGGCTATCACCAGTGATTCACAACGGTATTCCCCTTCACTGGTTTGTAGGCTGTAACCGTCATCTGTGGCTGCCACAGACAGAATTTCGGTACGCAGCTGAATTTTGACTCCGGCCCAATCGCACTCTGTGGTCAGCATATCAACAATGTCTTTAGCCGAGTCATCACAAAACAGCTGTCCGAGAGTCTTCTCGTGATAATCGATGCCGTGCCGCTCGACCATGGCGATAAAGTCCCACTGGCTGAAACGAGCCAGCGCCGATTTGACGAAGTGTGGGTTACTGCAGAGATAGGCGCCCGGTTCAATGTTCTGATTGGTGAAGTTGCAGCGACCGCCGCCACTGATCAGAATTTTGCGCCCCAGTTGTTTGGCGTTATCCAGCAAGAGGACATCCCGGCCCCGATATCCGGCAGTGAGGGCACACATTAACCCTGCGGCGCCAGCGCCGATAATGATCACCTGATGCTGTTTAACTGACATAACGCTCACTCTCGGGCCCAACAAGGGGCAATAAAAAAGGACGCTATTCTAGCATCCTTTTCCGGGATTGGAGATGGCTCAGTCTGCCGAGGTTTCCGACTTCTTCTCTCTGGCCAGCAGTTCTTTGGCCGCATCAATAGGCGATTTGCCCTGATACAACACCTGATAGATCTGCTCGGTGATCGGCATCTCAACCCCCAAGCGCTTGGCCAGGGTGTAGACCTCTTTGGTGTTGCGGTACCCTTCAACCACCTGACCGATTTCAGCCTGGGCAGTATCGACATCACAACCCTTACCCAATGCCAAACCAAAGCGACGGTTTCGCGATTGGTTATCGGTACAGGTCAGCACCAGGTCCCCAAGACCCGCCATTCCCATAAAGGTAGAAGCATGGGCGCCCAGGGCTTCCCCCAGACGGCTCAACTCCACCAAACCTCGGGTGATCAGGGCAGTACGGGCATTGGCACCAAAGCCAATACCATCGGACATGCCGGCGCCTATGGCGATGACATTCTTGACCGCGCCACCGAGTTGCAGGCCGATAAAATCGTCATTGGCATAGACTCTCAGACGTTTGGGGCTGTGCAACAGCTCCACCAGATCCTGGGTAAACTCGGCATCGGTACCAGCCACTGAGATGGCGGTTGGTAAACCTGCCGCCAGCTCTTTGGCAAAAGTCGGTCCGGACAATACCGCCAGCGGATACTTCTCCCCCAGCACATCGCGGGCAACATCCTGCAACAGGCGACCACTTTCCGGCTCCAGCCCCTTGGTGGCCCAAATGATGCGGGCATCATCACGCAGCAGAGGCTTGGCCTGAGCCAGCACATCAGCAAAAACGTGACTTGGTACCACCACCAGAATATTCCGCGACGCCGCCAATGCTTTGGCCAGATCGGCTTCCATCACCAGGGAGTCGGGAAAGGCTATCCCGGGAAGAAAGGCTTGGTTGCTGCGCTCGGCAGCGAGTTTGGCCACATGCTCGGGCTCATGCCCCCACAACAGGGTGCTGTGTCCATTGCTGGCCAAAGAAATGGCAAGGGCGGTGCCATAAGAGCCCGCCCCCAATACCGTTATTTCGGCAGTGTCTTTCATCGGCTGATTACGCGTTCGCTTCTTCGGCCGGAGCTTGCTCTGCGGCGGCTTGACGCTGCTGCACATACTGAGCGAACAGGGCGTCGAAGTTCACAGGAGCCAGGTTCAGCTGTGGGAAAGTACCACGGGATACTAGGCTTGCCACAGTTTCACGGGCATAAGGGAACAGGATGTTAGGGCAGTAAGCACCCAGAGAATGAGCCAGTTGAGGATCACTCAGACCTGAGATAGAGAAGATACCGGCTTGTTGTACTTCACACAGGAACGCAGTTTCTTCACCGTTTTTGGCAGTCACAGTCAGTGACAGTACCACTTCAAATACATCATCGGCCAACTTGGCGCTGCGGGTATCCAGATCCAGCTTAACTTCAGGATTCCACTCTTTCTGGAATACCGCTGGGCTGTTAGGTGTTTCGAAAGAAACGTCCTTGATATACACACGTTGAATGTTGAACTGTGGGGCTTGTTGTTCGTTGTTTGCTACTTCAGCCATAATTCCTACCTATCCATTTAGTCTCGGCTTGCAATGAGCCGGTGTTTGGGGCGTATGTTACTCGGGTCGGTTGCGACTCCCAGTCATCATCCCTGCTATTCATCTGTTCAGCGCCGGAACAGAACTCAGGATGCCGGTTGCCACTTCAGCATGGCCCACTCTACTAATAGAAGGGCGCAGGATGCAATGACAACCGCCGACACTCATTATCTTTTGCTTTTGGACACAGGCATATTTGCTGCCTGCCAATCACCCATACCACCTTTGAGGTTAAAGACTTTTTCAAAGCCTTGCTTAACCAAAATCTGAGCCGCTTGAGATGAGGTCATGCCAGCGTTGCATACCAGTATAATGGGTGTGGTTTTGTACTTTTCAAGGTTAGCGATTTGATTATTTTTGATGTCGGCCATAGGTACATTCTGGGCATTGATAATATGCGCCTTACGGAAGTCGGCATTGGCACGCACATCTATCACCTTGGCATCTTCTTTATTCATCAGGAAAATCGCCTGCTGATGATCAACGGTTTTAACCTTGGAGAAGCCGGATTTGAACAGGGTTACCACCACGGCTATAAACAAACCTACCCAGGCCAGGCTCAGCATGGGGTGGGCTTTAAGAAACTCTACATATTCCTGCATTTTTAACTGCCTGTTATCTATTGGGCCATTTAGGACAAGCGCAGAGTATACCCAGAGGCCAGGCAGATTGCAGCTGTTTCACAGCAGTTTTGCCCCTTGAGTCGGCGTTAAGGCGCGGTCCGCCCTATTATCACAATCGGGGCAAATGGCTTTTGCCCTCAGGACAGACGTAGTAATATTTAACCAATTTCAGATTTGACCGATTCTTTCAACTTTACAGGTATCAACATGAAGACAAGCAAACGTCCTTTGGCACTGCTTATTCTGGACGGCTGGGGTTATCGTGAGGGCACGCATATGAATGCCGTCCATCATGCCAATACTCCAGTTCTCGACAGACTCAACGCCGAATACGCCCACAGTTTGATTTCCGGCTCAGGTAAAGATGTAGGTTTGCCTGACGGGCAGATGGGCAACTCTGAAGTGGGCCATATCAATATTGGTTCCGGCCGTATCGTTTATCAGGAACTGACCCGCATCAGCAAGGCCATTGAAGATGGCGAATTTGAGCAAACCCAAGCACTTATCGAGGCGGTCGACGCTGCCATCAAGGCAGACGGCGCAGTACACATCATGGGACTGCTGTCACCCGGCGGTGTTCACAGCCATGAAGATCATCTTGAAGCCATGTGCCGCATGGCCGTCAAGCGGGGTGCCAAGCAGGTTTACCTGCACGCCTTCCTCGATGGGCGTGACACCCCACCACGCAGCGCCAAAGCCAGCCTGGAACGCTTCGACAAGCTGTTTGCCGAATTGGGCCGAGGTCGCATAGCCTCGATCGTTGGCCGCTACTACGCCATGGACAGGGACAACCGTTGGGACCGAGTCTCCCAAGCCTACGATCTGATCACTCAAGGTCAGGGGAAATACAGTGCCGACTCTGCCGTAGCCGCGCTGGAAGCTGCCTATGACCGCGATGAAAACGATGAGTTTGTTGCCGCAACTGCGATTCTGGATCAAGGTAAGGCCACAACACTGCACGATGGCGATGCGCTGATTTTCATGAACTTCCGTGCCGACCGCGCCAGACAGATCACCCGCGCCTTCGTCAATCCGGATTTCGATGGTTTTGAACGCGCAGTGACGCCCAAGGTTAACTTTGTCATGCTCACCGAGTATGCCGCCGATATCAAAGCCCCGGTAGCCTTCCCATCGGAAGACCTGGTCAACACTCTGGGCGAAGTACTGCAGAATCGCGGCCTGACCCAGCTGCGTATTTCAGAAACCGAGAAATACGCCCACGTAACCTTCTTCTTCAATGGCGGTAAAGAACAACCATTCGAGGGTGAAGACCGTATTCTGATCAATTCACCCAAAGTAGCTACCTATGACTTGCAACCTGAGATGAGTTCGACAGAGCTGACAGATAAGTTGGTTGAAGCTATTGAATCAACTAAATATGATGTCATTATCTGTAACTACCCCAACGGTGACATGGTAGGTCATACCGGCAAGTTTGATGCTGCGGTCAAGGCTTGCGAAGCTGTAGATGCCTGCATAGGCCGAGTAGTGGACGCACTGGCCAAGGTAGATGGTGAGTGCATTATCACTGCCGACCACGGCAACGCCGAGCAGATGGTGGACGAAACCACAGGCCAGGCTCATACCGCCCACACCAGTGAGCTGGTGCCCTTTATCTATGTCGGTCGCAAGGCCACAATCGATGAAGGTGGCCGCCTGAGTGATATCGCACCAACCATGCTGACACTGATGGGACAGAGCATTCCTGACGAAATGACAGGGCGTCCGTTAATCCATACAAAAGAGTAACACTGACCCGGTGCAGAAGCGTATTTTAGCCAAAGCCAGCATACTTGCTGGCTTTCTCGTGTTTTCCTCTCAGCTGCAGGCATCCGATCTGGAGCGGCGTCAGTCCGAGTTAAAGGCACTGCAATCCCAGATCACCGCCCAGCAAAACGCTCTGAGAGACACAGGCAAACAGCGGGAAAAACTGCTGCAACTGCTGAAAAAAGACGAGCAGGCTATCGCAGATGCCGCCCGTAAGGTCAATCAAACTGAAAATGCTCTCAGCGACGCCGAAAAGCGTCTCTCCGAGCTGAAGCAAAGAGCCGCACAGCTGGACAAGCTCAAAGAAAGCCAACAGCAAACCCTGGCCAAACAGCTAACCAGTGCTTATCTCGCCGGGAATCATGATTACAGTAAGATGCTGCTCAACCAGCAAGACCCGGCCACCATAGAACGGATGCTGGCCTACTATGACTTTCTCAACAAGGCCAGAATGCAGGCCATAGAACAACTGAAACAAACCCGCCAGGAATTGTCGGCGGTACAGCAGAGCGAGCAGCAGGAACGCAATCGACTCAACAAGCTGGTACTGGATCAAAAGGCTCAATCCAAGCGCCTCAATCAAGAACAGGATCAGCGACAACAGACATTGAAAGAACTGCAACGCACCATCAGCAGTAAGGCCTCAGAACTGGAGCAACTGCAGATAGAAGAAGCCTCGCTGAAACGGGTTGTAGAGCAAGCTCTGGCTGCCATGCGTGATAGCCCAAGCATGGATGGATTGGCCAAGTCCCGCGGCTCACTCAATTGGCCCACCAAGGGCAGGATCAAAAACAGCTTTGGCAGTCAGCGCTCCGGCAATGTGCGCTGGAAAGGTGTCATGTTATCGGCCCCGGAGGGCCAGTCTATCAGCGCCGTAGCCGCCGGCAAGGTGATCTATGCCGACTGGCTGCGCGGTTTTGGTATGGTGTTGGTTGTCGACCATGGCAAAGGCTTTATGAGCCTTTATGGCCACGCCCAGGCATTGCTGAAAGATGCAGGAGATACGGTCAAGGCCGGCGAAGCTGTAGCACTGGTAGGACGTTCCGGAGGACAAACCGAGCCTGGCCTATACTTTGAAATAAGGCATAAGGGGCAAGCTGTCGATCCGGCAAATTACTGTCGGCGTTAATCATCAGCCCCCTGCACTTCAAAGGGGGCAACATGGGCAACTCTATTCGCAACCTGCTGTATATCGGTCTTGGTATAGTCATGGGAATCTCTCTCAGCCTGGCTAGCCACGAAAACTTTCCCAAACCCAACCACACTCACGAGCTTTCATTGCTGCTGGATGTGATGGATACAGTGGAAACCTACTACGTCAGGGACATCAGCCGCAGGGAACTTGTCGACGCCGCCATTGAAGGCATATTTCAACGTCTCGACCCTTATTCCAGTTTTCTGAAACCCGAGCAGATGAACAGCCTCAGGGACAGCAACCGAGGGGAATACTTCGGCTACGGCTTTGAAGTGTCCACCGAAGGGGAAAAACTCAGAATTATCGCGCCCTTCCCCGGCTCTCCGGCCGAACAAGCCGGGATCATGGCCGGCGATATTGTTACTGCCGTCAATGGAGAGAGTATTGCCAAGCAGTCTCTGGAAGAAGTGCTTAGCCAAATAAAGCACTTCAGCAGCAGCAACCGTGAGTTATCGCTGCAGCTCCATCATGCTCACTCGGATGTCAGCTTTGAAGTCAGCCTTAAACCGGCCACTATCAGCGTCCACTCTGTGCTTGGGAAAATGCTGACCAACGACATTGGCTATATTCGCCTGGCAAGTTTTCAGGAAGATTCGACCCGCGACATAGTCCATCTGTTGAGCGAGTGGCAACAGCAGCCACTAAATGGTTTGATTCTGGATTTGCGCAACAATCCCGGAGGCTTGCTGGATCAAGCGATTCGAATTGCCGATCTGTTTCTGGATAAGGGCCGTATAGTCGCCACCGAAGGGCGCTTCTTCGATGCCAACTCAGATTACTATGCATCTCCGCAAACCATGCTGGCCGGCGTGCCCATATTAGTGCTGATCAATCGCGGTTCAGCTTCAGCATCCGAAGTGCTGGCGGCGGCGCTGCAGGAGAACAACCGTGCCAAGGTGATAGGTGAAACCAGCTTCGGTAAAGGTACAGTACAAAGCCTGATCCCAACACTTGTCGATGGTAATGCCATCAAGCTGACCATAGCCCGCTATACCACCCCCAAGGGTCAGGATATCAACGCCAAAGGGGTGGAACCCGATATAAAAATCGCACCCAATACTGTTTCCGATAACAAAACTGTGCCTATAATCGACCTCATATCTCCCCATGCAGATACTGCCAGCGATAGAGCCATCAACTCGGCGGTGGCATGGATACAATCAAATAAATAAAATTAATATAAAACGTGCGCTATTGTTTCTACTTACTACTGCTGGTCGTAAGTTGCTCTCCCGCGTGGGGAGCCAGACTGGCAATCGTTATCGATGATATAGGTTACCGCCATACAGATGAGGCCGCCCTGTCCTTGCCTTCAGCTGTGACCTTGTCTGTATTGCCACATACCCCTCTCGGGCAACAACTGGCTCGCCAGGCTCACAGCAAAGGCCACGAAATCATGGTGCACCTCCCCATGCAGGCGCTTAACGGCAAGGCCATGGGGCCTGGTGGGCTCAACAACCAGATGTCAGAAACCGAGTTCAAAGCAACCCTCAAGAGAGCTTTGCAGAGCGTGCCCTTTGCCAGGGGAAGTAACAACCATATGGGGAGTTTGTTGACTCAACTTGAGCAACCTATGGTCTGGTTAATGGAAGTATTGCATCAGGAAGAGCACTTCTTTATCGACAGCGTTACCACACGCTACACCAAGGCGGGAGATAAGGCCGATGCCCTCGGCGTTCCGCTGCTGAGACGTCAGGTGTTTCTGGATAATCAGCTAACCGAGCAGGCTTTCGAAAGACAATTGGACTTGGCAATAGCCAAGGCCCAAAGCGAAGGTGAAGCCTTGATGATAGCTCACCCTTACCCAGAGAGTATGCAATTCCTCAAGAAGAGACTGCCAGAGCTGGCAAAGATAGGGGTCACTCTGGTGCCGGCTTCCAACTTACTGCCAATCTCATGGGCCAAGAAGCAGAATACAAGCGGTGAAAAACTCTGACTAGAGTTGCAGTACAGGGATATCCAGATCCGGCAGCAAGGCTCGCAACTCCTGTTGGTTACTGACAATATCTGCCAGCGTATAACGGTCGAGCACAGCCAGATAGGCATTCACAGCTTGAGCCAGAACCCCTTTCAGCTGACAAGCAGGAGTCAATCGACAATAAGGCTTGCTGCAATCAATAGGCGCCAGTGAGTTTTCCAGTGCCCTCACCAGTTCGCCGACATTGATCTTCTCTGGAGCCATCCCCAAACGAAAACCACCACTCTTTCCACGTATAGTTTGCAGATAACCCAGCTTACCCAGGTGATGTACTATCTTGGAGACATGATTAGGTGAAAGATCAAAAACCTCTGTGATCTCTGCGATTCGAAACAAAGTCTCACGCTCCGGTTGAATCGCCAGGTACATAAGAGTTCTTATTCCAAAATCTGTATAACGCGTTAACTGCATCTTTCACCTTCAGGAAGAGGTTTCCACCTCTAAAGAGCCTATCAGCCAGAGCGCCTCTTCGTTGCTGTTACCACATACATCGACCGATGCCGAGAATTCGCTGCACACATCGGGACGTTCAGAGGAACCAAAGAGGCGACATAGATTGTTGTCATCCAGTTGCACACAGCGAACCCCTGCGGGTTTACCTCCCGGCATCCCGGGTATGGCACTACTGATGGAGGGTGCAATGCAACAGGCCCCGCAACCGATACGACAATCCACAATCATCACCTGTAATAGAATATGACTATTATAACGACAAAAAATTTTCGGGTAAGTACTCAAGTCACAGACTCAAGCGAATCCTACAGCCAAAGCGAATATAACAATAGCGCTTATGCATTCTCTATAGTCAACCTTAAGGACCTGGGTTTTCCAGGTCGCAGGGATGATTCCCAGTAAATTTGCAGAAAAGAATCAAACGAAAAAAGCCTCATCTTTCGATGAGGCTTTCTCTTTAAGTTGGCGGAGCGGACGGGACTCGAACCCGCGACCCCCGGCGTGACAGGCCGTGATGATATGAATAATAGCACGTTACTTATTTTACCCCAACTGTAAATAACTAATTTTATTTGTATAAAGTCTAAGTCCCTCGGACGATCCATTAACGACAATTAGAGACAAATTGGTGGTCACGGTCACAAAAACCACCTTTTCACTGATCAATTATTGATCACCACTTGGGAAGCCAGAGGTATTTTTCTAGATTAGATGCTGTAGGCATTCACACGAAATGGACTTCTGATGGCACACGAGATACTCAAATATCAACTCAAACACGAGTTCACCCTGCACCCGGCAGCGCGGCGACCATTTGAGATAATGCAGACGCTTTCAGGGCTGTGTAACGATGACGTTATACCTGAAAAGATCAGGATCGCATGGGCGTTCCAAACAATACACTGTGTACCGGAAATGCATTGCAAGCCCAAGGGAACTCAAGCAAAGCATAGGCCCAGAAAATTCTTCTTCTACAGTCCTGTTTGGGCGCCAAAGTACTGGGTTGATGGCCACCCTCCCAAAGACACTTTAATCGTTTACGAAGCAGACTTTGAGGAGCAACTATCCTCTGAAGAGGTTGAAGCCAAGGCGCGGTTATCACTATTTCAACTACTCAGTTTATCGCTCCAATCCAAGCATGCAGTGGCATTCATTGATGCCTGGCGACAAGGTGTGCCTGAGCATTTTTCGCGAGAATATTTCGGTAAAGATTCTCTTCCTGACCAGTATTTTTGTGACCTGCTTTCGATGTCCAGGGGGGCTTTAGTTCAGCAACGGCAGCGTCTTTCTTCATCGGGTACAACACCTGAAGCGATCGATTGGATTGCTGAAATGGCGACGCATTGGGAGCCTGAAAAATGACCATACACGAACGCAACATCAGCAAAAAATTAAAGGAATTCTTGGGGACGTTGCTTGTGCCTGAGGAGTTCGGTTCTGAGCAGAAGCAAGCTCTGTTAATGCGACTTTCATACATCATTCAAGCTTTTCCTACGGCATACTGGACACAGTTTGAACAGCTTCATCGATTAGTGGCGGTCATTCAGTCGAACACTATTCCATCTTGTGAAATAGATACTGAAATAATCGGGTATCTGAAGAAAAATAAGTGGCTCACGTCATACGCATTTGCCGCTGCGATTGGAGCCGTAGCGCCCCAAAATGCTACTCCACAGTGGTTATCCAAGTTTAATGGTTACCAAGCGATTGTCCTCGTCGTCTGTTTCATGCGTCATACCTACGACCCTCGAAACTCGTTTTCAGGAAATGAAAATGCACTCAGAGAACTTCGTCTGGTTGCCATGAACCCAATGCATCGAAAGCTATTGGATGTCTTGCCAGATTTAGGTGAAACGCCATCCATTCACCTGCTGGTTTCAAAACTAAAAGAACTGAGAAGGGAAAATCACTCGGCCCTCGTCGATTACGGCCTTGGCTATCTCGAACTCGTTATCAGAGATGCACTGTCATGGACAAAAAGACGCCGACGAAAGATCCGGATCCCGCCCCAGTCTGACACAGACACGATAGTCGAAGTTGAGCCAATCGATATTTTTGACGATGCAAAAACCAAGGTCGAAGAACTATGTGTTTTCCCCCATAAACCGACAACGTCCCAAGAACGGGATGAATGTCTGTCGGTAAAGTCGGGAAGAACAATCCGTATACAGGAAAACGCAGAAACACCAAATTTTGCGGCCAATCGCTCGCCGTCATCGAGAGCAGTTCGCGCGATACAGCATCAATGTCTGACAGAAAAACTGAGCATTATGCAACTGTCATTAGGCTGCAGTTACAATCAACTTACAGACTGGGATGTACGCCAACTGATTAGTTACTCGAGCAATGGGATTAAAAAAGGTGTACAACCCGACAGTTGCTCAACACTACTATTAAGCCTTCTTTGCGGACGTGATCCCACCTCACTCAAACATCCTTCGACAACATTTCGTTTAGAGCACTATAAAAGCCACCCTTGTCTATATTTGGGCCATTCAGTCCCAGCAAGCACATAGGATGACCGACTGGAGAAATGCGTCAGAAAGACAAACGATCATTTGATTCTGCCGTTGCCCAAAATACTACAGGGTCGGCTTACTCCAGATAATGACAAGGAATCCCTGGCATCAATAATCCAAAACATCAATGAGCGCTATCGGTGCCGTTTAAGCCTTGGAAGAGTTGCCCGTTATATGGAGCACTGGTATCTCAACAACGGGTTGGACCGTGCAGAAGTCGGGCTAATAAAAGGGCGAGCCCCCCGAAACCAACCAGCGCTAAGCTACACCAATTTTGATGCAGATAAACTGATTGAAAACTACCGCGCGTACGTGTTGGCCATGTTCAACATGGCTGAAATTGATCCACAACTCCCCAATGCAAAGCCCACCAATAAGAAAATCGGCAGTGCATTACATCTTCCCTCAAACACTTTGCACAATTTTTTCCGCATTTTGAGACATCAAATCCCCAGCCCAATCAGGCATTCCCTTGAAGAGCTCGCGCCACTCCACAATCACTATGTTTGCTACGTGTGGGCACTATTGACATTCTCAACTGGTCATCGAGACGTTAACGCACCAATGGGACAGTACACTGATTTCAACAGCTACAACAATTCCTGGTGGATAAGCGATAAGGAAAACCGCCATGGACTGGCCGCGCGAACATTGATTCTCCCGGCAACCGCGGTAAAACAACTTGAACAATATCTAAAGCATCTTCACGAGTTGAAAAAGCACAGTCAGCTCATTGCAGAAGACATCTTTTCCCGAACCCACGCCGCAATTACAGGAAAAGGCAATCTCCTGTTTTTTATAAAGCATCATGAACAGAACACAGTTCCGACCATTACTCAAGAACTCACGCCAGCGAGAGTAAAGGAATTTCTTGGCGATAAATTACCTTGGCCGGCCAATTGGGGACGGCATCACCTGCGTAGCGAATTAAAGTGTATCGGTGTTGCTCCTGCAGAAATCGACGGTTGGATGGGGCATGAAGAAGTAGGTGAAGAATCAATGGGCCGCCACAGCGCTCTGTCAATTCAATACCTCAAGCGCATCGCCCAGCAAATCGAAGTGGTGTTGAACACTCACAAAATTACGGTGGTTGACGCATGGAAAACCCACTAATTCTGCCGATGGAGCAGAAATCATTAGTACGTCTGTTGGGGCATCAGTCCAGAACCGCTATTCGCCAAAAAAACTATACCCAAACGATAAAACAAGCTCTGGCTGTACTCGAAAGTTACCTGCCGGAACTGTTTGAAGCGGAACCGAAATGTGACCGATTTGCGGAAATTTGGCCACAGGTGGACTCGGCTCTGCGACAGGTTCTCAAATCGGAAACGTCCTACCGACGAGGGTATTCTTTTATCTGCCAACAATTAGAAACGGGTAACCGACAGGGACTTTGGCGGATTAATCCACCGGCAGACTACCTCACTTTGCGCAGAGCTCGACCACTCAGAAGTTTAGCCTGGCAACTCAGAACATCCCGTTTTGCGTCAAAAGCTTTTGGCTGGCTGGATACTCTCGAGCAAACGTCTGATCCCCAGCAATGCTTTGCCAGGTTACTGATGAGTTGTATCTGCTATGGTGGTCTAAACAAACCCGCTCTTTGGCCTGCGCTGGCAAAAGCATTAACCGAAGAGAAGCCGTTAGGTGGTAACAAGGATCTATGCTGGCTTACGTTGAGGCCAAAGCCAGCGAAGGATTTTCCCAGTAATCTCTACACTGATCATGGTGGTCTGGGGCCCAATAAAGCGCAGGTAGAAGTTCAGTTTTTCCCGGACCCCATAAGTTTTGGCGTAATTAAACAATTCCTAAACTGCCGTTCAAATAGTTGGCGTTACCCAAAATCTATCAAGACATGTGTTGAGATAATTAAGTCTGAACTCAAAATCGAAATTCCTCTCTCACAACTTCGGCAAGGAGGTATTTGTTTCGCAGAGATGCAACACAATCTCGAACTACCGCAAGTCTTGGTTGAGTTTGCTCTGAGGCGGCAAAAAAGCGCATCACTCCCAAACGCATACTGGTTGAGGTTATTCAAAAGTACAACAGGCTCCTGCGATATAAATAGCTTTGCCAAATTCAAACATTGGTATGGTCAGAAGCTAAACGATACATCTACAGTACTTGCACCAAGCAGCCCGAGGCAAGGTAACCGATACCTATTGAATCAAATAAGAGAAATACTTAAGAGAGATACTGCAAAAAACCAGGTGAAGAGCCACGTTGTTAGAAAGTTGAAGGCGCTTGCAAACGCAAATCTTCGCCAAAATGAGGAGATATTAATTCAGTGGTTACTTCACCACCTGACTTGCTTGGAAAACGAAGTATCAACCGCTGATAGGTATTTTGCGGAAATTGGTGGCACCTGGTTGGCCGCTACCGCTGACGTCGACCTTTATAGTTTGAGCTGTGAAGATTTTTTTGAACTTTATCAAGAAATTTTAAATCGCACCAACAGTCAGCAAACACAGCACTATAAAGCATGCCGATTTCAGGACCTACACACATTCGCTCATCAAAATTTTGATCTCCCGCCATTGTACCAACCGCTAAGCGAAGGGAGTGATATTAATCCCCATGTGAGTGCAGCCATAGTTGATGAGCCACTGTTTCTGGCCCTGTTGCGCCAAATCGATTATTTGGAAGACATAAACTTCACTGCCAAACGTATGTTGAAATGCTTTCTCATCATTGCTTATCGAACAGGACTCAGACCCGGAGAAGTAGCCAAACTCCGTCTAAAAGACATCGAACCATCCTCTGTTGGCTGGTTATTTGTGCGAGAAAGCCGCCACGGGCATAACAAAACAGAGTCCGCCCTTCGAAAAGTACCTCTCTTCCCATTACTGACGGACCACGAAAAGGCTTTGGTGGAAGGCCACCTTCGCGAACGTTTATTAACCTGCCATAACCGATATGCAGAGCTTCTTATTCACACAGAAGGAAATCCCTTTGAAGTGGTAAACACCCGTCAAATCTCATGGATGGTAAAAGAGATCTTGTCTCAATTATCCGGCGGTATTTATTATCGATTGTATCATTTACGTCATACAGCACTATCCAGAATGCAGCTGCTTGCCCATGATGACCTGATCGCCTTGCCTGAAGTAATCCAAGCTTTGCTGCCATATACTCCATCCCAACGAAAAGTCATAACGAAACTGATATTTGGTGAAGGACGACTTCGCGACAGGTATTTTGCCCTGGCAGTGTTTGCTGGCCATAGCACGCCAGATACAACTTTGAGGAGCTACTTACATTTTACCGATTTGCTTCTGGGCATACATTTGGGGGCAAATTCACAAGAAATTCCTGCCGAAACCGCGAAAATGGTACTTGGAGTTAGCCCTTACCGTTATAAAAAGATGCGAAAGTCAGGCCCCATAACCCCGTTGCGGCTGCTGCCATTCTTGAGAAAACGGCTCGTGCCTTTTATAAACCCAGTCAACAGCATTCGTCAGAGTACAGCCACCCAAAACAATGTGGTTGAAAAAAACAGTCACTACATTCAGGCACTGGCAGTACTTAGCCGAATTGAGCGAGATCACGACTATCAAGAGGTCGCGGTACATTATCGACTTCCATCTGAACTGACAGAGCGCTGGCGCGATGCGGCGCTTGCCCTAAGGTCGTTGAAAACACCGCGGGGAATCGGCCGACTCTTTTCAACCAGACGCGCAGGTGCTCTGCTGCCAGCCGAGCCAACAAGTATCTATGACCGTAAAGATATTCAATCCGCGCTGAACACCTGCAGCAAGATAAAGGGCAGTAGAGAAGGAAAAATCGAACTTCGATGGGCCATTCAATATTGCCTGACACATTCCACCAGTAGTCATACGTGGATCTACTTTGACAACGCGGATGAATTTCAGCGGTTCATGAGATTGATAAGCCAACTTTTTCCATGGCAACGCTGGCATCTGAGGCTTCGCTCCCAATATGGCCAACCAACAACACGCTGGCGGCCTCACCAACATCTTAAGATTACCCACTACACATTGACAAAAGCCGGTGAATATCCAGATGGAGTTGGATTGTTGTTTTTACGTCATGCAAATGAACAGCAGTACATAAAAAGCAGAGGCGGTGCGAAAATAAGCCAATATTGTTCACCCGCGCTACAAACCCTATTCCACCGACTGGCAATCATCCTGTTCAATGCGGAACAAATAAGTCCCGCCAAAGCTCATCCTAGTCGTTTATACCATTGGTCATTCATGGCGGAATGTGCGTACCAATGATGGGGGGGCACGTCTGTAAAAGCCGTGCGCCAATAACAAACCTCCATCGACAGGTTATCGCACAGTCTAACCATAGAGGCAGGAAGGTAAGACTCATGCCGGCGCCCTACTTTTAACGATAAACAACTGCTTAACGCTTCAAATATTTTTGGGAAACTACGGTGCAGCACTTCTAACGGCTCGGCCAATACCATGAAATTGTAGGACTCATGAGCGCCCGCAATGCCATCCCGTGTGTCGGCGTTATAAAAGAGGTGAATTTTGCCAATGTCATGCAATAGCCCACCAATAAACGCTACACCAACACTCAAGGGACCTACATTGTAACGCCAACAAAGCATCGCGGCTGTCACAGCCACTTCATGACTATGCTCCAGCAATCCTGTCTCATGATTATGATGATGACTTCGACTTGCCCGGGCAATAAAGAACTGGCTCATCAACTCCTGATTAAGTAATACCGCCAAATAGAAATGTCGCAGTGCGGCATTCTGAATAAGTCCTAAGATCCCCCAGATATCGACGATGATGGGTTCACACCCTGCTGGCACTAATGAAAAATGGCGATAAACGGCGACCTCATCAGTCACCTCTGGGACAATTAAGATCTTTTTAATGTGTCGCTCATCGTCTGCAGTCCAATGCACCAATACCAATTGGCCTTCAGGCCGTACCCCCGTCATGACATCGCAGGGCACTTCAAGTGATAAGGACTCGCGCAGGCAGCGGAATTGCCATAATTGTGACGACTCACTCTGTGCGACCCTGTGTACCCAGGCCAAGTCATCAGAAGTACCTCTGGACCTGATATTCATTTTGACTCTCCTTCGATTTGTCCCTTGCGGATCAAACGCTCGAACGCCGCACCATCCTGTCCAAGTAAATTGGGTACATAACGCGAATAGACTCTGAAAAGCATACTGGTATTAGCGTGCCCTAATTGCCTGGCAATCCATTCAGGGCTCTCACCGGCAGCCAGCCAGAGGGTCGCGGCGGTATGCCGTGTCTGGTAGGGATTTCGCTTTTCAAGCTTTAGGAGTTCCAATAGTGGGTACCAAATACGTTTGGTGACATTTTGATGATTCAACGCTGCACCACTTCGATTGCAAAAGACAAATTGACTCTTGGCCCCAGTTTGCTGCCGCTGCGCCAATAGCGCTTCATGTACTGGCTGACTCATGGCAATTGCCCTGAACGAACCCGGTGTTTTTGTAGGGCCAAGAGTCCCCCGCACCAGTGACTGACGGATGTGTATTAATTGCCTGGCAAAATCAACGTTTTCCCACGTTAGGCCATCGATTTCACCGGTCCGCATACCTGTGAAAAATCGAACGATATAGTAGGGACGAAAATCACTTCTTACCCCCTCTATCATGCGGCAGACCTCATCAAGCGAGAATGGTTGAATATCGCTTCGAGGCATAGGCAGGGCCTTAATATTCCGCCATGGGTTGTCAAAGCCAAAACGCTCAGCAGCATCACTCAACATTAGGCGTAGATAAGTCATGATGTGATTAATGCGCGAGGCCGATAATGATTTCGAAGTGGCAGCATCGACGTCACATAGCCGTGTGCGAAATCCAAGAATATCGGTCTTAGTGATCGCGGCCATCATGCAATCACCTAACGCTGGGATTAGATGGCACCTGAGAATGCCTTCAACTGTCTCAACCTGGCTGGCGCGCCACTCCACTTTCTTTTCCGCCAACCAAAGGTTGGCAAAAGTACCAAGCTGCATTCGCCCACCGACAGCCGTAAGCTGGCTCAGTTTTTCGAGCTGCCTGAAATGTTCTGCCTTAGGGCTGTTTGGAAAATGGTGCCCATAATCAAAACTACCGCTTTTCATCTGCTGTTCAAGCAGTGCCATCAGTCTATTGAGCTTCTGGCGGTTAGTTGGATTGTCGATAAGGCTTGTCTGCTCTCTGCAGCGCACTCCCTTGTATCGAAAGTCCAAATAGAGTTTGCCATCACGGCTATTCACTGTTCCCATGATGTCCTCCTAGTTCATCTGATTGATCAGATCGTGGGCGGCGGCGCCAAGCAGCATGGACTCCTCGACCCGCTCCCAGATGTGCAGAATTTTGCGCCCGCCAAAGGGTCGGATGTAGTGCACACCCTCAAACAGAACAGCGTCCTTCAGACACTGCCGGATAGTGCGAACGTCGTACTTAATCCGTGCAGATAGTTCTTCTGTGGTGAGAGAGGTACTCATAACCGCCTCCAGATTTGACTCATACATGATTCATTTGCAGCCTATGAGTACATAATAAATCACAAATGAACAAGGTCAAGCGTTTTTTGCGTCATGTATGATTCATTTGATATGATATGTGAGAGATATGACTTATGGATCGAACATGATAAGAATCCTTCTCATCAAGTTGCTTGATGAAAAAGCCTTTAAGGAAAAGCGCCGTATAACCTTGTCTGAAGTGAGTGAAAAGACAGGTATCAGCCGTGCCACTTTGACACGCATAGCCAACGTGCCTGGCAATGTCACCAACACTGATACCATCAACTCACTGTGCAAGTATTTCGAATGTCAGCCTGCAGAGTTATTGGTCTATGTAGAAGATTAAAGCTATAGAAATTAGATGTTTAAGAAGTTTACTTTAATGACAAAGGGGCCATTCAATAGCCCCTTTGTGGTCACCATATGACCACCATCTAGTAAGACTGTGATCGTTTCGTTCCGAGCTAAAACCAAAGCGCGACCATACAGGAGACATTTTCTTAGATAATAATCTAATCGTTAGAGACTGATGTAATGCAAATTGAATTTGCGCCTAAATCACCAGTCAAATACATCCGTAGTGCATATAAAAGATCTGGTATATTACGAAACATTGCCGGTTTTTCAATATCAATGCTAATTCGGGACTTCAGCTCGACGTCACTATCGTTCACTATTTTGGAAACATCATCTATCAGGGCCACATACTTTTTAGTCAAATCATTATCTGGGGCGAAAATAATTTTGAACTCTTCACCCTCAATCCCTCGGCTTCTCAGGAGTGCAAGAAGAAGCTCCAAATGCTTGCAGAGAGTCGCAATCTGATATCCCTTCCTATCATCATTCACAACCTTCTGAAAGTCGAACTCAAGGCAGCCATATAAGTTTCTGGATAAATCTCCGAGCTCCTCTATTGTCAATTTGTTGATCAGTGTTTTGGAACGCCAAAGGGCTATCGACAAAATCTCCATGGTAATGGATCTGGTCCGGCCCTCATTATCAATGGGGTCGATGACATTCTCCAACAGTTCTTGTTGGTATGGTTGTTCGGCATTACCGATGGCGAAAGCAATATTCTTGTAGTACCTCTGCAAAAGTTTTTTATCCTTCACAGCATCAAGGAGCCGGGAACCAACAATCCCGGGGGCATCCTTATGTAGACAACACAGAAAGAAGAAAAGCTCCTCTTTAAGGGTGTCCGGCATTTTTTCTGACTCAATTATTGATATGATTTTTTGAGTACCTTCGAATATCGCGTTTCTAAAATGGTCAGGCACATCAGGCTCTGAAAGGGAGTGGCCATGATTCCAGATGGTCAATGCTGGAAATCGAAGGCTGAAGATTCCTTTTTCAGCATACTCCATGATTCTGGAAAGCTTTCGATTGATGGTAACCAGTGCCTTCTCCAGGAGCTGTGGGGGTAAGCTCTCAGAAAATGATATATTTGACCCGGAAGGACCCTTTTCATTTGTAAAAACATCCAGATAAACCGGGCATCCTTCATATAGGGAGTTTTCATCAACAGCCTCAATAAATTGAGAACTGTGGCAAAACACACTCTCTCCATCAACATTGACTCGGCAATAGTATTTCCCGGCACGGTCAGTGGTACCCCATTCCAAATAGCCGACTTTTCTTTCATTAAGGATAGATTGCAATTCCTGTTCATAATCGAACGAGATCAGATCATTCAAGCCTGCAATTTTAGAATAACACCAGTCCAAAAGGTCAGAGAAGCTTTTACCATCTTCTTTAGGAAACTTCTGAAAATCGGACCAGCTTTTACGGGTTGGGAAATTGGGAACTGGTAAGTTCTCAAGATCTGCTGCCTCATCCTCTGACGCTGAACGCCATTCAACCCGAATAGATTTAAAACCTGCCTCAGCTGAATCCAATGGAATAAATTTCAGCTCGTATGGTTCGTCCGCTCCATACGTAAAGGTCATTTCCAGTTTACACTCCGTTGCATTTTTCAAAGGGAATGCTGGCGATTTCAGATATGCAACAAACTTAAGCTCTTTATTGCCTTCTCCCTGCTGCAGAGGAAAACTATAATGTATTTGTCCTGCTGGAAGAGTAAATGTCTCTTCAACTGGTATATGCACGGTGCTACCACGTTTCGGTGATACCGTTGCGTCCTTTACAAGATAAAAATTTTCAAATAGTCCATCACGCACAACTCTGATCGACAGTTCTGGCAGATGATCACGCCAAAGAGCAATGCCATTAACTCTTTCCTGCCATCTGTTTAAAGTCTGGCAGCCTTTAATTGGAGACCATGCAGAGCCCAGCCACTTGTAATCCATTCGCCCATCAGCTTTCCTGATCGTATCATCAAGAGGCAATACATACACATTTACTTTCTTACAATCCTTGTTTATAGAGTCCAGACAATCATTTATCACGTTGTTTGATAATATGTTGAGATCTAAATCCTGAGTCATAGCCTCCCGAATAGAACCCGGTAAGTGATACCAATGATCATCTTTTACAAAGGACACTTCCCCGGATTCACTGGCTAAACCATCGAATCCGAACAGATGGAGGAGCTCTTCAGATGTCTGGCAGCCATTACAGTCAAGATTTCGGGTCATGACAGTATGAATGCCTCTGTTTGGCACAATAACCGTAGGATGTCTTTCCCAGCTCATCCCTTGTGTCTCAGGCAAGGCTTCAGCCAGTTCTTGTTGGTATCTTGCCTGAACTGGGGTTATTGAAATGCCTCCGTCAAATGAATCCACTACCAGCACAAAATCATTCTCTCGGACTCTGTCCTGTACAAATTTCTTCGATGATTGCCATGCAAAGACAGCAGCTATGCTTTTGGGAAGCGGTGTCGATTCATCAAAATAAAAGTTGACGCTTTTTCTTATTGCGTCCAGATCGAAGTCATTGCCCCAATCAGGGACAAGATAGGTCAGCTTATCTGCCTTGATATAGTCACTCAACTTTTTAGTAAAAAACATCGATGCACTCCTTTTGGTTGCACCGGGTAGTATTGAGCTATGTGAAAAGAGGCTTCTCATGCTGACCGTTTCGATATCGGAATGCAGGGTGATTGATTTTGCGCAACCGCAGTCTAGCGCTACCCCTCCATTAATATTTAAGGGCCAGTACTGCTGAAGCAACCTGAACGGCAGATGCGCCTGAGAGCCTGTATTATTTGTGAAGGTCGGACGGATTGAACACAGGTCAACAACAGAGCTATCCATCCGTATTGGACCACTTTGGTTATTTGTCGGCGCAGAGTATTCAAACGGGGCACCCGCGATAAATGATAGTATCGCCTTAGGTATCTCTTTGAGAGTTGCTGGTTCTATTTTTAATTTCTTTTTTGTGCCCTGGGCTTGCTCAATAACAAGATGCTCGGAAAGAATCTGTAATAAATACTTATCCCCATCGACTTGTATCGTCCATTTATCACCCGTCAAATTGAAATTTACGGGGATAATTCCTGCTTGAAGGGTTATGTCATCAGCACAGTCGCCTTGTCGGTTTCTGCCGATAACAAAAGAAACTTCAACTCCTGTAGATAATGAATCTAACGCTAGTTTTCTTGACAGATTGCTTTGATGAAAAAATAAATCACCGCCGCTTTCTTGTGTTACAAAACCAAACTTTTTTTCGTAGTTTATGGTTTTGATCTTCCCCTTTATCTTTGAGTCGCATACAGGAAATAAATATCCTCGTACTGGAAATTTTGGCGAGATAGAAAAATTATCATAGTCGAGACCGACCGGCTGCTGAACTGTCCGAAATCGACCACTACCGTTAAGCAAGGAAAGAGTATTCCAATAAATAACGCTGAGTACATCCTTATCTACTCTTTTGCTGTCCCCTGTGATCTGCTCGTCGATGGTTTGGAGCCAGAGCCAACCATCCCAAACTTTTCGATAACGCTTATCCTGAAGAAGCGTGTTGTTAGGCGGAAGATTGCCCCATACGCCGATTTCAGCCGCATCTTCAGTTCTAAACCAACGATGAAGGAAAACAAGCAGTTCCTCACAGGTCTCTTCTGTACCTGCAGATAAAACATTCTGTCTTTCAATCAGAATTTGTTCCAGCCGGAATAGAAAAGCTCTTAAAAGTCGGTTTTCTGCCGTATCAACACTTGACCTCCGCCTTACAGCCTTCATGTAAGGCTTCCCAGAAAGCTTCTCGCGGAGTGTTCTTCCGGGCTGACGGCTAAGCCATTGAACACTGTTGCTATCAATCTCTCTTGCCGCATGTATTGGCAGCATGGCATGTTCCCGTAATATTTTATCCCGACTATGCTCCATGATTGCCAGAACGGCTTCCTTCGTATGCGATACAATTCGATAGATACGGTCCTTTATCTCCCTCTCTAATGACTCATTCTGCACCGCTTTCGCCACGGCGCCCAAAAAATCGACAATACTGGTATGCAGAGCATTCCCAGATACAGGGTCGAAGCTCGAGACTTCCGTCAGCCAGTTGCGCAACATCAGCATCAAAAGCGCCTTGGCCTTTATCTCATCCCGGCCGTTTAATGCCTTGTAAACAGACTCGACAGAATCAATAGCACCGATGGATGGTTCAACAGTCTGGACAGTTGTATGCTGACGTTGATGGTAATCGGAAAAAATGCGTTCCTGTCTGGCTGTTAGCTTATATTTCTGCGGTTCCGCCATCTATCAGTTCTCCGCAATTTTCTGACCGTTCACAACCCCATCATCTTTTAAGTAATTGGCGCTGTTCCAGATGAACTGACCATAACCAAACTCACAAGCCAGATCAAAGTCATCGATTATTGTATAATCGTCATTCACCAGCTGAGTTCGAATTTTATCAAGGCAGTCAGATTTGGATTTACCTCGGGTTTCAATGCCACGCAACTTAGGCATTACCTTCTGAACGAGCTGGTCTTCAAAGGCGACTTTCATTGCTTTGACCAAGCTTGCGGCATCGTTGTTTCTCTGAGCTTCCAATACTTCTGGATAATTAGCCATATAGTATTCAATCGACTGCCAAACTCTATGCCCAAGTGCTCTTCCGACCTTAGAAAGAGAATTATTCATTTCTTCAATAAAACCCTTAAATGGCAAAATCTGATCATCGTTGAATTTACTTTCTCTGCACCACCAACTCTCCCACAGTTTACGAGATACCAGAGGTGCTTGCTCGCCCAACGGTTTCAGCTGACGGCGTCTCTCCAGAGTGGTTGGACGTGGAAAGTTGATTACTATTCCTCGATCGAGAACCTTGTCCGAGAGGGATTTAGTTGTCTCGTCCTGATTCATAGTTCCAGCCCAAAGCACATTTCTTCCAAGAGGCAGGTCATATTGTTGAATACCTGCGCCAAGCTTCACTTCCAGACAAGGCACCTCGTTGCCTTTGCGACCTCGTCGAAGCTCAAGCTTACTCAAAAATTCAGCAAAATAGAGCTCAACATGAGCGAGGTTCATCTCATCCATCAATATGAGGCTCATTACATCCTCTAAACCTGGATAGTCACCGACCTGTGTCTTTTGACTTTGTGCCAATAGACGCAGAACTGGCTGGGCATCAAACTTATTATCGATGGAATTGAAAAAGCCAAGCATGGATTCCTGACTGTCCCAATTTGGCTGTACAGATAGGCTCAGGAAGTTGATACCTCCAAAATGGGAGTAAAGTCTGGGCAGTTCAGACTTGCCTGTACCACTAACCCCAGATAGAACGGTCATAGGCGACCACTCAGCAGTTTTTAAAGCTGTATGAAACGCATACAGTATTCGCCGTGGAAATCTCAAACCATAATCTGCACAAGATGTACTAATTCGGTCGAGCCATTGAATTTCACTGATTTGCTCCTGCGCACGAGGCAGATTCTTTTGAATGTATGGAGTTTCAATGTCCCGAATCCTTGCCTCTCGATCCTGTTCTCGTTCGTACGAGGACTGTAAACGCTTAAGTTCCTCTATTAATCGGTTATTATCGGCATCCACAGATTCAAATCGCCTCTGCAGGGATTTGTTTTTATCGGTCAGTTCCGCCACCTGCATTTCAAGATCCGACTGCGCACGTGCTGAACTTCTGAGAACCTCATTTTCTTCAGAGAGTCGTTCACAGGCCAGTTGCAATTTGCTCTGTTCTGATTTCAAACGATCAAAGGCTTCCTGCATCTCCTGTGTTGGACGTGTCGCGAGGTCTTCGCGTAGCTTTTTAATTTCCTCTTCATAGGTTTTGAGTTTCAGTAAAACAGCGGCAGGGTCTTCATCACCGAGTTTATGCTTCAACTCTTTAAAGTTTGAAATCAGATCGCTACTCGTTTTGATAGATTCTCTCAAACGGGCAATTTCATCATTAAGCTCAGACTTCTCAATCTCGAAAGATTGCTTCCGTTCAACAACTTTAGCATCCACCTCAAGGTTCAAATTGGCTTCTCGTTCCTCAAGACGGTCTTTGCTGGACTGAAGTCGCTGCTTTTTATACTCAAGCTCATCCTTGAGCTCATCAAGCTCAGCCTGATCCTTCAGGATCGCCTTTCTTTTTTGTTCGAGTTCATCCTTATCCTGTTGAATAGCCGTTTCATGAGCTTTCAGCCTTTCAGCTATCTCTTGCTCCAAATTTGCTATTCTGGACGTCCTCTCCTCCGAGAGTTCTTTTTCAATGGCAGTCAGAGCGTTTTCCCGTTTTGACTCCAGCTCCTTTTCCTGTTCTTTCCGAAGATTGAAAAGCTCGTCATCAAGCTTTGCTCGGGCATCTGCATACCCATTGTCCCTTTGGAGTTCAGCCTTTTGAACTGCGACCACTCTCTGCCGCAATTTTTCCTTTTCGCCTTCAAGAGATTCCAGCTCGGCCAGGCACTTAGCTTCCCGCTGTTCCAATTGTTTTTTGAATGATGCGAACTTTTCCTCAAAGAGTTGCGGAAAGCCGTTTTTTGCTTGAAGCTCCATCTCTTCAAGAAGAACGCGTTTGTCATTCAACTCCGCTTCTTTTTTGGCTATCGCTTCTTTAGCGGTCTTTATCGCCTGTTCATTTTGGGCAATAACCGTTTCTTTTTGAGTTAAAGAGTCCTCTAACTCTTTCAGTTCCTGCTGTTTATTCAGCAGGGCTACCTCTTTGACGTTTATTGTTTTATCGGTCTGTTCTTCTTTTTTATTATCTGTAGCAATCAGAGCGTTAATATTTCTTTTAGAGTCCATTAAAATACTTCCATAATTATTTTGACGAGTTTGAATACATTTATTTTTAATGACTCCAAGTTTTCCCTTGAAAAGTCGAGTTCATGCTGATTGCCGTGACCACGAAGTTTTATCAACTTGGCGATAAGCTCAAAGCAATTCGGAAAACACCTTTTTAGAACTAGCAATTCACCTTCTGATGCGACTAAACAGAGTGCAAGAAGTTGAGCCCCAAGAGTTGTGCTTGAGCCTTGAGTAGCACGATATAGTCGATCCGCATTTACAGTACTAATTTGCACTGGTATTGCATCAGGCGCTGGATAAAAACCAGATTGAACGATTTTTTCAATCGCCTCATCCCTCAGGTTATTTCGATTTTTGACTAATGTTCTCCAGTCCTTCGCTACTTCCAACAACGACAACTGTATAATGGACGCCAACAAATTTATATAGCGCTGAAGCTGTTCGTTATCCAGAGTCGCCTTCTGGCTTAATATCGTTGCTTTGACCAGCTCTTCCCGTATTGACGGGGAAATATTTTGAACAAATCCAAGCCCCAATGACTTGTCCAGTTCGATCCTGGCCTTCAATCTAACCTGATCAATATCTCTTTCCTGCTTTGTTTTAGCAGTATAGGCATCTTCGGTTATATCAGGTATTAGCGACTTGATGAGCCGAGTGGTTCTATCGCGAAAGCCCTTGAGGGTTTCCAGTGAGAGTTCAACATCTGGTGAACTTCCATGAGATACCGGGTCCCTGACTTCTTTCAGCGCATTTATAAAGGAGAGACATCCAGAGTCATCAAAGGCCAGATGATTCAGCGGATGGTTGGGATCATTTATCGCCCCGGCTATTGCCAGAGCCAGTAGCGGCTGCATCTCGGAGACACCACGGTCAACAGCTCTGATCTTGCCGGGTTTCACTTGAAGCAGGGTCTTCACGCTGTCCGAAACATCAAACCCGGTCTTGGTAGCAAACGAGCGCAGTATCTTGTCGTTTTCCCGGTAGGACAGTGACGAGAAAAAGCGCTCCCAGTGAGTCACAGGGTTATCAGATACAACAAATCGTAGCGCCCATTCTATGGCTTCATATAATGCAACTACCGCCAAGCCGGTCAAACGGGCGTATTCCTGCTCATCATTGGATGAATCAACCTCGAACTTTTCAGCGTCTGACAGATACTCTTGTGCGCGTCGGAGCGGGCGGGCTACCCGTGGATATTTCTTCATCCCGTCCGCCGCTGAAGATTCATTCTCGGCCTCTCTATTGCTTCGGTCGGAGCTCAGTCTGTCGATAACCCCTTTATTCTTCAAATCTATGACCCAATTCCAGTCCTGAGAAGTAAGGTAATTGGCAAAGCTCTCAGAGAAGCCAAAGCCGCATCCATCCGTCACCAGAAGGTCAGGATTCCCTATTTGGATAAATGCTTGACAATGTATATATACAAATTCTGGAATTTCGTTAACTGATACAGCTTCAGCTTCTGGCAAAGGAGGCGGGTACTGATCGACACCTTGGTTCAACAGAGCATGCCGTTTATATTTCTTCTTAAACTCTCTGATGGCTCTGATAATATCGTTAGTGTCAGGAACTGCTTTCCAGAAGGAGTCTTTTGCAAGGCGTATCTGTCTTGCACTGACCCTCGACTTCTCATCGGTTGGATTGATTAAAAAATCAATAAATCCGTTGTCACCCATCCTTGAGATTTTTTTATAGCTCAGCTGCTCCGTGCTGACATAGGGTAGAAGCTTCCCGGTCAGCAGATCTACAAACACTGTGGCCACGGTGTATTCCAGATTTCTGTCTGATTTATTTTGCCACTCGTTTAGAAGCTCCTGTCCGTGCTCAGACAACTCATATCGCTCATTTAAAAGGCCGAGTTGGTTAAGGCGATTCTGAATGAAAGCTACCAGTTCCTTTTCCAGACAAGTGAGCAGCGCAATCTTTTCTGTGTCGCCGGATTCTATCTCGGTTATTTTCAAGACAGTTTCTTCAAACACATTGAGGCCGCTCTTTTTCTTTTGCGGAATAGAGATGTTGAAGGCATGACATGGCCATAGCACACTCTGTCTGGCTGCGATGTTCAACCCATACAATGCCGTGTGGAAACTGATGACTTTAGGGCGAAGATCTTTTGCCGTTTTTTTATTTGAAGGTGCATTCATAGGATCACCCCCTTTTCATGGCACAAATCATAGAAGTTTTTTAGAGCCGGTACTGCATCCACAGCTATCTGGGTGTTTGCAAGGACGCAGTCTCCAACAATGGCTAAGACCTTCTTCTGGCGACTCATGCTCACACATAGGCGGTTTTCCGACATGAGATGGCCGAATAGTTTTTGCTGCTTCTTTTTGTAATCCTTCTGGTTACTTATATGAGGCGGCAAGGCGTTCATGTCCTGAGACCTCACCATGGAAAGAAACACAATATCGAATTCCATGCCCTGAAAGGCATCAACAGTGCCGATGCGGAGCCGCTCTTCGCCATTTTCAAGAAAGCGGTATTCCTGACATATCTGCCATGTACCATCCTGTCCCCGTTCCGTGATGCCGAATTTTTGCAGGGCTTCACAAACAGCAAATACCTGTGCCTTATAAAAACTGATTACTCCAAAGCTCAGCCCGGAACCTTCTTCAGAGCCAATCCATTTGTTCACGTGCTCTGCTATAACCTTGGCTTCAGATACTCTCTGCCTGCTTCGGCTGGGCAAGACAGCCTCCTTCCCTTGACTATTTGGAACATCAATCCAGATCGCGGCTTTATTTTCAATCCCCTGAAGGCGTTGCTCAAAGTGGCTCTCAGATAATGGAGACCGGTAGCCCTCGTTATATTTCTGATAGAAATTATTGCTGGCAAAATCTCCCAACAGCGGATGTGTTCGGTACTGAGCATCCAGCGTCACTGTTCGTTTGATGTCATCTTTCTCCTCCAGTTTTTTCAGGCGGTTGAACAGATACTCAAACATACTTTTCTTCACAAAATCGACATCAACCGGCGGTTCGGATGAATCGTCACCTTCCAAAGCTCTCGCGACCTCTTCATCAATCATGTGGGGAAGTTGACGATGGTCACCAACCAGAATGATCCGTTTTTCTGCCTGAGCCATGGGTATTAACAGATCTCTAGGGCTTACTCGTGCCGCTTCATCAATGATGACAGTGTCATATCTAACAAATTCATCGTCCTTAAATTTCTTTTTGGCTTTCCTTATCGCTCTTCCTTCAGAATGCCCCGTAGTAGCTGCAAAAACAAAGTTGTAATCCTCTATGGCCTCACGAATGCCATCAGGATTGTCTTGAAGCTCATGTAAAAACTCAGCCAGTATTGCATCCCGTCTATTTTTCGAAGTCAACGATTTGTTAAGCGCAGCATCAACCTTTGTTTTCAAATTCAAAACGTCAGCTCGACACTTGTCTATGCTGAAATCAGGTGAAGGCAGATATTTATAGAGCAGCGATTCTTTCAGCTCTCTGAGCTCTGAAAGAAAACTCAGCGACTTACCGCTGCGCCAACGAGCCGCTTTTTCAAGAACGCTTAAATCTGGATTAGCCGGTTCGTCTTCGATCTTATCCAGCAAATCGACCGCTCTTGCGGCACCGTCGTCTTCAAAGGCTGTATCACTGACACGCAGGGCTCTAACGAGCCGCAAGGTGGAAGGATCATTCGGCTTCAGTTCCGTTTGCAGGGAATTGATGATTTCTTCAGCCTCACTGGTGATATCCTCAGAAATCACGTCTCTGGGCAAATCCAGAATACGCTTCATTAAACTGACTGTGTTGTTCTTAGAGGGACACAATGAATATGCGACAAACAGCTCTGCCAGTCTTACCTGATCCTCAGTCTGAGCAATTTGAGGATTCTTGTCTCGAATATTCTCGGCGACATTGGCGCACCATTTGTTAATTTTTCCAGTGACGGCATCTTCCGTAAATTCCGAATCACCGGACCTTCTGCCGAACTTAACTGCCGGAAGGGCATTAACACTCAGCCTCGCAACGATATTCTCAACGGCATCATGCTGAAAACCGGTGACAAGTATCTGACCTCTTATCGACTTGGTTTTGTCATATTCCTCGTTGAGCCGTTCAAGAATTGCTGTAACAACCGTTGTTTTTCCTGTTCCAGGCGGCCCCTGAATAAGAGCGATGTCCGGGGTGTTTAATGCGACATCGATGGCCTCTATCTGTTTAGGAGTTGGATCATGCTTGAAAATTTTCTCTTTCACAAAGGACGTTAAAGGCTTTAGTTTGGTGACTCGCTGTATGTCCGGGAGCGTTCCACCTTCTTCAATCAGCAGGCCGAGAAGCGGGTTAGCACAGCGTCCTTCCAGAATGGCTGAACGTGCCCGAATTCGTCTTTCAATCTGAATCTTGTTTCCATTGATAGACAGAATCAAAAACATCTGACCAGCCGGAATCGATGGCAGGTCTAATTCGATACTTCTGTTAGAGAGATTGATAATCTTTGCGAATATCGATTCTATATTTTTCGAATTATTCGCGCTTGGTTGGCTATTTTCCCTTTCTACGTCAAGCTCTACGGGCGTTAACGCAGTACTTTTTTCTTTAGCAACTTTATTATTACCAACGACATTCTTTGATTTATATTCTTCTTCCAGAGCCTTGCTGTAGGCTTCCCATGTAAGATCAGGATTCTTGAGGTATAAAGGCTCCTCGGAGGTGATCTCTATCTCATCGCTTTCGGTAAGTTGATCCGGAATAGACGACACAAAGAACTTAACACCTTTTGTTGTCTGCTCAGTGCCATGATAGTCGATTCTGCCAACAACTTTGGCCCGGGCCAGCAGCATTTCACCTTCAATTGCACCGTATTCGTCCCATTGTTTTAAGTAACTCCCGGTCTCTTTGGTAAGTTGACTCATCGCTCCAGCGGCTAAAGCCCGAATGCGACCTGTTTTGCTGTAGTCAGAAAACTGGACCGCCCCCCTTGCCAGACGCAATGCTCCTTCACTCTTCTGCTGATCCTTAAAGAGCGCTTTAGTCGCAAAATAGATGTCCTTTGACTTATCGACATTACGCCTTTCAACCGGGATACGAACTCTCTCACCATAGATAGAGAATTCCCGGTACTTCTCCTGCACAACGGCTTGGGAATCGGGCGAGTCTTCATCCTCTGGAATATCCGCTTCAAAGTCAGCCTTGGCGGATGGGCCGCTCATAAGCAGAAAGAAATCTTCATCGCCAACGCTGATTTTGCATTTGTCGTTTAATACACTCCCCAGCTCTTCAGCTCCATTGAAGCGAATGCCATTTCTTTTAGCCGTTGATTCTATGCGTTCATCAATGCCGATCTCCACATCGCCAATTTCAACGATTTCACCATTGAAAAAGATGATTTTAACAAGCGCACTGCCGTCCTTGGCGACCTGCATCACCTCTGCTAGATGCGCACAACCTCTTTTCAGATGAAAATTCAGATCCTTTTCTGCCGAGGGATCACGAAGCTGCACGCTCCACTGCTGGCCATCGACTCTTAATCTGTATGCCTGCCCGTTATTGTTGGGTGCGATATATCCAATACCAATGTTTGGAGTCTCTCCGGTCAGCTCCGGTTTCAACCATAATTCAAAGGTGATTTCGGCATTTATATCTTTCAGTCTCATTTGCCACCTCCGCTGATCATGCATTTAACCAACCGAGGGCTATTCAAATGTGCGAACATCCAGAACTGAACATCCGGCGTTACCCGGTCTATTTTCATCTGTGAATAGAGCTTCTGAAAACCACTTCGCGGGGGACTGTCAGCAGCAACGGACAAATCAGCTTTCCCATGATCTGACTTTTTAATCAGAATTCCTTTATTGCTTGGAGAGATGAGCACCTCTGCAGTATCCGAATCAAGCATTGTAAACTCATCAAAGACTCGTCTCGGCACTGTGAGTTCTTCCCCCTGCGAGATCTCTCGCACATACCTCCAGGATGGCGATTGTAAGGACTTATCTGCACCATTCCATCGGTAAGACTCAAGAATGAGCACCTGCGGCCTCTGCGTTTTACAGTAAGGGCAATTGTGATCCTCTGTTTCCGGGTGAATGAAATCATAGTAATAGTTCATCGAGCAGCACGAGCACGTGACGGTCATATCTGCTGCCTGAGCGAGAACTTCAGGCCAGTGATAAATGGTCGGCCGAAGATATGGTGTTGTCCTGCCTGAGCCGAATGTGCTCTCAAATAAAGTGGTCAGTTTCTCTGTAAGGAGAAGGGATCTGGGCAGACCGCTGTCGGAAGAGTTTGAATCATCATCTTGGTCATCAACCCAAGGGAACAGCCCTGCATAGGCTTTATCTTCAACATCCTCTTCATCATTTTCCTCATCAGCCCAGTCACCTTCATCCGTTCTATCCACCTTTTTCCCTACAAAAGGGTGAATCAGGGAAAGAAGGTAGAAAGCCACGACCGCGAACGCATGACAATCGCTTGAAGGTCTTCCACCGTCTTTACCCTGCACCAGCTCAGGGGCACCGTATTTGGGCGTGTAAACAACACTTCCTCCTACGGTGATTTCAAATCGGATGTTATCGGCATCAATCAGCCAGACTGCTGAATCATCAAGCCCTTCTGAAATAAAGATATTGTTGGGGGAAATATCGCCATAGACCATGCCGTTACCGTGAAGACGTGCCAGCAATGATGCGCATTTGTAGAGCGCATGAAGCCTGCGTCTGAGCCCTCCGGTTCTATAATAATGAACAATCTTTTTAGCTTCGTTCTCCGGCATTGCCGAAAGCCATGCAGGGATATCGTCTGGGCCAATATTTTCTGCAGACTTGCCATCGAGCCAGAAATGACTGAACGGAACCATTTCACTCAAAAGCTGCATCACATAACCTGCTTTGTTTTGAAGCAGAGCTGCCGGTACAGATATATTCAGGTTTTCTGGCAGAGGCAGGAGCCGGACGCGCTTAAAGCGCTTTGAGTACCGTTCCACCGACTCCTCATCGGTGACCGGAGTTCCGCCTTCATCTATAACAAGCTTAATCGCCACATCAGGGTCCTTGGTACGGAAAACGACCCCTTGGCCACCTTGACCGAGCACCTTGTCCTGAATGTGTACATTCTGATATTCATCCACATACTCATTGAACCTTTGGCTCATTTTGAACCTCCTTTCTTAAACAGACAGGCAATCGTCTTGTCATCGGAATGTCCCGGAACCGGCCATTCATTGAGCCAACGCTTAAGATCCCTCTTTCTTTCCTCCGACTCCAGGTCTGCATAGGTGGAGTAAAGCTCCTGTGCAAAAACCATCTGTTTTTCAGGTAACAGGTCATCGGATATGCCATCCGTGCATAGCACAACTGCATTGCATGCCGCGCTTTCAATCGTCGCGGTTTCCCACTGTTCTGGCTTAAACTCCTGCTGAAGGCAGTTTGTGTAGTTAGAGAAAGAATCCAGTTTGTTATCACTGAGAATAAGGTGGTTTTCGCCAGTTTCTCCAATGGCGGCAATCATTCCGTCACCAAGGCGGCCAAGAGTGATAATCCCTTCGTTCTGAATGCCGAAAAGGCATGTGGCCGAACAATCTGTTGAAGAGTGCGGGGCTATTTTCACAAGCCAGTTGGCATGAATTAGCCCTAAAATATCAACAATATTGGCATCAGGGGTATTCTGGTAGCTCTTGGCTGCCTCAAACACAGCAAGACAGGCAGCTTTTGAACCGTGATCTGAATGTGCCTTGCTGCCCAGGCCGTCCGATACAACAACGACATTTCCCCATTTATACCGGCGTGCCATCCAAGAATCCTGATTGGGAATCTCGGCTTTAACATGTAGGGGGCCGATTACTGAGGCACCCCAGCTGTTCCAGAGTTGATCAAGCATCCCAATCCTCCTCTGGCTCTTCTATTTCAGCCGTTGCGGATTGCAGAATCTGGGCTGTGGATGCTGGCGCGGTCAACAGCTCATCAGAACCAAAGATTGTGCTGTCAATCGCTGAAGCGATATTCTCCGAAAGGTAAACTGTGTTGTTTGTGGAGATTTTCTTCAACTTCAACAGGTCGGCATCAGCGCCGACTGCAACTGTCCGGATGATCAGGTCGGTGAATGAGCCCAGTTGGTTCTGAAAGCTTACGATGTCTGAATTGGGGAAATTGCCGTCAGACAGAATAAGAAGCATCGACCTTCCGGTATTATTCAGATGCTGGGAAAGAAAATCGGAGATAACACATAGGTTCGATGAGCCTTCAGCGTTTAAGGCAGGGATATCCCCGTCGCTTTGCAAAACGACCTCAGAAACATTCTGCGCCCATTGATAAAAGCGGATGCCTAAGCCCGAGTATTTTTCCTGATCTATGAGCCTTAACTGAGCCGCATATCGGCACAGATTCCGCTGAAGATGGATTTTGCCCATTTCATTCATACTGCCGGAAACATCTACAAAAATAAAAAGTTCCATCTCAAATTTTCCCGAAAAAATTTAGCAAATGCTCAGAGGCACCACAACCAAAAAACCATTCCAAATTTATAAGGTCATCTGATTTTTGCTTTATCACAGGATGCGGGGGGCGAAAAGACGAAATCATTATTCCTTGCCCTTTCACACCACCAAAATGTTTGGCAGTTTCACTCAACTTCAAAACATGGTTCGCTTCAACCTTTCCACTTTTACATTCAATAATGAATAAGCGATATCCATCGGTACAAATAACATCAAACTCTTGATAACCGATATTTTCTTTAAACCCATCATGGTAATACTTAAAGTTATCGTTGGAGTCGACGTCCACAACAGACACCTCTAACCCAAGGCGTAAATCTTTTAGAACAGCAGATTCCTTTAAAGGAAGTAACACACTAAAAATATACACCTCTAGCCACTTACCAAGCAGAAACTCAAGAAAATCAGGGAATTCATCAAACACAAATGACTTACCGCCAATTGTTAGCTTTGCTTGTTTATCAATTGTCAGTTCAGCGTAGAAATCATCCCCCCAACTCTTGAATGATTCATCAAAAATATAACTTTTTAACTCACGATACTTAGACGCGATCAAGTTACGATTTTCCCAGATTATCTGAGAAGCATTGATAATTTCTCGAGAAAGTTTTTGTTCTGTAAGACCAGGCTTCGATACTGTTAATCCATCACCGTTCAACTTCAGAAATGTTTCAACCGAATCTACTGAAACAATCTCAGTTTTAGTGAAACTATTAAGATTGATAACCTGTTTCTTTGAAAAATCGAAATAAAATGGCGTTGCATTTACCTTACGACAGGCGGCAAGCGCCCCTGCATACATCAACTTGGTTCCGCCCGTTAAGTTGAAGCCGATCTTCGCATCGGCAGGCATTTTCGCGATCAGTTCCAAAACCGTGGATCGGACATTTTCAGGGTCATACGGGTCCACCGCAATTTCACCGTATTCAGCTTCTCCAAGAAACTGTTTCATGACATCGGCAGGGAACTGTGCGGAATTCACAAAGATATGCTTCCGGCTTGAAAACTGGATCACGCCAAGCAGGTTCGGCATCCGCTGTTCGCCGAACAGGTGAAAAATGGCATCATACTTATCAGATTCCGTATTGGTTGTTCGAACCTGTCTTCCGTGCCATTCCAGCCACTCGTTGGGCAAGACGATTCTTTCTGGAGGCCTTCCTGGGTGAGAAGATACGATAAGGCGTTTTTTTAGCGTCGGGTGCCTCAGGGCCACAAAAGCCCAGACGAAAGCCATAACCGGAGTCCCCGGACTCAGGTAGAGCGTAACGAGCTTTTCACCTTCAGATGCGGCAACCGCATTCAGTGATTGGGTCGCAGCCTCATAGATACCTTCTGTGTCATTGAGATGCATCAGTTCCACAGGGTGAAAACGCACATCGACCTTTTTACCGGCACCCCTAAGCTGTTTCTTTAGCCATTCATTGAAATGATGGTGCGCATCCTCTGTATTTGAAAACAGATCGATAAACTGTCTTGCAGCATTCGGATCAGAGCCTTCGACACCTGTAATTTTTTGCTGAAATTTATCAGCTTTGTTTTCGGTTCTATCCGGGCGTGTAAAACCGAGAATGATCACATCGGTGTAGTCTTCCGCCAGCAAAGCACCCAGAACAGGGCCGGTTGTCTGTTCCAGTCCAAGTGAGGCCCTGAAATCAGTCATTCCGTACCATGTCATTAAATATTTCTTCAATTTATACTCCCTTGACTTTTGGTACGAGCATTTGAGCTATCTGTTCACCTGCATTTATTGTTTCACCAATCTTGACGCATACCTTAGCAACAAAACCATCAACATTGGCACAGACTTTTTGGGTGTTACCTTCCTCATTATCTATTTCAATAATAATGTCGTTATAGTTAACGATATTGCCTGTACGGCATGAAATATTCTGCACCGTACCTGTGGTAATAGACCTGGGCAATTTTATTATTGCCGTATCAAATATTGTTTTTCGTTCTTCAAAAGAAAGCTTATGAGTCAGTGATAAAATCTTTTGAACATCCATCAACTTCTTTGCATAGAGATCGAGAATGAGCTTTCCACTCATATTGGGATGCAGCAATGCCAGCTCGAGCTCTTTTTTTGTTACTTCGTTGTCACTCCATGAGCCGGGTTTGTTGAAATCAAACTTTCTATATTGATTTACCACTTGTTGCAAGGCTGCATATGGACATTGAGGATTTTTTAAGGCTGCTTGACGAACTAATGGGCTTTGATCTTTAACTAATTCTATGAGCTTTTCAGATGAGATAAACTCATTTGATGCAGCATTTTCTCTATCCGACAGAGCACTGCTATCACTTAGTGCATCAATCCTATCAAGGTCTTCGTCTGCAAGGGAGGCGGCTTTGAGACTAAATTTCTCAAACAAAGCTTGGTATATCGAGATTTTCTCTTTAAGAACAATACTTATTGGTGTAATTAGATCAATGTGCTTCTTAATTAGCGCTTGAGTTAGAACAGACTCATTACTACGGAACATACTCTCTAATGCATCATTGATCACACATTCAATATCTGCTCCTGAGAAGCCTTTAGTCAGGATTGCCAACTCTGCAAGGTCGAGTCCTTTAGTGGGATTGGTCAGTTGATTTGTTTTAACGGTGAAAATCTGCTTCCGTTCACGTTCACCAGGTAAATCAACATAAAAAATTTCATCAAACCGTCCTCGTCTCAATAGCTCTGGTGGGATATTGGAAATGTCATTTGCTGTTGCTACAACAAATACAGCTCCAGGCTTCTCTTGCATCCAAGTTAGAAAATAACCAAAGAGACGGGTTGTTATTTCGGTGCTTCCCCCTGTTCCATTAATTCCTGAAAAGGCTTTTTCAAGTTCATCGATCCATAAAACACAAGGGCTCGCTTGTTCTGCGACCTTTAAGGCGGCCTTCATATTGGCTTCACTCTCGCCCACAAATTTACCCATCAAAGAACCGATGTCTAAGCGAAAAAGAGGAACATTGAATAATGAAGAAACCGCTTTTGCAGTCATAGATTTTCCACATCCAGGCATACCGGCTAAAAGCACACCTTTTGGGGGCGAGATACCCAAGCTCTGGGCTTTCGTTAAATCATCAATGATGTGTTTCTTGTTACGTAACCAACTTTTGAGCCGCTCCAACCCGCCTATGTGGCCAATATCTATTTTACTATCGACCAGCTCCAATAAGCCTGAGCGAGATAACTCTCTCTTTTTCAGGGCCAAAGCATCACCCACAGATTCCTGGGAAAATGAGCTCTCATATTTATTTTTTAGCGTTTCGAATATTTGAAACACCATTTCGCGCTCCATACCTGAAAATATGGATTTAAGAGAATTACGCACTGCGGTACTAACAGAGATAGAACACTCGTGCAAGAGAGTGTGAAGAATTTCATCAACCTGTTCTAACGAAAGAGGAGAGCAAGAGAAAGGGAGCAAAAGATCCACAAGCTCTGGAAATTCTATACTATTTTTAGACACTAAAAAGATCGCAGCCTGCCCTTTAAAGTGACGCTTGATCCTTAACAGTTCCTGGTGCAATCTAGCAATGGCTCTAATGTCATCTTTCAATACGGAATAGCCGTTCTGTATGACATAAATCTTACCCGTCGGATCGTCATCAGCGATTGCTTTAAGATCCTGATACAGTAATGCCTCTTGCTCCGGTTTCAGAGCCCTTTTTGTCTTGAAATCAACCCAACCATATCCTAGGTTCCATTCCTTTACTTTGAAGTTCAGTTGGGTGGCAACAGCTTCGATTTCTTCATCGATTCGACTAAAGTCCTGGCCCAATATCTGAATTCCTGACACACCGGAACGAATGGCCTCAACAATTCCCTTAATATCCATATTTAAAATCCAAATAGAGAGGCTACGCCACTACAGAACGATGAAGCACCACTACTTATTGCTGAAGAAAGCGATTTAACGGAATTAACGACTGTAGATACAATCTTCTTTCCACCTTCATATATAGCTTCACCAACGGTACTTCCTGCAATTCCACCGACTACACCACCGACAACACCACCAATAGCTGTACCAACTGGTCCTAGAACTGTTCCCAGCGCAGCACCTATGCTAGCTCCCTTGGTTCCACCAGCAAGTCCTCCCACAAGGCTGCATGTGGCACTGCCAGCCTGATCGAGTGCTTCTGCACCGGTAATTTCTCCCGTTGAGAATTTGTAGAGAATCTTCGTATTTTCGATACCGATACAAACAGCATTGGCAATTCTTCCAGCGGGTGTGTTTTTTAAGACATTACCCAACCAGCCACTTTTTACTGCTACGGTAACTGCACCAGTAACAGCAACGGTTATTCCCGAGGTTGCTGCCGATTTTAGGGAGCTCCGCACAAACTCCTGGAGGTCTTCTTCAACACTTTTATTGTCTTTCCCTGTTACTCCATTCCAGATCCTCCGGCCAAGAATGCGAGCTCCTTGAAATCCGACAGACAAAAGAGCCGCAGCACCAGCTTTTCTCCCTATATTTTCTGCAATTTCTATCCGGCTTGTCTCATTCCAATCATATTGTTTGGCTTCAGCTTCTTCTTGGGCCCTGCGTTGCCTCTCTTTGGCCTTCTGTTTAGAAAGCGGCTTAGATTCGACACCATCAATTTCGATTGTTTCAGTGCTTCCAGAAATATCTTCAGACTGCCCTTCAGGCACTAACTTGCGCTGCCCTCGGTAATCGCCTTTTTTAAGCAAGGTGTCTGTCGCATCCGCATCGGCCCCATACTTAGCCTGATAGCGACGTACAATTTTTCCTTCACCATCCTTAATCACAATATCAACTGAATTTTTGCCATATGTCTGGCCGGGTTTGGGTTGTAATACTTCGGCACGGTATTCACTGCCTTTAGCTACCGCATCGAGATTGAAGGTATCAACATGGTGTTGTTCAGCAATAAAACCATCCAGATTAAGCTGCTGATTCAACTGGCCATCATTTCGGTAAAGCAAATCAATGTTTGCTTTGTTTGCCGTCTCAATGGCTGTATCAATTTTCGTAGCGTAAGCTCCGAAGTTAGTAACACCACCTGCAGTTGCACCTTGCTCAATTTTCCCAGCCAACCAGTTGTTAGTGCTTAATCCTTTACTGTGGTGTTCCGTCAACTCTCGCTGAGAAGACTTGAAAACCGCCACCTCCTCAACAATCTCGCCAGCGGTTTGTTCGATCTCTTCTTCCGTCTGCCAAATATCTGGATATTTAGCGAACTCAAGACAAAGCCAAGCCTTATTGGATAGTTCAGGAGATTTATCTCTGTAGGAGCGAACAAATGAACTTATAACTCCACGAGCTTTTTTTGCACCCTCCGGCGTAACCTTTATCTGTTCAGCTAAAGCATCTGCCTGAGCTTCACCATGAGATGCGCCATTCGCTATCAGTGCTGGTAAATCCAAATTATCCTGATTCCTATCCATTTTGCTCTCCTACCAATAACCTTGTTCATCGTTCTCAGCAGTGGCCGACGCTGCAATATTTGATTTCGTATTTTTATCCAGCTCAATGGAAGCTGGTATAACATTCGGATTTTCCGATCGTGAACGGCTCAAAACCTGCATAGTTAATAGCCGGAAAAATTTATGAATCTCTCTTGCTTCACTCGCCTTAAAAACACGATTTTTGGTATCATTAGCTATGTAAGGTGTTTGCGATATAAATTTCTCTAATACTGAAATGTCAGCATCTTTACCAATTCCCATTCCCCAACAAAAACACTTGGATGAACGTCCTTCCTTGATAAAATTTTCCAACGGGCTTTCCCATTCATCGTTTGGTTGTCCATCAGATATGAGAATGACTTGTGGAATACGAAATTTTCCCAATGTTGTACTTTTGTCCTCAATCATGGCCTTGGCCATTTTGAGGGCGGTTCCCATCGGGGTCATACCGTTTGCCTGCAAACCTTGCCACTGCACCTGTGAAGCCTTGGTGTAGGGAACATGCAGCTCTACTTGATTACCAAATGTGATGACAGAAACAAGTATCTCAGTCTCCATCTTCTCTTCCTGCGCAAAGGTGTCCAGCATATCCTTGACGGCCTTGTTAAGGTTCTCGATTTTATCTCCGGACATACTGGAGCTAACATCCAGAAGTAAGACGACTGGAAGTGGTTTGGCTGCTGTGGTGGTGAATTTTTTGGGGTCAAACATCAGTAATACTCCTGTATTGTTTCTCAATTTCAATTCCATTGCGTGAAGGCTTTTGTCACTCATCTTTATACCTGAAGTGTTAAGCCAATAATCTTCAGTTCAGTAAAACTGATTTGCTCTTTAGTAACTGCTTTATACAAGTGCAATACAATAGAACGAATTGTCTAGTGAATTGCACAAGCAATGCCAAAGTTTTATCCAATAGACTTCAATGACTTAAAGATTTGTCACGTCAATGAATCACATTGCTCCTGTAAATTAACTTACTAATGTGTAACTATATTTACATACAATCCTTCAGCAACGTTGCATTTCTCGTCCATCAGGCGGTTCATGCCATGACGCTCTCGAGCGATTCGAATACCGGCCAGCGTTGGCCGAAGTCTCTCAGTTGCGGCGCACTTGATACCACTGTGAGAAAACTGCCGTCGGGATGTCTCTTCAGTCGTGTAAGGCCGGTATAAAACAGCGCCAGATCAGTGGTTTTCAGTTTGCCGCCGATGCATATCACAATGGCGCGCGACTCCCAGCCTTTAAAACTGTGCAGAGTTGTGGCCTTTACCCGGGCATCCCCCATGTAAAAACCAACCTTTTGCCGCCTGCATTCTCGCTCGTCATTGTCATAGGTATGGATAACTCGGATGCCTTTTTGCGCCAGTGCATTAACCACCAGCTGACCGGTTGCCTTGTGGCTGCAGAGTAACGTCAGATCCGCAATCGCCAGCGGTTGAGCCGTGTCATGCTTGATGAGATCCAGCAGCGCGGTACAACAGCTGTCCACGGTCCGATGTGCATCTATTTGCACCCACTTTAAATAAGACTGTTCCAAATCCAGGCCCAGTTGCTGCCCCTTTGGCAAATTGACCTGTTCAGGAGGAAGGAATTGCTGTGCAAAGTCCTGAACAAGCTCAAGAATTCGTTGCGGCAGTCGGTAACTGATACTGAGTTCAGACCAAGGGCCGCGAAACCCTGCATTGGTCATTGCCTCATCAGTCCATCGGGACGCAGTACCATAGACGTCCTGAGTCGAATCAGCCACCAGCAGCATTTCGCCACCGGGATTTAACACCAACCTCAGCACACTCCACCAGTGGGGCAAAAAATCCTGGCCCTCATCGACCAAAATGGCATCGTAACGGGCAACATTGCCGTCAAAGTCATGCCGAATGATTTTCTCAACCAAGGCTGGCACCAGGTCGTCGATTACATGTTTATCAGCCTCATTGTTCCCCAAATGGAAGAGTTGCCGATACTCTTCATCTGCACCGGCATCAGCACAAACCCGCTTGCACCAGGCGTGGAAATTTAGCCAAGTGATACTGGAGCGAGTCTTACCTTTACCACCCGGCCAGCGCACTGCCACGTCCATCAAGTAGTGCAGCAGGGTTATGTTGAAGGTCACCACCAGGATCTGCTTACCCTGACTTATCAGCTCCGCCGCCCTCGCGGCCAGCACCAGAGATTTGCCCGAACCTGCCGCGCCTTTTATCCGTCGATAGCCTGACTCAGTTCTGCTGGAAACCAGTGCCCGCTGGTCTTTATCCAGTTCCAGTGGCCGCCTTTGTGTCTGAGCGAAATCGGGCTCGACGAGCCAGTTACGTAAATCCTTGTACATGTCGTCATTCATTACAGGGGAATAAAATGACTCCCCCTTGGGGAATACCGCTTTCATGTTTCCGCCTTGCAAGGTGTTGCGGCCAATAACCGGATACAGCATAGGGTATTTATCCACTTCCCGGTGTTTAAGGCAGGGTGCAAACAACCTCAAAAGCTGCTCGTCATCGGCAAAGGGAAATATCACCCCTGCGGTGATAGCGCCAAACCCTCTTTTGCTTTCCAGGCGGGGACAGTAGAGTTCAAAAATTTCCTGTTTGTAGCGGTGAACTTGCTCAATTGGATTTTTGCTGTGTAACGAGAAGGACTTACCATCTTTACGCCCCATCAGTTTGGGCGTTTTATTGGGCTGGATGTCGACCCAATACTCCATGGCGCTGAGATCCCAGTCTTTAATTTCAAACACCGCAATGCCGATTTTTGGGCTCAACAACACAATATCGGGCCGTAAACCGTTCAGATGCGGCTGCATATAGATATCCCAATGCTCCGGCAAATGGGTATCAAAAAACTCAAACACCATCCTCTCGCCCTTGGTGAGGGGCTGGCGGAGTTTGTGAAATTCCGCTTTGGGAGGAGACACGAATCTTGTCATCTGATGGCCTTATCATCCCTGACTATTGTGCAGGTAACGCTCCTATTGTGTTGACGCAAGTGACGCAACCTGGCTTGCAGGCTTAACGTGCGTCTGTGCGACGCTTTGCGATATTAAACATTTGAGTGTGGTGTAGGGGGCTGCACCAACGCCCTCGCCGGCGGTAGCTGTCACCAGACAATATTGGGATTCAGCACCAAACAGCTGCATCAGCGCCATGTCATCGAACTCTACGATGTAGTGCTCAGAGCCATCGGTGCCGGCCTTGTTGGCCTTTTTGATATCGAACATCACTTCCATATTCTCGACCTGATCCATTCAATGAAACGGCGAAGCTGTCGACACAGCGACCAACCCTTCACACATCTTCGCCTGATAATGTCTTGTGCGCTGTGACTTAAGTCAATGATTTATTGAAATTAAAATATTGTTTGCTGGTATTTCAACCCACAAGAAATGCTGCCCCTAATCACTGAAAATGAGTCATGCCGTAGCATAACTATTTGCTGTTCAATGCAGATGCCGGTGCTTTCTCTTGGTCGGACGGATGCCGCGCAGATCGTGATTCCTGTACACAGTCACCACCATATGCTCACCCTGGGAGGTGATCACCTGAACTCCATCCAGGGCAAGCAGCTCTGGCACCTGCTTGCCATAGCGGGCAATCTCCTTACGGCCAATCACATGAAACACGGTACGGCGTGAGTGAATTTTTCGGCCGTACCTGAGGGTAAGCAATACCGCTTGCTCGGATACGCCACGCTGATCCATGCGCTTGCGGGCATGTGCCGCCAGCTCAACATCCGCTGTGCAATCAATGCCTGAAGATGGGGAATAATCGGTTTGATGTCTCATCGTTCTGCCTCCTGGTTGCCTGTGCCAGAGATAGAGCAGATTCAGTGCCAACATAAATAACAATTTAAATTCATACACTTAAACTTTTGCCGTAGAGTGCTCATCTAAATATCTATGGGATTTTTACCTTATTGTAAGTTTGTTTACAGCGATAGAAATTTAAACAACAACCTAAGGTAGATCCCACTGCAGCCATTACTGATAAGTAAGTCGTCTACATACCTTCAGAGTTCCAGATATGACGAGTGCGCCACCTCAAGGCATCAGCTGAGGGCCTTGCATCTGGTGAGAGAGGTTCGTGTAATCGTTTTCCTGCCAGTTTGCCGTATTCTGTTTCTCGAAGCATTTCGGCTACTTCTACTGTACGTGTGTCCGGACAGATATTGATTAGTCCTAAATCGAACAGGGTGTGAAGATCAGCCCGCAGTAGCAAACCATTGCAGATGTCGTTAGCCCTGCGCTCACTGAAGGGAATAATATGCGCCGCCTCCAGCGCCTCAGGAACCGCAGTTCCTGACAGACAACAGCACCCTTCATAGGCTTCAAGTAATTTCTGCCGAAACGCGGGCTGACCCTGACGATCCGCTATCCACTGTAACCTTTTTGCTGTTGCACCAGCCTCAACTACTATCGCGGCCTCGTCCAAAGCTTCGGTCGTGTCCGGAACAGCAGTTTGCTCACATTGTCCTTCCAATACCCTTAGAAGATACTGTGCAAAGTCCTTGAGTAAACTCGCTATTCCTTCCGCTATGCTGGTTTCGTCGGCAAAGTACCCTTGTCGGTACCCGTACTGAATGCCGACCACATCAAGGTCTTTATCGCGAAGCTGTGATGCCCAGGACGTCCTTGGATTCATTCCCACCGATTTTATCAATGGGGTTTCGTTGAAGATAAAGGGTTCGGCCTGAGATAACAGGTCGTAAGCGCCGCGCTGTTCCTGTCGAAACCAGACGCGAATATCCAGCACCGAATTGGTGCAGACCCGGCTGAAACAAACGGCCAGCAAGTGCACTTCGGGATGAGGGTTCTCAAACTTCAGCCATGCCGCTTTATCCTTGAGATCCGGCGAGCAGCGCAGCTTGCCTGCATAAGGCTCGAACAGTGGCCTAACGTGCTCAAAAATCTGTTTTGAAGCTTGTTTCCAGTCCCGCTCAAACTGCTCAGATCCCGAGTAATCAATATTATTGGGAGCAAATTCCATCTTTACCTCCACGGTATTTCAAGGTAGCTGTCACAGAAATCCACGTCAGCCGGATGCCACGTTACCCAGAATGGTCATTCCTTTGGCAACATCGGCGAAGTCATTTTCAGCAAATACGCGCTTCTAATCGGATATATCTATCTGACATACCAGCTCAATCCGGTTAAATGCGGTTCCGCGCAGATCTGAGTAATCCCGCGATGTATCATTGCTTCTTGCTAAACGTATCAACTTGGCCAATTCAGCTTGCCGGGGATCATCATCAGGAAACTCACCACTCAATTGCTCCCAAGGTGCGATCAATGGCTCCAAATCGGTGTTTTTATATTCATCGTATCCCGACTTGATAAGCCAACCACATATAACGCCAAATGATTTGGGAAAGGGAGTGGTCTTAATGTTGCCCCCCAACAAGAACTCGATTACCTCATTGGTGCACATCACATCCTGCACAAATCGTTGATATAGCGCGCTTTTCTCCTGGCGCAGTATCAACATGCACAGCAGTACGACAGTATCTAAATAATCATCTCTAGGTATTGAACGGACTATCAAACGCAATCTGGTGATTAACTGGTCTATGTCCCTTACGGTGTACTCGAAACGCTCGCACAGCCAAAACAACATGCTCTCTACAGTATCGATGTTTCTATTGCCATTATGGAGTTTGGCAAAGCGATTCTGTAAATCCTGCTGCTGCAGCCGCATCCGTATATACGCGTTCCTGTTTGGAGTTCTCAAGCTGTAGTCGAGGTCGATAAAGCGTTTCAAGTAACTAAGTCCATCGAAACTTGGGCCATAGACACCCTGAATACTCTTGCTGAGCTGATCGCGGTTTACGGCAAGCACAAACACCAGGCGGTCGATATCAAACAAATGCTTGATACGCTCCAGCACTTCGATGGCATAGGTGGGTTTGCAGCGGTCGAGTTCATCGACAAAGACTATCAGGTTAGCCTGATCATCAGGCAAGGCATCCAGCGCCACCGACAGCTGCTGTTTGAACTTGGCCAACGATTTTTGTTTCACGTTAAAGCTGTCTAGCAAGCTACCAACAGCCTCGCCGGTCAAATCGGCAGCGAGCTTTTCGTATTCCTTATCAAGATCTAATGCGCCAAAGGTGGCGGCTTTGGCGGCAGCGACCGCAGTTGCTTTGATAATCCCGGGGGCACAGGCTTTGGCTTTATCCCACGCCTCTTTTATCGCGGGTTTACTCGATTGTGAAGTTAGCCAGTCATCCAGCACAGATAACATGGGCAGCAGCGGATCGTCGGCAAAGTCACTTTCCCAGGCATTGAGGTAGAGGCTGACCTTGCCCTCCTTTTTCAGGAACTGCTGCCAAAGCTGAATAAAAGTGGTCTTGCCGCCGCCCCAGGGTGCATCGATGGCAAACACCAGTGGTGCCTCGGCATTCAGCAGCACCGGGGTGAGGTTTTCAATTTCACGGCTGCGGCCGAGCTTATCGGCTACGCACGGCCACTCACCTTCCGCAAAGCTGGGCGGACGAAAACGCAGCGGCACTGCCGACTTGGGGTTGTTATCTGAGTTGGCGCTGCTGTCTGGCATGTTCACGTCCCTGTGGCTGGTGAATGCTGTTATGTATTGCTGGCGATGAGTCGGTGCTTCAAAACTTGCCGCTAAAGGCTTGCTGGCTCATTGAAGCGAACAAACCATCCAGTTCATTCTTAGCAATTACTTGAGAAGCTAGCCCAGCAAGTACTTGGTCCCTTACTTTTAGATATCCTTCTTGTACTTCTAAAGGTGGATACGGAAACTCTATTGAATCGAGGATGCCAGTATTCATGTGTGTAAATGAACCATCAGTACCAACTTTAAGCCTTCCTACGCGCCCTTTGCAGTACGTCATCAATGCAACAAAATATTCGGGCATCAACCTAGGGCCGAAGCGAACTCGAATTAAGTTAGTACTGATCAGCGACCGCGAGTATCGAGTTCGAACAACCCCCATTTTCCCAACAGTTCCAGCTCGCGATATAATTACATCTCCGGACAGTACACTGTACGATTCCAGCTCCTCATATTTTTCAGGTGTGACCCAAAGTGATGGTGAATCTTTGAACTCTCCTGATAAAGAGATGTTGTCCATATTCCAAACAGGAACGCCATCACTCTGATACTCATCTTTCTTTAACGCGCTGCCGAATGGGCCACACTTTGTTCCTTGCTTTTGATCGCAATAGAACTCTTTGAGAGTGCGGACAGGGAAGCCCTTTGGGTTGGTGACGGGATCGCCGAACATGTCGAGGAAAACGCTGCGCAGGAACTGGTCGGCGAGGTCGATGGCTTGCTGGCGTTTACGGCGCAGGGCGTCGGCCTTGTCGAGGATGGCGGCGATGCGCTTTTGCTCGGTCAACGGCGGGAGGGGGATTTCAATCTCGCGAATTTTCTTCACGGAAAGATGTTTTACCGTAACGGCAGGCGTCTCTGCATGAATTCGGAGCAAAGCATCTGGAAGAAAATGATACAGATACTGCTGATCTAATTGGATCCCCATCAGCGGTGATTTTGCACACCCGCTGATTCAGCAATGCTTTCCCGCCTTGCCACTTTTCACGGTTAAAGTCTCCGTCCATCCCGATCAGCATATCGCCATCATTGATAACGAAATCATCCGAGTAGTCGCCTTTGTAAAAGGTTTCAGATCGCCCGCGCACCACATCACGGATACGCGCTAAAGGCAGCCCTTCGGTTTCGCTAAAATTTGCGGACTTGAAAGCAAAACCTGAAAGGATCGTGGTCAGCTTTTCTAATTTTACGAGCGGAGCACTCACAGCATCTCCTCCAGCGCTTGCAGATCCCGCTGGATCTCCGCTTCCAGCGCCTTGAGCCGCGCCAGAATGTCTTTGGGGGCATCGTACTCTTCAGCCTGGTACTTTTGCTCTTTATAGCGATTGAGGGACAAGTCGTACTTGTTGGCGGCGATTTCGTCGCGGCTGACCCAGAAAGATTTGCTGCTGCGGTCATTGGCATCCGTGGTCGCACTGGCCTTGTCGCGGGCCTTGAAGGCCTTGACCAGCTCAGGCAGATCGTTAGCCTCGATGGGCTGACGTTTGTCGTCGAGTGAGAAGCCATCGGCCGCTACGTCATAGAACCAGACCTGATCGCTGCCGCCGCAGCCGGGGCTGCCCTTGGTGAAAATCAGGATGGCGGTGGAGACGCCGGCGTAGGGTTTGAACACCCCGCTTGGCAGGCTGATGACGGCGTCGAGCTGGTTGTCGTCCAAGAGATGCTGGCGCAGCTGCTGGTGGGCCTTGCTGGAGCCAAACAGCACCCCGTCGGGAACTATGGTGGCACTGCGGCCGCCGAGTTTGAGCATCCGCAGGATAAGGGCGACAAACAAAAGTTCGGTCTTTTTGGTTTTGACTACCCGCAGCAGTTTGGGGTCGACATCTTCTTCATCGAGGCTGCCCTTGAATGGCGGGTTGGCGAGGATAAGGTCGAAGCCTTCGCTGGCATCCTTCGGGAAGCGCTCAGCAAAACGCTGGCTTAAGGTGTCCTGATAGTGGATATCGGGCTCGGCGACACCATGCATCACCAGGTTCATGGCGGCGATACGCAGCATGGTGGCATCGAAATCGAAGCCGTGGAACATGTCGGTGTCGACATGCTTGCGGTGCTCGTGCAGCAAATCACCAAGGAAAATGGTTTGCTCGACGGGCTCGCCTTTGTCGTTGCTGACGGTTTCGCGGATCACCCCTTCGGGGGAGCTGTATTTTTCCAGCAGGTATTCGTAACTGACCGACAGGAAACCTGCGGTACCGCAGGCCGGATCGGCGATGCGGTGGCTGGCGTCTGGGTCGAGCATTTCCACCATGGCGCGGATGATATGGCGCGGGGTACGGAACTGGCCGTTAATGCCGGCGGTGGTGAGCTTACTGAGCAGATACTCGTACAGATCGCCCTTGGTGTCGCTGCTGTCGAGCGGCAGCTCGCTTATCATGTTGACCGCTTTGACCAAAAGGCTTGGCTTTTGGATCATCAGCTGGGCGTCTTTCATAAACTCGGCAAACAGGGTGCCCTCACCCGCCAGATCTTTAAAGTGGGGGAAGACGTCGTCTTTCACCAGCTTGAACATCTGCTCGGCGGGCAGATGACGGAACTGCTCCCAGCGGATGTCCTGATCGAAATCACCGAAGCGGCGCTTGAACGGCTGGCCGGTACGCTCGGCGCGCTTTTCGTCACGGCGCTCGTTCATATCCAGGAGACGCGCGTACATCAGGAAGGTGATTTGCTCAATCACGGTGAGCGGATTGGCGATGCCGCCGGTCCAGAATTCTTCCCAGAGTTTATCGATTTTGTTTTTCAGTTCGCCGGTGATCATGCAATTTTCTCTTTGGTTTCAATTTTTTGCCAGTGGCTAATCGAGCGTTGGTCCAGTGCGTAGAGCCCGGCTATTCCGCCCTGAGATGGCGGCTGTTCGGTGCGGGCACGCACCTTATAGCCCTGGGTGGTGACTTTTAAGATCATGTCCTGTTCGTCGGAGACTTCTATGCCTTCGGCCTTGGTATTGCCCTTTTTGGAGAGACGAAAGGCCAGCTTGCCTGTGTCGTTGTTTTTCATCCGCACGGGATAGAGCACCTGACCATTCTTATGGGTTAGCCGCAACTTGCGGCACAGCAACTCATTCATTCGCAGTATCCAATCCTATCAAAGTTGTAGCCTGTGGCTCAGGCTGACATGGGTGAAGTGGCCCGCGTTATAGGGGTGCCCAGCTCCACGCCGAATCTGTTTATCAGTGCCACCAGCGCATCGGCCTGGGCCGGATCGGTAAACACACCATCGAGACCATCGGTGTGCACCCCGGTAAAGGGCTGGTCGTAAAGCTCTGCCACCCTGATAGTGCCGAACTTGCACAGGTGGTTTTTCAGCAGACCAATAAACCGCAGCTGGCGGCTGTTTAAATGGATATGGTGCTGCTGCACAAACGCAGTAAAGGCCTGTTCGACGCCCTTTTCATCCATGCCAATAAGGGTTCGCAGCAGCTGGTCGAGGCTCGCGCCCGAATCCGGGAAAAACGCCTTGAGGGTGCGCAGATCCAGATTGGGATTCTGAATATGCACCAGGGCGTTAAGCTGGGTGAGCTCGGCGTCGCTGACCGGTTGCCCCTTGCGGATTTTGGCCAGCACGGGATCGGTGGCAAACAGTGGCGACAGGGTACGCTCCACTTCCTGACGGAAAATCTGATAGTCCACTGTGACAATATGGGTCGGCCTGTCGTTTATCTGGTATGCGGCGGTATCTTCCCGAATATCCAGCACCGGCAAGGTTTCGGTTGGCGGCGTGCTGTCTTTGTCTCGCAGGTGGATGATACCACGCAGCGCCAGGCGCTGCTGCTCCAATGCCGCTATGCTGACATGTTGCCAGAAGCTGTCCTGCTGGATGGCTTTGATGGCATCGGCCTTGGCGCGCACCGCATTGAGATCCATCTTCAACCGGCCTACTTTGTTCATCACCGGCTGTTTGGCCACAGCCAGCTCAGACGGCTTGGTAAGCTGAATGTACTGCAATTCGGTAAGCTGCAGATCCCAGCAAATGGCTTCTGACTCGCCCTTGATGTCGCGCCACTGCATCAGCGGCGCCAGCTCAGCGCGCAGCAGTTGGCGGGTCTCGGGGGCAAAGCTGTTGAGCCGTTTGGGGTCGCTCAGGCGAGCCTTGAGCTGCCAGTTGTCGCGCACCGCGATGCAGCGGTCATCGAGCGCATCGATATCGGCCTTGATGAGGGTGATCGCGTGATTAAACACCTCCATCTCGGCCTTTTTAAGTGCGGTTTCTGCCAGGTTGATGCGGGCCTCGAACAGCTTTTCACACAAGGATTTATCGGGCCTGCCTTCGTCTTCCGGTGGGTCCATCTCGAAATAATCGAAGTTGCCCCAGTGATCGAAAATTAAAAAATGGCTCTTGGGCTTGCCAGGGCCGTATAGATCTTCACACAGACGGGTACCGCGCCCCACCATTTGCCAAAATTTGACCTTGGATTTGACCGGCTTGGCAAACACCAGGTTAACCACCTCGGGCACATCGATGCCGGTGTCGAGCATATCAACGGAGACGGCGATGGTGATTTGATCTCTGGAGCCATCGGTCTTTTTGAAATCGTCGATAAGATCTTCGGCGCGCTCATACTTAGAGTGAATTACGCGGCAGAAATTACCGCCATGCTGAGGGTACATTTCGCCAAACAGGCTTGCCAGCAATTCGGCGTGCTGAATGGAGCGGGCAAAGACAATGCTTTTGCCGGGCAGCTGACCATCGAGATCCCGCAGGCCTTTTTCCATCAGGTTACGCAGGATAGCGCGGTTGGTGTCTTTGTTGTAGACGGCTTTGTCTATGTCTGAGGCACTGAAATCAAGCTCATTGGGGTCGATACCCTGATCTTCAAGCTCCGCTATCTGCTCATCGCTGAGGGCATGTCCCCTTATTCCTTCACGCAGAAACTGAGTGGTATGGGTCACCACCCGGAAAGGGACCAGATTGCCTTCGTCCACTGCGCGCTCCAGTGGGTAGCTGGCTGTGGGCAGTTTGTAATCACAACCAAACAGACGGCAGGTAGAGCGGCTTATCATTTCGACCGGGGTAGCGGTAAGGCCAACCTGCCGGGCATCGAAGTACTTGAACAGGTCGCCATAGACGTTGTAAACCGAGCGGTGGGACTCATCGGCGATGATAAGGTCAAAGTAGCCTACGTCGAACTGCTCATAAATGCCCATCATGCCCGGATAGGTGGCGATATAGATACGGGCATTGTGTTGATCCTCTTTTTTACTGCGACCAACCACATATAGCGGTTCTTTAATGAATTCGCTGTAGGCGTTTTTGGCCTGTTTGCGCAGCTCTTTACGATCGCACAGGAAGAGTACCCGCTTGGCCCATCCGGCATCGAGCAGCCGCTTGGTCAGTGCGATGGAGACTCGGGTCTTTCCCGTACCTGTGGCCTGCACAATCAGGGCTTTACGATGCCCCTCACTGAAACGCTCGCTGACACGGGTAACGGATTCGATTTGATAATCCCGACCAGCAATAGCGATATCTATCGGGGTGGTGTTCAAGTTCTGACGCTGTTTGCGCTGACTGATGAGGTACTGCAGGCTGTCTTTGCTGTAGTAGCCATAGAGCTTGCGTGGCACTGAGTCGAGAACATCATCCCAAATCCAGATATCGTAGCCGTTGGTGTAGAAGATGACAGGTCTTTGCCCATGGGCTTTTTCAAGGGCATCAGCATAGAGCTTGGCCTGTTGGCGGCCCTTTTCCGGATTCTCACGGGCACGCTTGGCTTCAACTACCGCCAGCGGTTTACCATTGTCGTCCCACAGCACATAGTCGCAATATCCGATACCTGTGGCAGTGGGCTGACCTGTGACCTCATGCTCCAGACTGACCTGCTCGGTATTGCTGCCATTTTGCGATACCTCCCATCCGGAGAGGCGCAGTTCGCTGTCGATAAGGCGACGACGGGTCTCGGCTTCGTTAAGATCAAGGGTGCTGGTGGCCTTGGTACTTGCCAGTATAAAATCCTGGAATTTGGATTGGTCTATGGCCGCTTTAAGCTGTGCAGCCTGACGCTGTGCTTCCTGCTCGGCCTGCTGCGCGGCTTCAAGCTCCTTCAAGGCAGTCTCAAGCTGGGCAGTTTGAGCGGCGAGTTTTTCCTGCAGCGCCTTATTTTTTTGCTTCAGCTCCGACTTGGCAGTTGCTGCCTGAGGTTGCTCGGGTGTCTGGAACTCAGGGCATTGCTCGCGGCTGCCGCCACCCTGGGCGATAAACAACCAGCAGCCCAGATAGTAGGCTTCCTGAACCAGCCAAACAGCATTGGTTGCTGAAACATTGCCTTCGTGGGCGGCCTTATTGCCGTGAATGCGGATAGCATGGAGTTTGTCGAGGATGACCCTGGGCACGACGGCGGTAAAACTGCCGTTATTCAACCTGTCCATGAAGGTGGCATTGGCTTCCGCAGGCAATTTAAGTTCGCTGTAAATGACGCCCACCAGTTTTTCAACATAACAGCGCAGCTTGACCAGGGCACTTTGCGGGTCGGAATGGGCGTACGTCTCCGCAAATCCGCCGAGTTCGGCCAGTGCCGGCCATTGTTGCCTGAGGTGTTCAAAGTTCATGGACTGCATACCGTTTTGCCCTTAATAACGTCCTGTTTATCAGATATCGTGCCAACTTAGGGGTTGCCGCACATCAATCACCATCAATACCTAGCTTATCCATCCAGTTTGTCAGCGTTTGATGGTTTGGTAGCCCGAGCAATTTTGCAGCCTTACTTTTTTGGCCAGCGGTAATTTTTAATGCCTCAAGAATACAGTGACGCTTTGTTTTATCAATGACTTGATTGATATCTATACCAGCCGATACATCGATTGATTGCACCTGCTGCTCAGGTCTTTCACGACGTTTTATCATGGCTCGTTGCAGATGTTCTGCGGTAAGCATATTACTGTCTGACCAGATAGAGGCTCGCAGCAAGGTGTTCCATAGCTCCCGGATATTACCCGGCCATGGCTGGATTTTTATAAAATCTATTGCGTCTTTGGAAATTTTTTTACTTTGATAACCGGGCTGATCTTTGGCTTCATCGTTCAGACGCGCTATCAGCACCGCCAGCAAGTCTTGTATATCTTCATGGCGTTCACGCAAGGGAGGCAATTGCACCACGCCCACAGCCAGTCGGTAAAACAAATCCTCTCGAAAACTGCCCTCGTCCACCATAGCAAGCAAGTCTCTGTGAGTGGCCGCAATGATACGCACATCAACGGTTTTTGGCTTGCTCTCACCTACAGAAGTAATCTGCTTTTGTTGCAAGGCGCGCAGCAGTTTGGCCTGAGCATCAAGGGGCAGCTCACCGATCTCATCGAGAAACAGAGTACCACCGTTCGCCTCTTCAAAGAGCCCTTTTCGGTCTTCCATTGCCCCGGTGAAAGAACCCTTTTTATGGCCAAACAGGTGTGAATCAATCAGAGTTTCAGGGATAGCTCCACAGTTAACGGCGATGAAGGGCTTATCTGTACGTGGAGACGCCTTATGGATGGCCTCTGCGAAGACTTCTTTACCCGTACCTGACTCGCCCTGAATAATCACTGGCAAATTGCGGGGGGAGAGTTTTTTCGCCATTTCAACAGCATTGCGCATCGGTTCTGAGCCGGTCTGAATATGGGCAAATTGACCATCAAAATCGGGAGCAGAGCTTGCAAGTTCTCCTAATACCTCATCCTGACGTTTAAGGCTTTCAAGGGCGATGTTCACGGGCAAAGTAACGTCTGACAGCCCGTTCTGCACAGAGGTTTGAACGAGTTTGGTGTTGTAGATACCCTTACCAAGCAGCACCCACACAGCAGCCATAGCCGGGGTGCCGGAAGACAGGTTTAAGGTTACCAAATCGCTGTCGAGGCTTGTCTGACTTAGCTCTTTTTCTGCAATCGCATAAATGCTGGGGTAATCAATAGGGCTATCAATCTTAACCTTGTCGATGATGACCTTGGTTGAACGGCGGTTGCTGCGCAGTATTTTTAACAGCCAAACCTGATAGTCAGAAATCCTATCAAACCAATTATTGGTAAGAATTTTAACCTCATCATAGGGAGCATCTGACTCGACAAGAATGGAGCCGACAGGACCAAGCGTTCCTTCGGCTTCTGCGTCAAGATCATGCTTACCCAACCAAGTCAGCAAGAGTCTACGTTTCATCACAAAGCAGTTCCTTTACTTATTTGTAAGAGAACTTACCACATGACCTTTGTGTATCCTACTCACACAAAACAAAATTTGAGATCATCGGCAGCTTCGTAAGAAATGGAACTTAGCGGTCTTGGTTTGGCAAATTTCAAGGCAGATTTACTCAGATGATTGGACACGCTTCTGCTCGTTACCCCATCCTTCTTTCTCGGTAACCACCCCCTCATGGGAGTCGAGTTTTTGAAATCTGAAAATGATGCGGTCAGAGTTTTTCTCAGTAGCAATTCTGAAGCCAGTAATCTTCCCGCCTATGGTAGAGGGTTTCAATTGCCCGGGATGAAGGAAGATGTCCCCACCGACCAACTGAGCCGCAGCGTCAACGGTAACATTCCAATATCCGCTTTCCCACTCACCAGTCTCCTCAGACACAACACGATAGTTCCCTAACTTTTCTACAAAATGGATAGCTTCCATCACTACACTCCCTTGCCAGTTTTTGATATTAAAACGCCAAATTCAGCACTAAACAGTAGCGTTTTTTCTATAAAAAACAACACGCTTTTTACCATTTTTTATGACAAACAGCCCAAAATCGACTTCAAGATGTTTGTAGCTGCTGAGGTGCTCACAGGCTAAGTAGGTCGGCTCTGGTTGCAGATCCCCCTCTTCGACCGAACTGAATACCTGCGCCATAAGAAAGCACTTGCAGTTACCAATGGAGAACTCGATCAAATTATCATCTAGCCGCCCGTCCGCTTTTGAGTTCATCCGCTCAAGCTGACAAATGGTCAGTACAAGCTCAAGGATAGTGATCTTCGTGTTACTGCTAAGATCATGCTCACCGCGGATACTATCGAGTTTTTCGGTGAAGCAATTCAAATCCCCTAGGCTGAAATGTATTCCACCTGTTCGTACATCATTAAGTGACATTTCGTTCAGCAAGTATGGGTGAGAATGCATCTCACCAAGTTGCTCATAGCCCATAGCGGACGACAGTTGCTGTTTAAGAAATACAGCTTCAGGATTTGTTAGCACAGAGCCGCCTTTCATCACCGAAGGGTATCGGCCGAAATGAAGGTTACGTCATAATGTATCGAATTGTCGGCTCTGGTTTTACTGCCATAGAGCGATGCCGAAAATTCCACACCGCGGCGCTTATTGTTACTGTGGCGAACAACAAAGGCTTCGAAGCCGTTAAGGAGCATTTGGGTTAATGCCGTGTCGGTAACCTTGACATGATGCTTCATGATTCATTCCTCAATGAAATGGGTATCTAGATACTGTGGTGCTCAGTAAGACGCTGCCGGAACAGATGAAGCTATCAGTAGAACGCTTATGGCATCTGTCTTCGTGACAGTCACGCCGCTCAGCACCTGCTGAAGTTTAGGGAAAGCGTGGTGCAACGCATCCAAAAATTCGTGCATTAAACCCAATGAAAAGTCTTCTGGTACTGAAAAGTGAATCAAGACACCCGTAACCATTTGGGTATTTATCCCGGCAATCAGCGACGATTGAAACAGGCTTGTGAGCAGGCTGAGGCAGTCCACTGAGTCACCAGTGAAACGAGTTCTCATAGGGGCAAGCATATTGGCATCGCGGATAAAGGTAAGAAAGTCATTAAAATCTAAGTTAATCAGCCCCGCTTGCCCCAGCACCTGCAAAAGTTCCCCCAAAAGCTCACAAATAAAACGGTTACCTGCATTGAGCCCATCAAACGCTGAGGTATTAGGTGAAAGCACCGATTTAAGCTTGTCATTGGGCAGCACTATCAAGCCATTACAAAGCTCGTTAAGCGATGTCAGCGCGTGATCTGCCTTGGCCTTTTTGGGTTTTCCTTCAAACGTAAAAGGCAGCACAACAGTACCTATTACAGGCACACCCATAGTATGACAACACTGGGCGAGTGTAATCAGCGGGGTACCGGAACTGCCGCCAAGGGCACCAACCAACAACACCAATTCCGATTCTTTGATGAGTTCTTTTGCATCATTGAGTCCATCTTCATTAAATGTCGCTTCATCATTATTCTGCAGCCCGTCAGGGTTCACCAACAGGGCGTTGGCATAGTCGATGGTACTCAGCAGGCTCGGTTTCCGACTGACCAGAAGTCCATCCACTCCGGTATGATTTTGCTTAACCAGACTTGCGCCTATGTAACAACCAAGATCGCCCACGCCAATTACCAGAACCCGAGGTGTATACAGAGTGGGGCCGAGATTATCAGCGAGTAAAAAAACCGGCTCGATATCCAATACAGTTGATTCAGTCATAAAGTGCTCCGCACAATTTCAAAGGACGATAAGTGATCTCACCCTGTTATTGTGCAAAGCATTGCGTCGACTTGTGTCGCAAGAATGCCGCCATCAAACATTTTTAAGACGTGCTTTTTTTGTAGGCCATCAGCGACTTTTCAAGGGAGGCAATCATAAGTTCTCTCAAAGGCTCGGGGGATATGATTTCGATATTGGCCCCCTGCCCCTTAAGCCACCATTTAAGCTGCCAACCGTCAAATACGGTGGCAGTGAGAAGCCAGCGCCCATCATCAAGAGGCGTAAGGGTTTGATCGTCACTGAGCGGCGTTTCGTTGAGATAAAATTGCAACTGCGGTTGAATATTGGCTTCGAGGCAAATGCGGCCACCATCAGAAAACTGCATGGCGCCGGAATCCAAATATTCACTTAGCGAAAAAGAGCCTGGGCGCTGGAAACGCTCAAAACTGTGCTCAACCTGTTTGAATCTGTGTATCGCAAAGAGTTTTGGCTTGCTGGGAACGCGGCGGCTTTCACGGCTTATAGCCCTATTTGGTTCGCTGCGCTCTTGGTTTACTTCACTTGCCACCAGATAAAGCACCCGGCCACGCAGCACCAGCGCTAAAGGCGTAAGCTGGTAGGTTTTAGCTTCTGTCTTTTGCGTTGCCTGATAACTGGCTTCAATACAGTGGTCGGCGAGCAGTGCCTCCTGAATGACCGAGAGGAGCGAATCGTCAACTTCCGGAGACTGATATACGTTGTCTCCCATGTAACAGGCAATTTTATTGCTGTACGGGACCTTTGCCTTAGCCAGGAGTGCCCTCGCGTCGGCGGATTTATCCAAAAGCCCCAGCTTCATCTTATTGGGCATAACAGCAAGCATGGGCTCAAACAGTATCAGAGTCAGGGCTTCCGCCTGTGTCATCGGCTTTGGAGGCTCACGGCGATACCAAAGAAGCTTACGGCCATCTTGTATTGAGAGTGCCAAATTCCGCTGCGCCAACGCGTTCAGATCCCGCTGCACTGTACGTGTTTTCACCTCAAAACCAACGGCGCTGAGCTTGGCGATCAGGCCGGCAACATCATCGCCGTTACCCTTTTCGGGTAACAATTGCCAAAGGGACAGCAATCTGAGCGCTGTATCGCCGGCTTTATTTGATGACATAACGTCCCTCATCCTTGTGCTGAAATGCCGTTGGAAACAAGCGCTGAAAGTACTCAAGATATTGTGATTTATCAAGATATTCATCCCAATACCCATCTTCATCGTGCAGCGCGTTAAACAGGATCGCAAGCTGTTGCAGCTCGCTATCATTAAGCGCTGCAAAATCACACAGATATAAAAACTCCTCAGCACTGAAAGCCACAAGGTAATGCCTGATAAAGGCCGCGCCTTTGAGAGACACCTGATGCTTAAGCAGCAAACGCCTGAAATACAGTTCGTACTCTTCATTGGTTTTGGGGGAATAGTGGCTTTGCAAAGCCAATGCTTTGAGTAAAGGGCTTTGGGGATAGAAGTGCATCACCAGCCTCGCAGCCAACATCAGCGGCAAAAAGTCTCTGGCAAATGCCTTGTTCTGCTGTTGTGAACCTGATGCCTTCTTGGGCAACTTAAGCGTTGCCTTAAGCTTATTGCTGGCAAACCAAGGGGCATCTGCTCATCGCCCCGGTATCGGGCCAGACGTTTTTCCTGGCGCCGCCAGTGTTTATCGAGTAGCGCTTCCGCATGAAACAGTAACTCTGCAGGCGAAAACTCGCTTCCCGCGTCCTCAGAGAGCCAACTCAGGAGACTTTGTTTTCCTTCGATAAAACGTTTCCAGAGTGGATAAAATGGCGAGTCTTTAGTAATACAAGCACCGCCGCTGCGGTAGTTGCAAAGCCATGCGACATTGTCAGCCCCATGAGCAAGCGGATTGTCCCAGCATTCAAATACGATTCTGCCGAGCGCGGTGACATCCCAAAGATCCACCCAGGAATTGTAGTCTTCATCCCTAAGCCAGTCGGCGAGTTCAGCCAAATCGACGCACTCCTGTACCCACAGATTTTCATGGTTGCGATAGGCATCGGCACGCCGATCGATTTTGTGCTTTGACAATAAGTAGTCCACCAAAGCGCTGGCAAACAGTGATGAGGTTTTTGACAGCATTTTCTCTTCCTTCTAAAGGTTTGGGGCGGCCAATGTGCGAAGCTGTGTGTGGGTCTGTATCGGGATCACTGTGAAAGCGTCTCAAATGCCTCCCTGACAGCCTTCTCGCCATAGTGCGGAGGATGCAAAGCCGTTTGACCGTCTAACGCTGAGAAATAGGCCTGACTGACAGCACGGATTGCTCTGACATCGGCTGAGGCAGTGTGCAGTAAATACAAAAGGTGCTCCGGCAACAGCAATGCCGCATTTTCAGCTAAAAAGGCCACGCCTTTTACCCGATAGCAAAGCTGTAGCAGCCATCGCTGCAGCCGGTATTCCAATGCGAGAAAATCCACCGCATAGTGAGGCGAAGCGACGACAAAACGTTTGAGAGTGCTGCTCTCTGGCGCCCAGGTAAGCAGCAAAGAGCAGGCAAACAAACGGTGACGAAATTCATCCCAGCAAGCATCAAGAAATACATCGCGGTTTTTGTCATATTCTTTGCAAATAAGATCCCAGACGCTGTTTGATTCACGGCGATTAAGCATGGTGACACAGGCATTGGCACGCAAAAGATGCCGCTCAAGCAGCGCATTGGCTTCGGCAAACAATTCTAGGTTATCCGGCAAATCCTGACTGAGGTAGGCCGCTATTCCCTGGGGGAATTGACTTGCCTCATTAAGATGAAACGACAATGTGGGGTATTCAGGTAATGATGTTGCAAGTTCCTCAGACAGATGCCGCCATAGTGCAAGCTGTCTCGCACTCAGCGGCGCGTCAAAAGAAGTAACAAACAGCCTGGCCCACAACACCCGATTGTCCAGAGCAGAGTCAGGTTGTTTCTTGAATCGTTCAACAATGACATCCCAGTCATCACAAAACTCGTACCAGTAATATGGAAACTCCGTGTCTGCCTTCTCAATAGCATCGAAACCTTCGGTAACGAAGCTAAAGACAAAGCCCTGCTCCAAACATAAACCGCACATAGCCTGCTCCTTATTCTGGTTACAGAATGAGGATACAGCCATATGCGTCAACTTGTGTCGCATAACTAGACTAAATAATAAACCGCTCAAAATGCCTTGTTCACATTGCACAGGAAGACAATTCAACAGAGTGGGAAAACGGGAAAATCTCTGATGTTGAAGGAAGCAAGCCGCTAGGAAATGACACTCGGCCAAAACTGGGGGCGGGTCACCGAATGGTCACGGATTGGTCACGGTCACAGACCGCAATTTGAGGAAGTAGAAAGCGTAAAAATCAAAAAGCCCAAGCTATTTATAAGCTTGGGCTTCATGAATGTTGGCGGAGCGGACGGGACTCGAACCCGCGACCCCCGGCGTGACAGGCCGGTATTCTAACCAACTGAACTACCGCTCCTTTAGTATCACGCCTTGGCGCACTACTAAAATTGGGCGTCTGGCGATGACCTACTCTCACATGGGGAGACCCCACACTACCATCGGCGCGATTGCGTTTCACTTCTGAGTTCGGGATGGGATCAGGTGGGACCACAATGCTATTGTCACCAGACATATTTGGTAATCTGGAAAGCTGTGCTCTTCTTCAGAGCCTGAGTTCAAACTTCAATCAAGTATCCGACTTCTTCAAGTCCGTAAAACCCATCTGGGTTGTATGGTTAAGCCTCTCGAGTCATTAGTACAGGTTAGCTCAACGCCTCGCAACGCTTACACACCCTGCCTATCAACGTCCTGGTCTCGAACGGCTCTTCAGAGGGC
>NZ_JBKORJ010000025.1:0-127993 GCF_047314585.1 Shewanella sp. BJSY2023SW005
TTTGATTTCAATTTGAGAAGAGTTCATTGCACCCATATATTCGGCCTGTTACTGAGTTAAATCTCTGGCCCTGATGGATATGTGCTTCTACTTTCCTCATCATCCTTGCGGCTTCACGATGAGCCTATGGATTCAACAGGTTTTAAGTAGAACAGTCTGACTGTCTCATCATCAAATCAATTGTCACCGCAACTTGGTGATAGGTTGGCATTATCTTACTTCACAACCTGATTTATAAGCTTCATGTCGCCGGCCGATACGTTTCTTCTTTGGCCGCTATGACCCAGGCAATTCTGGCAAGCTTGTTGGCTACTGCAACGCAGGCGCGATTAAAGCCTCGACGCTCCACGAGGGCCTTCGCCCACAGGCTGAGCTTATCGGTTTTGTGCTCGCAGTGACGCAAAATGGACCTGGCACCATGAATGAACAAGGTTCGTAGATAGGCATTGCCTCGCTTACTGATCCCCAGCAGATTATCCTTGCCGCCACTGCTGTGCTGCCTGGGCACCAGACCGCACCAAGCTGAAAAATGGCGGCCATTGTGAAATGCCTTCCCCTCCCCAACAGCGGCATAAAATGCCGTCGCAGTGACAGGACCAACCCCCAAGACGGTGCCTAATCGTTGGCAGATAGGATTATCAGCATTTTCCTGCAATACCTGCTTTTCACACCCTTTCAGCCTGTTCTCAAGTTCGACAAACTCATTATACAGTCCATGGAAAATCGCTCGACCTTTGGCTGTGAGTGCATTCTCACCGTCTTCCAAAATGTCGGGCAATTGACTGCGAAAGGCCGTTTTTCCCTTTGCCAGCACGATGCCATATTCGGCCAACATGCCTCGAACCTGATTCACCAAGGCGGTGGTTTGCTGTGTGAGTCGCTCACGAACCCTGTGCAACATCTGCACATCTTGTTGTTCGATAGATTTGGCGGGCACGAAGCGCATGTTTGGTCGCTGAGCCGCCTCCGCTATGGCAAGGGCATCGTTGTAGTCATTTTTATTTCCCTGCCGATAGGGAATGACATATTGAGGAGGGATCAACTTAACCTGATGACCAAGGGCAGTAATTTCCCTGTTCCAATAGTGAGCGCCACCACAGGCTTCAATCGCGACCAGGCAAGGTTCCAACTTAGCGAAAAAACCGAGTACTTCTTTTCGTTTAAGCATTTTCTTGCGCACCAGCTTACCTGCTTTGTTGACCGCAACAGCGTGGAACACCAACTTTGCGATATCCAAACCGATGGTTGTAATCTTCATAGTGGACCCATCCTCTTTCCAGATGACTTTCAACAACTTCATCGTGGCCCATTGCGAGGCCGGTTAAAAGGGGATGGGTCCATTCCATTATCCATGGAGATAAGGGACGTATTCACGCCGAGTCACAGGATCGCCTGTGCGAGAGGCCGTTCTCAGGCGCCCTGTCCTTCACGGCATTTGGGCTTCCTGCCCATCCGCACCGCAGGTGATTGGCAGCTGCTTAGCCAGAAGCTAAGACCTAGTTTATTGGTGAGTTTTGGCTTAAAGCCATGATAGCTGCTGTGCCAGCGGCCTAAAGTCGTGGTGTTCCACACCACACCGGGCAAGGGGCTTTGCTTGTCCAAAGCCCCTTGCATCCCCAAGGACACCCCGACGTAGCCGAAATCCCCGCTGGCTTATGAAACAAATTGACTACACTCAGGACTCGCATCCTTGCTCGACCTTCGAGCCTCGACATCCCTGTCTCGGCTACGCCAATTTGCAACAACGCCAGCGGCGGCTCCGAAGGGGGGAATTGGTGCAATTCTGTGAGAACTAACTTGTTTGAAGCTACCTATATGCCCACAGGCATACACCTCATTTTCAGGCACAGGCGGAACTGTGACCGTCGAAAACAGGGATGTTTTCGTCGAGGCTACAGGGACGTATTCACGCGGTGTCACAGTATCGCCTGTGCATAAGCCTGCGGCAGGCAATGAGAAACATCCATCGCCGGAGACCCAACCAATGCTATTTGGCTATTTTGAGCTGAAAGCTATGCTAGCCGCTGTACCAGCGGCCTAACATCGTGGAGCTGGTGCAATTCTGCAAGAATTACGTTACTTGAAGTTTCTGAAATGTCAGCAAACATACACTTAATTCCCTGGCACTGGCGAAACTGTGACTTGCCGAGGAAGATTTTTATAAAGAACAGGGAAAGCGCTCAGGGAGCTGATGCAAAAAGCCGACCCTGGGGTCGGCTTTGGTATTGAAGATAAAGACCTGTACTTAGAAGCGCAGGGCTACACCTACTTTATATCTGGCTTCGCCTTCAAAGCTCCACACTGGGTAATCGGCCTTGAACTCGCTGATCACATCCTCTGCACTAATTGGGGAAACACCCGTCTGTATGCTGTCTTCTTCAGTGATGTTGACCGCTTCAAAGGTGATATCCAAATAGTCGGTTACCGAGTAGCTGGCACTGAGGTCCAAGGTCCCGTAAGACTCGTGCTGACGGTTACCGTAGAAGCCAGGCAGCTCGCGCATCATATACTCGGAGCGCCAGTTATAGGCCAGACGAGCGCTAAAGTCGTCCATCTCATAGTAACCTACCAGGTTGACGGTATGCTTGGATGAGTCAGAGAACACGCCCACACGGTCCGGATAGTTTTCTGCCGGAGAGGATGCATCGGCAAAAGTATAGTTCACCGAGTAACCCAAACCATTGTCGAAGGAGTCCTGCAGCTGCAGCTCGATACCATCTATGCTGCCGCCGTCGGCATTGTACTTCTCGCTCACAGTCCAGCAGTCATAGATACCTACGCCACAAGAACTTTCACCTTCGGTTACCAGGTTGGGATCTTCAATACCTATCTGCTGATTCAGCTTCTGTTTGGTGGTGATAAAAGAGCTGACATCCTTGATAAAGTAAGTGGCGGCAAACAGGCCCGAATCACTGAAGTACCACTCCAGACTCAAGTCGGCCTGGGTCGCCTTGAACGGTTCCAGCGCCACACTGCCACGCACCAGTTTTTCATTAAAAGGTGTACCGTCGTTGTAACCCGGCAGGGTCGAGGTAGCAAACAGCTCGGCGTAGTTGGGGCGAGAGATCACCTGAGCGGCTGAGGCGCGCAGTATCACATCCTCACTCAGATCAAAGGCGATGTTAACGCTCGGCAGTACGTCGTTATAGCTGGACTTGTCTGTGCTCAGATCGTCGGCGAACTGGCCCTGATCGTTCAGCGCGTAATAGTCAGACTCAATGTCGGTAGAGATATAACGGAAACCGAAGTTACCGCGGAATCCTTCCCCGGCAAAAGTAGCCATGGCGTACAGAGCCAGGTTCTCTTCCTGGATAGTGCCGTAACCAGACTTGTCGACGGTAAAGCCATCGATGGCCGCATAGGCATCGGCAATCATGGCATCAAATATCGGCTCAGGCAGAGTGAAACCGGCGCCGGATGACATGGTGCCATTGTAGTAGGCAGAAGCGTCCTTGGTCAGTACCTTGACGTCATTGACTATCGCCGCATCTGTCATCTGGGTGACTTCATGATCGGCATAGCTCACACCTGTCTTGATGGCACTGATAGCGCCCCAGGCTACCGGGAAGTTGAAGTCCAACTGAGCGAAGGTTTCTTCATCCGTGTTGGGCTGCTTCTTCAGCGCCCAGCCGGCAGTGGCCAATGGGTCGTTAAAGTCACCGGCCTCAAAATACTTGTTGGCGATGTCGATGTTGATCTTGTCGCCGGTGGCATCATAAATACCGGCAAAGTCAGCCGGGACACCGATTGAGTTGCCATAGTTGGCAGTCAAGTCGGTACCGCCCTCTGCTTCGGTGCGGCCTATACGGCCTTCAACGGTGAAGTTATCCGCTTCATAGTTAAAGTTGAAATCCACTGTATCCGAGCTCATGCTCGCCTTACGGGCCCAGGTTTGTGCCCAGGCAAAACCGCCCTGATCGCTGTGATTTATCTTGGTACAAACGCCGGCGGCATTGACCTGTTCACAGGTGTAGTCGCCTCGCTGAGTGGGAAACAGGAAGATGGAGGTGTTGGCGTTGTTGGCATCCAGCTCCAGATTCATGTAGTTGAGCCCCAATTCCAGTCTGTCGGTGGGACGATACTGCAACACCAGATTGATTGCGGTGCGCTCACGATCCTGTTGGAAGGTGGTTGGCACTATCTCACCCCAGCCAAGCAGGGTTTCGATGCCATTGCGCTGGTAGTCCGTCTGGCTCCAGGAACCTGCCAGCAATACACCGAAGTTTTCATCTTCGTTTTTCCAGCTGTAGAGACCGGAGGCTTCAGGATCTATCTCTTCCGAGACGCTACCATAGTCCCCTTTGGCGCTCAGGAAAACCGAGTTGGCATCCAAATCCAGCGGTTTGCGGGTGTTGATGATGACAGTGCCGCCTATGCCCCCTTCGGCAATATCGGCCTGGGAAGATTTGTAGACTTCAATCGAGCCCACCATCTCTGGCGGCAGCAAGGTGTAGTTGAAACTGCGGTCGATGGCCTGCTGATCGAACCAACCGGTAGAAGCTACCGAGTGGCCATTAAGCTGGGTACTGGTCAGCTGCGCCGAGGCGCCGCGAATAGAGACCTGTTGCCCCTGACCGAACTGGCGGTTAACGGCAACCCCTGGAATACGTCCCAGAGACTCCCCCACATCACTGTCGGGGAATTTACCTATATCTTCTGAAGTTACCGCATCGACCACGGCATCTGAAAAACGCTTGGTATTGACCGAAGCCTTCATCGAGGCACGCATGCCGCGGACTTCAATTTTTTCAATATTGGCAGTTTCGTTGCTGTTGTTATCTGCTGCCTCGGCAGCCAGCGCGCCAACAGATACCGCTCCCCCAAGGAGGATAGCGATATTCGCAGCGAGGGCAGTTTTCTTAAAGGTAGATGTTCGCATCTCGTTTCCCTTCCATCACTTTATTATCTTTTTTGTTGCCATAACCATTCCCTTCAAGAGAATGACAACGCTGTCATGTCTGGGGATAAACATTACACAATAATTAACAGTCTTGCCACAACAAAATAACGCCAGAGTGAATAAAAACTGTCATATTGCTGTGTTAATGGGAGAAAACAGATTTTTATTCTGGTCAAAAACTGTCCAGGCAGAAGTTTGTGTAACCAAGCGCGTTAACAATAGCGGGAAACGAATTTATATAATGACCTAATCACTAAGGAAGTCGGATAACGCCGAAAGCTAATTGCTGTGCAAGCCACTCTCTACAAAAGAGAAGGCCATGAGGACTTATTCGCAACTTCCCTAAATTCTGCGTTGCCAAACTGGCTAAAAGTCAGCAGTATAAGATGCTCGACAAGCGGCCATGCCGCTTCCGGCCCCCGCTGGCTGTGAGTATTCGCCTGACATCTCGGACTAAGTTGAATGAAAGTAACCATCAATGACGTGGCTAAATATGCCGGCGTTTCCATCAAGACAGTATCCCGGGTCACCAATAATGAGCCTTCGGTTAAACAGGCCACTATCGACAAGGTCAACGCTGCAATCAAGGCGTTGAATTACCAGCCGAATTTAGCTGCCCGCAACCTGGCTGCCACCAGTTCTTATGTCATAGGCTTCGTCTATGACAACCCCAATGCCTACTACATTATCGATATGCAGAACGGTATTCTTTCCGCCTGTCGGGACAAGGGCTATGAGCTGCTGATCCACCCCTGTGATGCCAAGGCCGATGGTATTTGTGAACAACTGACCACTATGGTGAAACATGCCCGCCTGGCCGGACTGGTACTAACGCCGCCGCTGTCGGAAGATCCCAAGGTACTCTCCGCCCTGGATGCCATAGGCGCCAACTATGTTCGCATCATGGCAGGTGACAGAGTAAAGGCCGATACCGGGCTGGCGGTATTGGTTAACGACAGATCCGGCGCCGTGGCCATTACCCAACATCTTATCGATCTCGGGCATCGGCAGATCGCTTTTCTCAGCGGCGACTATCATCACCAATCCACCAAGGAGCGTCTCGAAGGTTATCGTCAGGCCTTGAGGGATAACGGCCTGGACGAGTCTCCCGAGCTGATTGTCGAGGGGGAATATTCGTTTGAATCCGGAGTTGAAGGTGCCAAGAAGCTACTCAAAGGGGCTAACCGGCCCAGCGCCATAGTGGCCTGTAACGACGAAATCGCCGCCGGAGCCCTGTTTGCCGCCAGGCTGGAAGGGGTGGATATTCCCACCGAGCTCTCGATTGTCGGCTTTGAGGACAGTCCCTTCTCACGCCAAACCTGGCCCAAGTTGACCACAGTGCATCAGCCCAACGGCAAGATTGCCCAGATAGCTACCGAGCTGTTGATCGCCAATCGCCGTGAGCAGAGCGCTCGCAGCGAAATCTTCACTCCAGAGCCGGTTATCAGAGACTCGAGCGCCAGGGTGCAAGCAAGCTGAAATTCCAGCCACTAAAAAAGGCGCTCTACTGATCGCCTTTGCGATAAGATTCAAAATCACTTTATCAATGCAGCTTGAGTTTGGGCCTGTGCCACTTCAGCAGCCGCTGTGCCAGACGATACACCAATGCCGAAAACCAACCGTACAAACTCGCCAGATGGCGTTGATACAGGGACATGTACATCATCCGCGCCACGTAACCCTCAATAAACAGGGAGCCGGATCTCAGGTTGCCCATCAGATTGCCCACCGCCGAGAAACGGCTCAGTGACACCAATGAACCATAGTCGCGGTAGACAAAAGGATTTTCTGCCTTGCCCTTCAAGCGGTTGAGAATATTCTTATACAGGGTTTCCGCCATCTGCGATGCGGCTTGGGCCCGGGGAGGCACAGGCTTGCCGTTGTCCTGCACCAAAAAGGCGCAGTCGCCCAAGGCGTAGATATCCTTGTGGCCCTTGACCCGCATACAGGCATCGACCTCGATAAGGTTACGGTTATTGACCGGCAACTTATCAAACTGCTGCAGTACATCCGGCCCCTTGACGCCGGCGGCCCACACCTTAAGCCCGGCAGGGATCAGCACATCTTCCTGGGTAATAAAGCCCTGCTTGGTCACCTCTTTGACCTGCACCCCTATGTGCAAGCGTACTCCGATATGATCCAGTACAGACTGGGCTCTGGAGCTCACCTTGTCCGGCAGAGCCGGCAATATCTTGGGCGCCGCCTCAATCAGGTGAATTTCCAGATGATGCTTGTCGACATTGAGGTAACCGTATTCTTTGACCGAGTCCAGCACATGATGCAACTCGGCGGCCAGCTCAACCCCGGTCGCGCCGGCGCCCACTATGCCGATACTGAGCTTTTCGCTGGTTTCATCCAGCAGTAACAGGTTGTCCAGCAACTTGTGGTGAAATTGATTGGCGCTGTCGAGGCTGTCGAGGAAGATACAGTGCTCTTTGGCACCCGGGGTGTTAAAGCTGTTGGCCACCCCGCCGATGGCAATCACCAGATAGTCATAGGGCAACTCACGCTCGGCGATAATCTGCTCGCCGTCATCATTACTGACTCCGGCCAGGGTGATGGTCTTGGCCTCGGGATCGCATTGCAGCATTTCACCGCGCAGGAAGCGATAGCCATTTTTCAGGCCATGGTCACGATACAGCAAGCCTTCTACCGATTGATCTATCACCCCAACGGCCACTTCGTGCAGTTTGGGCTTCCAGATATGTACCGGACTCTTGTCTATCAGGGTTATTTCAGCCTCTTCCTTCAGGCCCAATTTGCGTCCCAGCTTGGAAGCCAGCGCCAATCCTCCGGCGCCGCCGCCCACAATTAAAATCCGCTTACCGGTCACAAATTCCCCCAAGAGTATGAACTAATGCAAGATAGTCTTTTATAACATGATCCTGCTCAAAAATAACCTGAGTTCTAAATTAATATTTCTTTATATATCACTGATGCAGGTGAATATTTGCCATCATTTCCTGTCGCTCAAGGCTGGTGTAATGCCACCTTGGTGCGCTTCAAACTGTAGAACATCCACAGACACAATAGGCTGCTGCAGGATGCCAAGGAGATCCACACGCCCGGCACCCCAAAGGCCCAGGCAAACACCCAGAGGAATAGGCCTATCAGCAGCAACTTGCTGCCCGTGAGTATCGAGGCCTCTGCCGGACGATTGATGGCCTGGAAGAAACTGGCTCCCACCAAAATCAAGCCTTCCATCGGCAAGCCCCAGAAATAGAGATACATGCCCTCAATGGCAACCGGGGCCAGGGTCGGGTTGTCACCGGCAAACAGATACACCATCCATTCCGGGCGGCTGTAGATAAGCACCAAGCCCAGCAAGGCGCAGATTAAGGTGACGGAAAACGCCATTTTGGCGGTCTGCTTGACCCTGTCATATCGGCCGGCACCGGCATTGAAGCTGAGAATGGGTTGTGTGCCGAGGGCTATGCCTTCAAACACAAAATAAAACAGGGCTTCGGTATAACTCACCACGCCATAGGCGGCCACATGCAGCGATGTGCCTGTCCAGAGCAGCGCCATGTTATGCATGGTCAATACAATCGACAGATAGAGATTCATCAGGAAACTGGGCATCCCCAGCTTGACGATTTCCCAAACCAGCTCCAGGCTCAGTTTCATCTGCTGCCAGTCGATATTGAGCCGGGTGCGCTTGCCAAAGAAATGTTGCAGACACAGGCCGCCGGTAACCGCCTGGGACAACATGGTAGCAATGGCGGCGCCGGCAAGGCCAAAGGGAAAGACCACAATAAACAGCCAATCCAGCAGGGTGTTAAGCACGCCCCCAAATACCAGGATCCAGGTGACGAAACTGGGGCGACCGTCATTACGCAAAAGCGCCGAGAAGGCCATGGAGATGATGGGGAAAATGCCTAAGGCAAAGTACCAGAACAGGTATTGGTAGGCGCCTTCATAGACCTCACCTTCGGCTTTCAGCCAGCGCAGAATGTCGTCGGTCAGCATGGTTCCGGCAAGCGACACCACCAATGCACTCAACAGACAAAGACTGAAGGTATTGCCGAGAATTTTTCTGGCCCTGGCAACATCACCGCGGCCAAGATTGATGGAGATAAGCGCGGCGCCGCCCATGCCCAAAAGCGCACCGAGCGCATAGAGAATGGCGCCCACAGGGTAAGCCAGCATAATACCCGCCAGACCCGTTTCCCCCAGGTAGTGGCCGATAAACATCCCGTCTATGGTGACGTAAATTCCGGTCACCAACATGGACATCACAGTGGGGACTGTGTAACGCCAAAAGAGTTTACTGACAGGTTGCTGCAGTAAGGCGAGATCCTGCTCAGTCTGTGGGCTGTTTGGGGTCATGACGCTTTCTCAACATCAAAGGTGTTAAACCATAAGTTCGATATCAGAGGCCATATTAGGAGACGACAGCTCGGCCTCCATTCAAATTGGCACTCCGAAATCAATCACCTCGGAAAAAGTGGATGGCGGATTGTACCCGAGTTATCAGCCTGGATGCCACAGCCTTCAATAGGCCGTTATTCGGCGACTTTCATGGCGAGCAGTTGCTGCTCCAAAGATTCAGGCTGCAAAGGGGCGCGACTGATGATTTCCAGCCTGGAGTCCATGGCATCATCGAGCTCTTCAACGCTCAATTCACCGTCGAGCATATTGAGCGCCGCTATGCCGTCTTTGGTGATCATCACAGCTTTTAGCCGCACCACATCGAGTGCCTTGGCCCAGCGATAGAGGCGCTCGAGATCGAACAGCCAATCCGGAGCAAAAATCCAGCCATAGCTGTAACAGCCCTCGCCTTTATTACTTTTGAACACTATGCCGCGAGCGTCCCACTCGGGTGCTTCCGGGCTCTGCGGCTCGACGCCGAGTGGCTTGATGGCAAACACACCGGCATTTTGCCGCAGCAGCCCGGCGCCTAAGGAAGTGGCTTTAGTGTTCAGATTGGCCTTTGCCGGCCGAGCCAGCGCCCGCAACAATTCATCATTGAGCTTCTGCTCTTTGGACCAGTAAAACAGCTCCCCTTCCAGTTGCTGAGCGGCAATAAAGGCGGCTATTTGTTCCCTCAAGTGTGCAGCTAGCTGCACACTCTCCTGATCACTTTCCGGCTCATTCCCTTGCTCACTTTGCGGCTCCCCCTCAGACAGAACCATTGGCTCTTGCTGTTGCCAAAGGTCCTGCTTGCCGGCCAGCAGGATATCGGCTATCTGCAGCTGGGAGAGAAAGTTCTCATGTTCGGTATAGCGCTTGTCACTGAGTTTGCGCGGGTCAAACAAACAGATACTGGCCTTGAGGCTGAGCACTTCGGCAAACTGTTTCGAGCTTAGGGTTTTCAAAATCTCTTTGGGATGACCAAGGCCTGTTGGCTCTATCAGTAATCTGTCGGGTTTGGCCCGGGCAAGCAGCTGAGTCACCGCCACTTGAGTCGGCACCCCGGCAGCGCAGCACAAACAGCCGCCGGGCACTTCTCGTATGACAACGCCGGAGTCACTCTGCCCCATCAGACCGGCATCTATTCCTATTTCACCGAACTCATTGACCAATACCGCCCAAGTCTCGCCCGCAGGCTTATTGGCCAGCAGCGCTTTAATAAAGGTGGTTTTGCCTGAGCCGAGAAAGCCGGTGATCAGATTGGTGGCAACGGGTTTGAGGATCATCTGTGACTCCATTCCTTACAGCATTGAGGCAGCAGAGTGTAACCCAAGCAGGGAAAGAGTTAGCTCGAAATTGTAAACAGATGCAAAATGGGCGCGGATAGCGCCCATTTCTGTGAACCTGACCGGTTAGGGCTTGAGTTCGTGATCCACTATCGGTGTCAGCCCCTTGGCACGATTTTTCATGGCATCCTCCAAGTCAAAGCCGCTGGCACGCCAGCCTTTGGCCTCAGCCGCAGAGAAGCTCTGCAAGTGCCACTCTTTGGCATCTTGGAGTTTAAAGCCTGCATCCTGCCAGGCGCCTGCGCTTGAGGCATCGAAACCGGCAACATGCCACTGCTGGGCGCTTCGGGAGTCAAAACCTGCTTCTTTCCAGGAGGCTATCTCGGTTGAACTCATACCGGACCAGTCTTTGGGAATGGAAGTGCAAGCCACAAGCATACTCAACCACAGCAAGATCACTAATTTTCGCAACATACTCATCTCCTGATACCTTTACTATTCCTTAAGCTAAGGGGGCTGCGCTGCCGACGGCTTATTGAGGCAACGCATTGAGTATAGCAGGGCAGATTGCATTATCTGCGTCTTGGGCCTTTGGGAGCCTGGCCCTTGCGACCGGGTTTATGGCCCCTGTGAGTCTTGGCATGTCGGGGGTTCTCTATTGGCTGTAAATAGCGCTCCGGCAGCGGCGCGCCCTTCTCGTAACCCGGCAGTACTTCTCTTGGCAGCTTGTAACCGAGCAGGGCTTCTATTTCAGCCAGTTTTTGCTCTTCGGCCGGGCTCACCAAAGAGATGGCTTCACCGCTGCGCCCGGCTCTGCCGGTGCGGCCGATGCGATGAATATAGTCATCAGCCTGGGATGGCAGCTCGAGATTGATAACCCTTGGCAAGGCCGGAATATCCAGGCCTCGAGCCGCGACATCGGTTGCCACCAATACCCTAACTTCTCCATCGATGAACTGCGCCAGAGCGCGGCTGCGGGCGCCTTGAGTCTTGTCACCGTGAAAACAGGCACTCTTGATGCCGTCGAGTTTCAGCTCTTGCTGCAACTGCTCGGCACTCTCCTTGGTACTGACAAAGGCCAACACCTGTTGCCAGTTGTTGCGACCAATAAGCTCGGCAAGCAACTCGGCTTTACGACGATAATCCACCGGATACACCTTTTGCTGGATCTGCGCCTGAGTGCGGCTCTCTTTATCTACTTCAAACCATTCTGGCTTATCGAGCAGCTTGTGCCCGAGGCGCTTGACCGCCTCGGGGAAGGTCGCCGAAAACAGCATGGTCTGATGCCCATCTGGCAGATAGCGCCCCAGACGCTCAATATCCGGCAAGAATCCCAGGTCCAACATGCGGTCGGCCTCATCCAGCACCAGGGCCCTAACCTTATCCAGCCTGAGATGATCTTGGCTCAGGTGATCGAACAGCCGCCCCGGCGTCGCCACCAGCACCTCAATACCGGCCGCTATCGCCTTGCGTTGAGGGTTGAAGTTGGCGCCGCCGAAAATGGCCAAAATGCGAAATGGCGTATGGGCGGCGTATTTACCCAACTGAGTCGCCACTTGCTGCGCCAGCTCGCGGGTTGGTGTCAGGATAAGCACTCTGGGAGCGGCGCCATACTCAGGCTCAGCGAGCCCCTGTTGCTGCCACTTGTCAATCAAGGCGGCCAACAGCGGCAAGCCAAAAGCCGCGGTTTTGCCTGTGCCTGTCTGGGCCGAAGCCATAATATCCCGTCCGGCCAATGCCGCCGGCAATACCTGCTGCTGCACCGCCGTCAACTCACGATAGCCGCACTGGGCAACGGCTTCGAGCAGCGCTCCCGGCAGCTGGGTTTCAGAAAACTGCATCTTCAACACCTGAAACATAAAAAGGTCGGCGAGTATACCGCAAACACAAGTTATCAGCTGGCATTTCCACCACCTATGACCTGATGCTTGCCAAGATACTTTTGCTCAAAGCCTTCGATATCCAACGCCTGGGAGTAGAGGTAACCCTGGGCATAGTCGCAGCCTATGCGGGTCAAGATCTCGGCCTGACCGGCTGTCTCTACCCCTTCGGCTATCACCTTCATCCCCAACTTGTGCGCCATGACTATGATGGCTTCACAGAGGGTCAAGTCACTCTCATCTGTTTCCAAATTACGGGTAAAAGATTGATCTATCTTGAGATAGTCGATATCAAACCGCTTCAGATAAGCCAGGGAGGAATAGCCGGTGCCAAAGTCATCCAGAGACACCTGAATGCCGGCATCCCTATAGGCCAACAGCTTTTCGGTCACTCCCATATTGGCATCCAGCAACAGGCCTTCAGTTATCTCTATACAGATCCCCGAGCCAGAGACACCCAGACTTGTCAGCAGCTCCAGCCACTCGGCAAAGCGGTTGCCTTCGTCGCGAAACTGGATTGGCGACTTGTTGATACTGATCTGCACCTCGCTCCCATAAGCCTCGCGCCAGGCGGCACTCTGACGCGCCGCCTGCTCAAACACCCAGTTACCGATTTCAAAGATAAGCCCTGTGTCTTCTGCCACAGGAATAAACTCAGCCGGCGAGACACTGCCGCGCTCACTGTGATTCCAGCGCAGCAAGGCTTCGGCCTTGAACACCTTACCGCTGCCCAGCTCGACTATGGGTTGGAACCTGAGTTCGAATTCGCGCCGCTCCAATGCCTGACGCAAATCCTGAATAAGCCGCATCCTGTATCTGGCGTATTCCTGCATAGAAGCAGTGAAATAGTTGAAACGGTTGCGGCCCTGATCTTTGGCGGCATACATGGCCTGATCCGCATGTTTAAGCAACAACTCCACTGTCTGACCATCATCGGGATACAGGGTAATGCCGATACTGGCGCTGATAAAGGCGGTTTCATCGCCCAACTTGAAGGGCTCGGCCAGACTGCTGAGAATATGGTTGGCAACCCGCTCGACCCCGTTATGATCCTGCACATCCGAGAGCAGCAAGGTGAACTCATCGCCGCCGAGTCTGGCCACCACGTCGGACTCACGCACACAGGCCTGCAGCCGCTCCGAGGTTTCCACCAGCAGTAAATCCCCCATGTCATGACCCAGGGTATCATTGACCTCTTTGAAGAAATCCAGATCCAGAAACAGCAGCGCAAAACCATGGCCATGGCGCTTGGCCTTACGGATTTCATTGCCAAGATGCTCGGTGAACATGCGCCGGTTCGGCAAACCTGTCAGGGCATCATAGTTGGCCTGACGCCAGATAAGACGTTCATTCTGCTTCTTGTCGGTGATATCGGAAAACAGCGCCACCCTTCTCAGAGGGGTATCATCCGTGCTGTGAATGGTATTGATGCTGAGCCAAATCATTATCTTGCGGCCATCACTGCAGCGCAGCCACATCTCTCCCTGCCAGCGCCCCTTGTGGCTGAGATCATGATTCAGCTCACGGTAAAACCTCTCATCGTGGTCGTCGCACTTGAGCATATCTATGTTACTGCCCAGCACATCTTGTGGCTGATACCCTGTGATGGCGCTGAACGCCGAATTGACCGTCATTATGGTGCCGACATCATCCAGCACACTCATCGCCTCGCTGGAATTTTCATAGACGGAAGCCGCCAGCTTGAGTGAGGCTTCCAGCTGTTTTTGCTCGGTAATATCCACATGCACGCCGCAAACCCTGAGAGGCCTGCCCTTCTCGTCACGACTGACCACCTTGCCGGTATCCTGCACCCAGCGCAGTTCGCCGTCCGGACGGATCAGCCGGTACTGCACCTTGTGTTGCTCGGTTTTGCCCGCCAGGTGCTCATCCAAAGAGCGCAGTACCCAGGCCCTGTCCTTGGGATGAATACCATCTAACCACAGGCGTTTGTTGTCGTTGAGATTGTTAAGGGAGCAGCCGAGAATTTCGGCACTGCGTTTGTTGCGCACTACGGTATCCTTGACTGGGTCCCAGTCCCAGAAGCCGAGTTGACCGCTTTGCAGCACCAGCTCCAACTGATCGCGACTGGCGGCAATCGCCTGCTCGGCCAACTTGGCCGAGGTAATATCGATATAGCCGGCTATCACCAACTGTACCTGCTGATGATGGCGCTGACAGGCCACAGTCATATGGGTATAGACATACTGCCCCTGCTTGGAGACGAAGCGTTTTTCCATCTCATATTCGTCGATTTCACCATCCAGCATCCGCCTGAATTGCGCCATGTCGGCGGGCAGATCATCCGGGTGGGTCAGCTCAGACCAGGTCAGTTGCGACAACTCCTGCTCTGTGTAACCCAACATCCGGCACATGTGGGGGTTTATCTTGAGCCAGCGTTGATCCGGCGAGGTGATGGAAATCCCTATGTTGCCCACATGGAACTGGGAGCGAAACAGAAAGTCATCCTGCAGCCGAATGCGGTTGTCGCGCTCAAATTCCAGCCGCCGCGACAGCAAGCGCCCCAGCAACACATTGGTGAGTGGGAACAAGGTCAACAGAGGCAAACTGATACTGGCAAGCACCCCTTTGGCGGTTTCCCAGGGCAGCAGTAACATCCAGGCCAGCATAACCAGATGCACCAACAGGGAAAAGCCGGCCAGCTCCGGGTAGCCTATATCGGCGAGGGATTGCTTGCGCCGTTTGCGCCACAACAGGCCTATCAAGCCGCTGGAGAAGATCACTCCAACACCAATCCAAACAGCACCGCCACCGAGATAGATGCGAAAAGCGGCGGTAATCACGCAGGCGATTATGGTCGGCAGGCCGCCGAAAAACAGGCCTGAGATACTTAAAAGTACGGAGCGACTATCGAAGAATATCCCCGGCTCATAGCTCCAGGGGGTAAGCATCACCGCAATACAGATGCCACCGATAATGACGCCAATCAACAAACGCCACAGCAGGAAGTACTCCCGCTGCTGCTGTCTGGGAATAGCATCATACATAAACACCAATGCCAGCAAAAATGCGGCATTTTGTGCCAAAGGAAGGAAAATGCTCTGCTCCATCTGCCCCCTAGCCTGTGAATAACAAAGAAGAAATCTACAGGTCTAGTGTAGCAGAGCACCTTCGGAAACCTGACTAATTTATGGCGCTTTCCACTAGGCGCCGCTCATCCTTGCTGCAACTTTCCACCTGGTAGAGTTGGGTCATATAAAGCCTTGCGCTGTCTTGCCATGAAAAGCGACTGGCGGAGGCTCTTTTTCTAAGAGCATTCCAGTTGGCTGTGGAATAGAGCTCCAAGGCCCGGGACAGGGCGTCGAGCAGCGCCTTGGCCTGTTCATCCAGCCCGGCCCCCGAGAATACCAAGCCATTGTCACCGTCGCTGATGGTATCGGCCAGCCCGCCTGTGGCATGCACCAAGCAGGGTTGGCCTGCTCTCAAAGCCAGCATCTGGCTGATACCGCAAGGCTCGAAGGAGCTTGGCATCACAAACAGATCGCCGCATTGATAGAGGGCATCGGCCAGCTCCTGATGATAACCATTGATAAAGCGAAAATTGCTGTTGCTCGCGGCGATGCGGCCAAAGAGTGCCGCTATCTGCTCATCGCCGCTGCCAAGCAGCCAAAAACAGGCGCTGTCGCTAAACTGCGCCAGCCTTAGCAGCAGCTCTTCCAGCACTGTCTTGCCCTGCCAGGGATGACACAACAAGAGTAACTTCTGTTCAGTGAGCCTGCCAACCGAAGTCAGCAGCATTCCCGGTGAGTCAGATATCTGCCCCAAGCGGATTTGAGCAATCATATCTGCCGGCGTCACGGCTTCGCTGCGCCCGAGTTTACTCAATAATGCCTCTGTGGCTATCTTGGACAGTTGCAACTTGAGTTGCCGCCGCTTGCCGGCCGCGAGCGGTAGTCCTTTTTGATAGTCACAGCCGTTGAGAATGCCGAACACCTGGCCAAGCTTGGCTTTGGCCTGCAGGTCAGCCTCCAATCCCTCGCCGCCAAAGAAGCCCAGTTCAGGCTGTGACGGACGCAGCACTTCCTTGGCGTAAGTCGCCGAGACCAGATGGATAACATCGCAGAACTGAATCGCCGCCCGCAGCGGATTGATGCACCCGGGGTAGCGGGTATCCAGCGCCAGTTGCAGTTTGGAGTTTACCCCTTCGGCCAACAGCCAGGGATACCAAGCTGCCAGGGAAGATGCCTCGCCGGCAAGCGGCCGCACACCCTGCATCGCCAGGTTGTGAATACTGAGGACACAGGGCACTTTTGATAGGCCGCGATAGGCGGGATCCAGTGCTCTTAACATGGCAAAACCGCCGCAGTGCCAGTCGTGCAGGTGAAACCTGTCCGGCAGCGGCAATAATCCCTGTTTCAGCGCCGCCGCCACTGCAGCGCCGAAGAGGGCAAACTTGCCTGCATCTGTGGCAAAGGGGCGCTCAGGGCCATCCAGGCTGTAGACTTCACGCTTAACGCCGCAAAAACCTTCATGAGCCAGAAGATAGATCCACAACCCCTGGGAGTCAGGCTGAACCGCCGGATTGGCGATACGAAATAGCCGCGCCCGGGTGGTGCCTGCGCCGAAAGCAAATTCAAACTCGCACAGAAAATCGGCCCCCTGCTCCTTGGCCAAAAAGCCATAGTCCGGCATTATGATATGCGCCGCCACGCCTTGGCTTTGCAGCGCCGGAGGCAACTCGGCCAGCACATCGGCCATACCGCCGACTTTGGCACCGGCCAGGGCGGCGTTTTCCGCTGCCAACATCAACACCTGCAGTTTTACTTTCGCCGCCATTATTCGTACCCCACAGGCAGTCCCAACATGTCGCGGGTCACCAGCACTACACCGTTTTCCGAGACCCGAAAACCCTTGGCCCTGTCGTGGTCATGGTTGAAGCCTATCTCCATCCCCTCGGGGATAATGCAGCCCCGGTCGATAATAGCCTTGCGAATGCGGCAATGACGCAACACCACCACATCGGGCAGGATCACTGAGTCTTCCACCTCTGAGTAAGAACAAACCCTTACCTCATTGAAGAGAACACAGTGGCGCACAGTGGCACCTGAGATAATGCAGCCGCTGGAAACCACAGAGTCCAGCGCCATGCCGCGCCTGTCATCATCGTCAAATACAAACTTGGCCGGCGGCAGTTGTTCCTGATAGGTCCAGATGGGCCATTTGGCATCATAGAGATTGAGCGCCGGCGTCGGCGACAGCAGTTCCATATTGGCTTGCCAGAAAGAATCCAGAGTTCCCACATCGCGCCAGTAGGCCTGCTCATTGGGAAAAGCGCTGCGAAACGGATAGGCATAGACCCGGTGCTTTTCTATGATGGCCGGAATAATGTCCTTGCCGAAATCCCGGTTGGAATCGGCGTTCTGGGCATCTTTTTTCAGCTGTTCAAACAAAAACTCTGTGTTGAACACATAGTTGCCCATGGATGCCAGGCAGGATTCGGGGTTATCCGGCAAGGGCCTGGGTTCGACCGGTTTCTCTTCAAACCCCAGAATACGGTTGCTGCTGTCCACCTCCATCACCCCGAAGGCGTTGGCCGCTTCGGCCACCGGCACCTCCATACAGGAAACCGTCATATCGGCGCCGGACTCGGCATGAGCGGCCAGCAGCCCGGCGTAATCCATGCGGTAGATATGATCGCCCGAAAGCACCATCACATAGCGCGGCAGCTCGTGACGTATGATGTCTATGTTCTGAAACACAGCATCGGCCGTGCCCTGATACCAGTTGTCCGAATAACGTTGGGACGCCGGCAATATCTCCACCGACTCCCCCAACTCCTTTTTGAAATGCCCCCAGCCGCGGGTCACGTGGCGGATAAGCGAATGGGACTTGTACTGGGTCACCACCCCTACCCGGCGGATCCCCGAGTTGATGCAGTTGGACAGCGGAAAGTCGATGATCCTGAACTTGCCGCCAAAATAGAGCGCCGGCTTGGCCCGCCAATCGGTCAGCTCATGGAGGCGGGAACCCCGGCCTCCGGCCAGGATCAGGGCATAGGTTTCACGGGTAAGGTTACTGATATAACGCGGACTCGGATTCGGCATAAAAGCGTGCTCCCAATTAACAGAAAAAGGCGCTCACTGCGCGCCCCAGATATGGTCGCGATAACCGGCTATGGTGACATCGCTGGAGAAGCGGCCACTGACCGCGGTGTTGCGAATACTCATGGCGGTCCAGCGCTGAGGGTCCTGATAAGCCTTGGCGGCTTGCAGCTGGGCCAGACGGTAGGTTTCAAAGTCGGCCGCCAGCATCCAGGGATCTTGGGGCGACTCAATGGCGGCTATGATGGGGTCGAAGATCCCCGGTTCCTGCAGATTAAAGTGACCACTTTTGAGCAGCGCCATTACGCCGCCGAGCGCCGCCGAAGACGCTATATATTGCGCCGGGCAGTAGTGCGCCTTGAGTTCCTCCACCGCCAGGGCATTGAGGCCAAACAGAAAGAAGTTGTCTTCACCTACCTCTTCGAGCATCTCGATATTGGCACCATCCAGAGTGCCTATGGTCAGGGCGCCATTCATCATGAACTTCATATTGCCTGTGCCCGAGGCTTCCTTGCCGGCGGTGGATATCTGCTCTGACAAATCCGTACCCGGGCAGATCACCTCCATGGCGCTGACGTTATAGTCGGGCAAAAAGGCAAACCTTAACCAGGGACTGACTCTGGGATCCTCATTGACCATATGAGCCACATTGTTGGCCAATTTGATCACCAGTTTCGCCATGGCATAACCGGGCGCCGCCTTGCCGCCAATCAGCACGCAGCGTGGTTGCATCCCCTGGGTATCGCCACTGACAATCCGCTGATAGAGATGGATCACATGCATGATATTCAGCAGTTGCCGCTTGTATTCATGGATCCTCTTAACCTGCACATCAAACATCATGGAGGGGTCGAAGTTCACCTGGCAGCGCTGCGCCACCAGCTCGGCCAGCGCCTGTTTATTGGCCTGCTTCACCTCGCGCCAGGCAGCAATAAATGGCTTGTCCGAGGTAAAGGCGTTGAGGGCAGTCAGGCATCTTAGGTCGCTCAGCCAATCCTGTCCCAGGCGGCTGCTGATGAGCGCGGCCAAACGGGGGTTACAGTGAGCCAGCCAGCGCCTGGGCGTCACGCCATTGGTACGGTTGTTGAACTTATGCGGCCAGAGCTCGTAAAAATCCCGAAACAGCCCTGTGGTCAACAGCCTTGAGTGCAGCGCCGCCACACCATTGACCGAAAAGCTGGCCACTATCGCCAGATAGGCCATACGGATATGGGGCTCATCCCCCTCTTCTATGATGGACATCTGCCGCAGACGTGACACATCGCCGGGCCAGTGATGCGCCACCAACTCCAGGTATCTGGCGTTGATTTCATAGATGATCTCCAGAATACGCGGCAGCATCTGGGCGAACATGCGCACCGGCCAGCGCTCCAGCGCCTCCGGCAACAAGGTATGGTTGGTGTAGGCCATGCAATGGCTGACTATGTCCCAGGCGGCTTGCCACTCCAGCTGATATTCGTCGATAAGCAGGCGCATCAACTCGGGAACCGCAATCGCCGGATGGGTATCATTGAGCTGCAGCACATGAAACTTGGCAAACTCACTGAAGTCCCGGCCTTTGTTGGCAACCCAGGTCGTCAACAGATCCTGCAAACTGGCGGAGGACAGGAAATACTGCTGCCGCAGCCGCAACTCTTTACCGTTTTCACTGCTGTCATTGGGGTACAGCACCATGGTGATCTGCTCGGCCAGATTCTTGGCTGCCACGGCTTCGGTGTAATCCCCCTGGTTGAACTCGGCAAGGTCAAACTCATCCGTGGCCTCGGCCTTCCAAAGCCTCAGGGTGTTGACCCGGCCGTTGCGATAACCCGGCACAGGCATATCATAGGCAACCGCCAGTACATCCTGGGTATCCACCCAGGCCCTGTGCCGACGACCATCGCGGTCGACATGGCTCTGCACATGACCAAAGAAAGGCACTGTCACATTGTGCTGTGAAGCCCGCACTTCCCAGGGGTTGCCATCCCTGAGCCAGCGGTCCGGCTGCTCCTGCTGGTAACCATCGACTATCTGCTGGGCAAACATGCCGTACTCATAACGAATGCCATAGCCAGTGACCGCCAGCCCGAGACTGGCGCAGCTGTCCATAAAGCAAGCCGCCAGCCGCCCGAGACCGCCGTTCCCCAGACCTGCGTCATGCTCTTGCTGTTGCAGGGTTTCAAGCGCTACCGCATAGCCTTGCAGCATCTCCCGACACTCGTCGGTCAGGTCCAGATTGAGCAAGGCGTTGCCCAGGCTTCGGCCCATCAAAAACTCCAGCGACAAATAAGCCACCTGTTTGCGCTGGTACAAAGCATCCTGGCTGCGACTGGCACACCAATCGTCCAACAGCTGCTCTTTGACGCTCAGGGCCAACGCCTGATAAAGCTCCTGCGGCCTGCGCTCATTGCGGTTAAGATCGTATCTCAGCTGTCTGGCAAAGGCCGCCGGCAGTGAATCACAGGGCTCGCAGTCTTGGTGCGCCAGATGGCCTGGGGCTTGTTGACTAGCGGGTGCTATTGGCGATGCGGCTTTTGATGCTGTTGTCGATTGGCTCTTACTGCGGCTCTTGACTCTATTCCTTGAAGTATCAGTCATGGCTGGCTCCTTTGGCTGAGGACGACAGATAACGGCCACCTGCGGCCAGCAGCTGAAAACTGAAGGCGGCAACGGCGAAAGATGAAGCTGTGGGATAGCAGGATTGCAGTTCATCCCGTCCGGCTTCGCTGGAAAGCAGCAATTGCCACTGCTCACCGGCTCCGGGCGGCGGAGCTGGCAGACAAAAATGGCTGTTGCTGTCACCGGCATGCAGCAGGATCAGCAGAGCTTCGGTCTGAAGTTTGTTTTCTCCTTGAGGGCTCATATCTAACTGACGGCTCTTTTTCAGCTGAAGGCTCTCTGCCCACTGAAGGCTCTTATTGAGCTGACGGCTCTGCATCAACTGCAAGCTGCGGCACTGGACTTCGCCCCAATGGCCGGGGGTCATGGCCTCGCCGGAGGCAGCAAACCAAGCCAGGGCTCTGGGAGCCTGGAGGGCGTCGGTGTGAACATAGTCATCGCTGTCATAAAAACCGCAATCCCGGCGGATATGGATAAGCCGGCGAACAAAGGCGCCAAGCGCAGTATCTTCCCTGTGCCAATCGAGCCAGCCCAATGGGTTGTCCTGACAATAGGCGTTGTTGTTGCCACTCTGGGAGTTGCCGAACTCATCGCCGGCCAGCAACATGGGCGTGCCCTGGGAGAGCAGTAAACTCGCCAGCAGATTACGGCTCTGGCGCGCCCTCAGGGCCTTTATGGCGGCATCTTTGCTCTCGCCTTCCACGCCATGGTTGGCACTGAAGTTTTCATGGTGACCATCGCGGTTGTTTTCGCCGTTGGCCTGATTGTGCCGCTCGCGATAGCTCACCAGGTCCCTCAGGGTGAAACCATCATGGCTGCAGATAAAGTTGATTGAACTTTGCGGGCCGCGCCCCGAGTGTTCAAACAGATCGCCGGAGCCGGAAAGGCGCCTGGCAAGCTCGGGCAAGAGCCCGGCATCACCGCGCCAGAAACGCCGCAGGGTATCGCGATATCTGTCGTTCCATTCGGCAAAGCGATTGGGGAACTGCCCCAACTGATAACCGCCCGGGCCTATGTCCCAGGGCTCGGCTATCAGCACACATTGCTGCAGTTCAGGGTCTTGCAGCAAGGCATCGAACAATCCGGCGCGATTGCTGAACCCCCGCATCTCACGGCCAAGGCTGGTGGCCAGATCGAAACGAAAGCCATCCACCCCCATGACATCGACCCAGTAACGCAGCGAGTCCATCAGCAGCTGTACGACTCTTGGATGGCTGATATCCAGGCAGTTGCCACAGCCAGAGTCATTGATATAAAAACGCTTATCTGCCGGATGCAAACGATAGTAGCTGAGATTGTCCAAGCCGCGAAAACTGACGGTCGGCCCCTGACGGTTACCCTCGGCGCTGTGGTTAAAGACCACATCCAGCACGAGTTTGATACCGGCATCATGCAGGGCAGAAACCATCTGCTTGAATTCGCCAATGGCATCGTCAGAGGCCGAATATGCCCCATGGGGAGCGAAGAAACCTATGCTGTTATAACCCCAGTAATTGCTGAGCCCGCTATCCAGCAGAAAAGGCTCGGACAGAAAGGCGTGCACCGGCAGCAGTTCGACACAGGTGATCCCGAGCGACTTGAGATAAGCTATCGCCACCGGGTGCGCCAAACCGGCAAAGGTGCCGCGAAGCTCAGAGGGGATCCCTGCCATGGCGGCGGTGAAGCCCTTGAGGTGCATCTCGTAGATCACTTCATTACGCCATTGGCCGCCCGGTAAGCGCTTGCCGGTAAAGCGGGTATCGGCTACCACTTGGCATTTGGGCATGGCCCAGGCGTTGTCACAGGGATCGGCCCATAAGTCATCACCTATTCCGGCACTGCCGGACTCCCGCTCTGGGGTCCCTGGTACTGGGGATTCAGCATCCCCCGGATGGCAAACAGCGGCCAATGGCCGGCCCTGCTCATCGACTCTGGCATAGCCAAGTTGCCAGGGCCCATACTGCCAGCGACCACAAAAGGCTCTGGCGTAAGGGTCCAGCAGCAGCTTGGCCGGATTGAATCTGTGCCCTTCCTGAGGCTGATAAGGGCCATGCACCCGATAGCCATAGCAGAGTCCTTCACCGGCCCCCTGCAGCAAACCATGGAACACCCGTTGCGAGGACGGCATAAGCTCGAAACGGCCCGACTCCTGCCATTGGCCATTTTTGAATTCAAACAGGCACAGCTCTACCCGGGTTGCATGAGCCGAAAACAGCGCAAAATTCACCCCTTCCGGATCGCCATTGGCTGCATGCACCAGAGTCGAGCCCAGAGGCCAGGGTTTGCCTGCAAGCATCTGCATCAGCCACGCTCCAAGGCGAAATAGACGCTCGCCAGTGGCGGCACCCGGATCAGCGCGCTATATGGCATGCCCTGCCAGGGGATCTCCTCGGCTTCCATGCCTCCGGCGTTGCCTTGATTACTGCCGCCGTAGAATGCGCTGTCGCTGTTGAGCAGCTCGCGGTAACGTCCGGGCTCTGGCAATCCCAGTCGATAGCCTTCCCTGACACAAGGGGTAAAGTTACAGATAACCAGCACCATGTTGCCGTCGGAATCGATACGCGTAAACGCCAGCAGGCTGTGCTGACAGTCGTTGCAGTCGAGCCAGCGAAACCCTTGCGGCTCGCCGTCACACTGCCACAATGACGGCTGCCGGCGGTAACAGAGGTTAAGATCCCGCACCCAATCGCTGAGCCCCTGATGAGACGGATACTGCAGCAGGTGCCAGTCGAGGCTGAAGTCATGTTGCCATTCGCGCCGCTGGCCAAACTCGCCGCCCATAAACAGCAGCTTTTTCCCCGGATGAGCCCACATAAAACCGTAAAAAGCCCGCAGTGTGGCAAACTTCTGCCAGTCATCGCCGGGGATCTTCTCCAACAAGGCGCGCTTGCCATGCACCACTTCATCGTGACTCAGCGACAAAATAAACTGCTCGGTATAGGCATAGATGAGGGAAAAAGTCAGTTGCCCATGGTGATAGCTGCGATGTACCGGCTCCTTGGTGAGATAATCCAAGGTGTCGTGCATCCAGCCCATATTCCATTTGAAGCCGAATCCCAAGCCGCCGGCAGCGACATCCCGGCTGACGCCATCCCAGGCGGTGGACTCTTCGGCAATCATGATGATCCCCGGGTACTCATGGTAGAGACGCGTATTGAGCTGCTGCAAAAAGGCTATCGCTTCCAAATTCTCACGGCCGCCATATTCGTTGGCCTGCCACTGGCCCTCTTCGCGGCTGTAATCCAGATAGAGCATGGAAGACACTGCATCGAGACGCAGGCCATCGAAGTGAAACTCCTCCAGCCAATAACAGGCATTGCTGAGCAGAAAACTCTGCACCTCTTTGCGGCCATAGTTGTAGATCAAGGTGTCCCAGTCGGGATGACGGCCACGGCGGGGATCTTCATGTTCGTACAAGCAAGTGCCATCAAAATGCGCCAGGCCGTGGGGGTCGGAAGGAAAGTGCGCCGCCACCCAGTCGAGCAGCACACCAATACCCGCCCTGTGGCAGGCATCCACCAGCAGTTTAAGCCCCTCGGGATCACCAAACCTATGACTGGGAGCATACAGCCCCACGGGTTGATAGCCCCAGGAACCGTCGAAGGGGTATTCACTCAGCGGCATAAATTCCACATGGGTAAAGCCGTGAGATTGCAGGTAAGGCACCAAGAGTTCGGCCACCTCTGCGTAGCTGAGAAAACCGCCTTCGCCGTTACGCCGCCAGGACCCCAGATGCAGCTCATAGATACTGACCGCCTGTCGGTGCCAGGTGCTTTGCGCCCTGGCGGCCATCCAATCACTGTCCTGCCATTGCCAATCACTGTCTGCCATCGGCACTATCGAGGCGTTGTGGGGCGCACCTTGCATCTGTCTGGCGCAGGGGTCGGCCTTTTCCAGCCAGCTGCCATCCTGGGTTTGCAGCAAAAATTTATAGTGCTCACCGCCCTGGACTTGCGGCAAAAACAGCTCCCAAAGACCTGAGGCCGGGTGGCGGCGCATACTGTGGCGACGTCTGTCCCAATGATTAAAATCCCCCAGCAAAGACACACTTTTGGCATTGGGAGCCCAAACACAAAAACGTACACCTTTTACGCCCTGGCACTCGAGCCAATTGGCACCAAGCAACTGCCAGCCTTTCAGCAGACTGCCTTCATTGAAGAGAAAGCATGCCTGTTCATCGAGCGAAGCATCAAAGCGGTAAGGGTCGTCCAGCACCAGCTCCGCCTGGGGATAGCTGATGCGGAGCCTATATTCGAAGGGTTTGACCCTGCGCCCCATAAAGCCACTGAACAGGGGCTCGGCGCCAACGACAGGGGTAAGCTCAGCCACCTTACGGCCGGTTTTCGCGTCCAGCACCTCGACGGCGGCGGCGCCGGGCAGCACGGCGTGCAGTAGCAAGCGGCTGCGGCCATTTTGCTCGACCAGATGCATTCCGAGCCAGGCGAAGGGATCGCCATGGCGCCCTTCGGCCAAAGCGCAGGCAGCGGCAAAGTCCAGTTCAGGGACCAGGCTTTCCTGCATTGGCTCACTAAAGTGCGGCGCGGGTTCATTGGCGACGATTTGCTGTTTCATCTGCATCTCCTGTTGATTGAGCTCGCAGCCGCTCCGGCTCAGCGCTGCAACTTTGCTCGCGCACCCGGCGGATATCCCTGAGCAGGTTTTGCAGCAGCTCGGAATCATTGAGCCTTTCCACGGCCAACGAATAACGTCGGCGCCAGTTGGGATACTCAGCGCTGGTGCCCGGGATATTGACCGCCACCTTATCGCCGAGCAGATCTGTCAGCGGCAGGCTGAAAAGCGCACTGCGCCCCGAGGCGACCGTGACGGCGAGGTTATGGATCAAGTTGTGGGTATAGGTGACAGATTCCGGCGCAAGTGCAGCTTTTATCTTGTTATCAAAGGGATAAAAGCGCGATAGCCAAACTTCAAGAGCCTGAATATCCCTGCGGCGGTCATCGCTTTCCCTTGCGTATTGTTCAGCGCCCAGCAGGCCAAGTTCCCGCCTGAGCCTGAGATCTTCTTCTTCCAGCCAGGCTTTGAGCGGCGGTACATCATGGTTGCTCAGCATCATGATGGCGTTTGGCTTGTAGTCATTTGGCGGCCGAAATCCACCAAACTCAGGGAAATCCTGCTGCTCACGGCAAAAATAGAACAGCTCATTGGAGTACAGCCCGCCAAGCTTAAGTGGCGCTACGATTTGGGGTGGCACCAGCCCAAGGTCTTCGCCAATCACCAGGCAACGGGCACGCTGGCTCTCCAGCAATAAAATCGCCAGCAGGGTATCGAAGGGGTAATAGACATAGGCGCCTTCAGGCTCGCCAGACTCAGTTTCGACTGCAGTTTCAATCTGGTTTTCGGCCTCGGCCGGCCACCACCAGAGACGAAACAGCGACATCACGTGATCTATCCGAATGGCACCGCTGTGGCGCATGTTGGTGCGCAGCAACTCAATAAAATGGCTAAAATCCGCTTGCTTGAGACCGACGGGATCCAGAGGCGTCAGCCCCCAGTTCTGCCCCTGGGGCGCAAAGGCATCCGGCGGCGCCCCTATGCTGGCACCTTGGCAAAACTGACTCTGATGCTGACTCACCTCAGTGCCGCTGCCAACTGTGCCGACAGCCAGATCCCGGATAAGGCCGATACTCATGCCGGCTTCTATGGCGCGGGATTGACACAAAGCCAACTGCTCTTCGGCAACAAACTGCAGATAGAGATAAAAGCCGGCATCTGCGGGCCAGTCTCCGGTGGCGAAACTTGCCTGCTCCCGGGCATAGTGCTGCAGCGCCAGTCCTTCCAGGCGCACAAAGCCTTCGTAGCCCTGGCGCCTGGGAGCATCCTTGGGCAAAGCGTTGAAACGCAGCCACATTGCTTTGAGGCGGGCACACTTATCACGGCTGACAGCGGCATAGTCCAGCCAGGGGCTGAAGGCCGTTTGCTCGGCAAAAGATTCAGCATCACAGTTTTTTGCCATCCCTTCGGCGCAGAGCGGCGGCGAGATATACAAGGGGTGCAGGCGGCGTCTGTCTATTGGGCTGTAGGGACTTGGGGAGGCATCCTCAGTGAGCGCCAGCGCATGCAGGGGGTTGAGCAGGATAAAGTCCAGCCCCTTGGGGGCCAGTTGGGTTATCAGCTTCAGCAGGGCTCCAAAGTCGCCCATTGCCTCAGGGCCGGGAGTATCCTCCTGCCAGAGCGAAAACAGCTGCACGCTGACGCCCCAGGGCCTGCGATGAGGCTCGTTTTGCCGCGCCGTATTTTTTTGCAGTACGCCTTGGAAGGCCTGCCTTGGCGCCACCATCAAGGTGCCCGCAGCAAGCAGCCTCTCATCGCCCTCACGCTCAATGATAGATAAAGACACCCTGTGGTAGCCAAGTCCGGGGGCGATGCCACAGTTGCCGGAAACCTCGTCCAGTTTAAGCTCGTGCTCAAGATAGCAGCGCTCACCGATACGATAATCGCCGCGCACCGGGCAGTCTGCCGCTGAAAAGCTGACAACAAACTCCTCACCCAGTTCACTCGTCAGCGTCAGCTGCAGCGCCTTGGATGGCAAAGACTGCGCCTCGAGTCTGAACCTCAGACCGAGACTGTCGAGATAGCACCACTGAAATGAAGGCAACAGCTGCTGCCAGGGTTCGGCATCGAGCTGATAGACCCGCCGCTCAATCCAAAGCTCGCTCGCCTCTTCGGGTATAGGGCCACACATGGCGCTGAGGATCTGTTTGCGTGTGCCGGCCGATGTAGGGCAAAAACGCCCATAGCTGTCGCTGAAGCCGTCCCCTATCCCTTGCAGATACAGCAACTTCTCCAGTCCCATCTCAGCACTCCACGCCAATCACCTTAAGTTCCCTGTGAGCAGATAGCATGCCAGGGCAAAATAACAGCAATAAGACAGAGGTGTGTCAGCCAAGTGACAAGTATTTAATATTTTAATTCAGTAGCTTGTGAAAATTCGCCCTGATGTTGGGCGAGCGTCTCGCAAAAGGCACCAAAGGTAAATGAGTTGCACCAATGACTCAAGACTGTGCAATCTTTCACCAATTGAGTGCAAGACATCGCCGACAAAAGCCGGGATTGGCAACCAGGGGTTGAAAACGGGGTTCTGACAGAAATCAATCTTGGGGCCGCTGATGGCGACCCGCTTGAAAGAGGAAAACTCAGCTCTTGGTTTGCTTTGGGGTCACAGCTTCCGGCTCATCGCTCGGCTGAATTTGTCCCACCAGCAGCATGGGGGCGGCATCCAGCTCTTCGGCATCCATCATGGTGGCAATCCGCTCCACGGCCGACAAGAGCTGGCTCTGCTCCCAGGCCTCCAGCGCCTGATAGCGCTTGATAAAGTGCTCCTGCAGCGGTTTGGGCGCCTGTGCCAGCAAGGCAGCACCGGACTCGCTCAGCAATAGGTGTACCTTGCGCTTATCGGTTTGGCTGCGCTGACGTATAACCAAGCCCTTGGCTTCAAGACGGTCGATGATAGTGGTGACAGTGGCAGGACTCAGATTGATCTCGGTCGCCACCTGTTTGGCGAGCGGCGATCCCATGGAAGCGATTTTCTGCATCACCATAAGCTGCGGTCCGGTGAGGCCCGAGTGCTTACTGAGCTGCCTGGAATGCAGGTCGATGGCGCGGATCACTTTGCGCAGCGAGATTAATAACTGCTCATACTTTTCCATGAATACTTCCTACTCACACTGGTTCGAAAAGGGCTACTGAAATCACAGCTAGCCGAAAGGCGCCAGCTTATCAGAAAAGCTCTGCAAACTCATAGCCCATCGACTCAATAGCGGAATTTTCAAAAATACCACCGCCGACAAATGCAACTTCAGATCAACAAATTGCTCATCTTTTGTTGATACAAAAATCTCATAGTGCAATCATTAGATAACTAACGATTAGAGCTCAAATTAATTATTGAGTGTTAATTATCAGAAAAGGACTATCCCCATGCCGGCCACCAGCCTGAAGTACAAGAGCGAAGAAAATCCTATTCCACTGAAAGTCATCACAGAGAAGCGGCCATTTTCCAGCCATCAGGCGCTGATGCAGTTTGATGTTGCCAATCACTCCTGGCGGGAAACCTTGTCACTGAGCTTTAAGAATGACAAACAACTATCCCAGGTATTCAACAATATTCGCGCGGTCGATGACCAAGTTTATGAAGTGATTGCCGCCAGGATCACCCCCTATATAGCCCAGCTGATGGACAAAGATGATCCCAACTGCCCGATTCGGTTGCAGTATGTTCCTGAGCAGGATGAGTTGGAGGTCGCCCCCCATGAAATGGGCGATCAATTGGCGGAAGATGACATGATGCCAGAAGGCACCTCGATAGTGCACAGGTATCCCAATCGGGTGTTGTTCCTGGTACACAACATCTGCGGCTCCTATTGCCGCCACTGTACCCGCAAACGCATGGTGTCCGATCCGCTCAACGTGATCTCCATGGACAGGATCCGTCGCTCGGTGGAGTATCTGCGCCAACATACAGAAGTGCAGGACGTGCTCCTGTCGGGTGGCGATCCTTTGCTGCTCACTGATGACAAGCTGGATGAAATTCTGTCGATGATCCGAGAGGCCAGACCGGATCTGAAAATACTGCGTATCGGCAGCCGTTTATTGGCGCAGCTTCCCACCCGGGTCACGCCCGAGTTGTGCCGGGCACTGAAGCGTAACCGAGTCACACTGATCAACACCCAAGTGAACCACCCCAGAGAAATCACCCCCTTATTCAGCAAACATATCGCCATGCTCAGGGAAACCGGCATCATGCTCGGCAACCAGAGCGTGCTGATCAAAGGCGTCAACGACAGCATAGACACTATGCAGGAACTGGTGATGGAGTTGGTATCCATAGGCATACGTCCCTATTACGTCTATGCCATGGATCCGGCGCCGGGCAACAGCAAGTTTCAGGTCAGTTATCAGCGAATGCTGAAAATCTATCATGGCATCCGCGGCTGGGTATCCGGCCCGGCAATTCCCACCTTTATCGTCGATGGCGTCGGCGGTCTGGGTAAAATGCCGGTGCAGCCGGAATATGTCAGCAGGCAAACAGGCCCGGAAGGCGAGCGTCTGATAGCCACCAACTTTGAAGGGCGCAGCGCCGACGTATCATTCCTGCTACAGGAGTGATCCATGCACCCTTTGGATTATGGGATTTTCCTGGCGTACCTCGTAGGTTTACTGGGGTTTGGTTACTTCCACTTCAAACGCCACAGTGACGGCGATGACTACTATCTCGGTGGCCGCAATATCAAAGCCAGGCACGTAGGCTTTTCCATTGCCGCCACGGATGTGGGCGGCGGATTTTCCATAGGTCTTGCCGGTCTCGGCTTCAGTATGGGGCTGGCGGGCAGTTGGCTGCTGTTTACCGGTTTGCTGGGGGCCTGGTTATCTGCTGTGTTTGTTATTCCCAGGGTCAAACGTCTAGAGCAGGGCGAGCGCTTTTATACCTATCCGGATCTGCTCAAGCACAGATTCGGGGCCAGAGTCGCCATGTTGGCCGCCTTGATCTCCTGTATCGGGTATCTGGGGTTTACCGGCGCGCAGATCCTCGCCGGTGCCAAACTGGCGGCCGCGACCCTGCTGCCCAAGGGCTTCGATGCCTTGCCGCCGCTGCAGTTGGCACTCTGGGTGATAGGCGGAACCACCATACTTTACACTGTATTTGGGGGGCTCAAGGCGGTTATCTATACCGACAGTGTCCAGTGGCTCATTTTATTGCTGGGCTTGATTGGCTTTACCCTGCCCTACGCCCTGGTCGAGGTCGGTGGCTGGCAGGGGCTGAGCCGCAATCTGCCGCCATCCCATATGTCACTGACCGCTATAGATCCCATCACGGCCATCAATTGGCTACTCACCATCACACCTGTGTGGCTGATTGCCATGACTCTCTATCAGCGAATGTTTGCCTGTAAAGATGGCGCCACCGCCAAGCGCGCCTGGTATCTGGCCGGGGTGCTTGAATATCCCCTGATGGCGATATCCGGCGTTTTATTGGGGATGTGTGCCAGAGTCATGTTGCCACATATGGACAGTGAAATGGCGGTGCCGGCGATGATCCGCGATCTCTTGCCAATGGGCTTTACCGGGCTGATTATCGCGGCATACTTTTCCGCTATCATGTCCACCGCCGACAGTTGCCTGATGGCAGCATCCGGCAACCTGACCCAAGATCTGCTCGGGCTGGCTCCCAGAGGGAACAACACCCTGAGACTGTCGATGATTGCCACTCTATTGTTGGGGCTGGCAGCTATCTATCTCGCCAGTCAGGCCAGGCAGGTATTGGATGCCATTCTCTATGCTTATGCCTTTATGGTTTCCGGGCTGTTTGTCCCGACTCTGGCGGCGCTGTTTTGGCCCAGAGTCAGCTCCACTGCGGCACTTTGCGCCATGCTGGGTGGCGGCCTCACGGCGTTGGCGCTACTGACAGAGCTGTTCAAGCTGCCGGATGGCTTGGCTAAACTCGGTCTGGATCCCAGTATCTATGGCATTTTGGTCTCCGCCGGATTGTTGCTACTGGTCAACATCATTCACCAACCAGATCTCAAGCCCCGGCTCACCTCGCATCAGGACAGTTCACACTCATGACCCAAGCTCAATTTGATCAACAACTCAACTTACTCGGCGCCCACATCCAGCATGGCCCGGCCAATGATCGCATCTATCTGATCTCCCTTGGTAATGCCGAACCCAGGCCTTTACTGGATGCACTGAGAGCCCTGGCGCTGCAACATGGCTACGGCAAAATCATCGCCAAACTACCTGAGCACAAGGCCGGTCTGTTTTTGGCATATGGTTTCAGCGAAGAGGCCAGGATCCCAGGCTTTTATCAAAGCCAGGACGCCGTATTTCTCGCCCATTACCAGGACAAAACCAGACAATTTCGCACCATGCCGGAGTTGGATACCCTGCTGGAGCATGCCAGGGCGGATATCAAGCCTGAATTCCATTCAGCGGCCGAGGTCAGTCGCTGCCACGAAGAGGATCTGCCGCAGATGGCCAGGCTCTATAGCGAGGTGTTTCCCAGCTACCCCTTCCCCATTGAAGATCCGGAATTTTTGCGGCAAAACATGGCCAGTGATGTCGACTACTTTGGGATCCGCCAACAAGGGCGACTGATAGCCCTGGCTTCTGCCGAAAAGGATCCCAAGAGTCTCAGTGCAGAGATGACAGACTTTGCAACTCTGCCACAAGCCCGCGGACAAGGCTGCGCCAGAGCCTTGCTGGCACATATGGAACAAGCAATATTCCACCAAGGCTACCGAACCGCCTATACCATAGCCAGAGCCGTTTCCGTTGGTATGAACCGTACCTTTGCCGCGGCAGATTACCGCTATGGCGGCCGTCTGCACCTCAATACCCAAATAGGTGGTCAGATAGAGAGCATGAACCTATGGCATAAATCAATCGCTTAAATTTTGTTCAACCCAAAATGTAAACCTGACTTCCCAATATCCCGGTATTACTGGCAAGCATAAGGTGCAATTCCCCGCCCCATCCGCTAGAATTCCATGCTTTCGGCTAATGGCCCTACAAGTATTAAGGGGTAATATGGTGGCCGTGGGAGCCGCTGCCATCATGGAAAGAAAGGCGTTATCTGCATCTGTGTCATAAAAACAGCTTTTATGTCACTTAGTTTCAACTTTCTCTTAATTTTCCTTCTTTTCGGCGCAGTTCTTGGCGCTGCCTCACACTTTTTGGTCGGATGAGTTGGTAATTTGACACCAAGAGAGAGATACAGATTTCATTTTCAACAGCATATATAGGTGAACTTATGGCTGCTAAATTCTTTATCCCTTCAGTAAACGTCCTGGGTCAGGGCGCTGTAGACGATGCTATCGGTGATATCCAGACTCTGGGATTCAAACGGGCATTGATAGTGACAGACAAACCTCTGGTCAGCATAGGTCTGGTGGGACAGATCGCCGAAAAGCTGGGTCAGGCAGGCATTACCGCCACTGTATTCGATGGCGTTCAACCCAACCCAACCGTTGGTAACGTGGAAGCGGGCCTTGAGTTGCTGCGCGCCAACGACTGTGACTTCGTGATCTCCCTGGGCGGCGGTTCACCACACGATTGTGCCAAGGGTATTGCCCTGGTTGCAGCCAATGGTGGCTCCATCAAAGATTACGAAGGCCTGGATCAGTCAGCCAAGCCCCAGTTGCCGCTGGTGGCTATCAACACAACCGCCGGCACCGCCAGTGAAATGACTCGCTTCTGCATCATCACAGATGAAAGCCGTCATATAAAGATGGCCATTGTCGACAAGCACACTACCCCCATCATCTCGGTCAACGACCCTGAGCTGATGCTGAAAAAACCTGCCAGCCTGACAGCGGCAACCGGTATGGATGCTCTGACTCACGCGGTAGAAGCCTATGTTTCCATCGCCGCCAATCCAATCACCGATGCCTGCGCCATCAAGGCTATTGAGCTTATTCATGCCAACCTGATCAATGCGGTAGAGCATGGTGACAATATCCAGGCCCGTGAGCAGATGGCATACGCCCAGTTCCTCGCCGGTATGGCATTCAACAACGCCAGCCTGGGTTACGTACATGCCATGGCGCACCAGTTGGGTGGTTTCTACGATCTGCCCCATGGCGTTTGTAACGCACTCTTACTGCCTTATGTGCAGGAATACAATGCTCAGGTTGCGGCTCCAAGACTGAAAGATGTTGCCAAAGCCATGGGTGTTGATGTCAGTGCCATGAGCGATGAACAGGGTGCTGCGGCAGCAATCAAGGCGATTAAAGAATTGGCTGCGGCAGTAAAAATCCCTGAAAACCTGACAAAAATTGGAGTAAAAGCCGAAGATATTCCTGTACTTGCAGAGAATGCTCTAAAAGACGCCTGCGGCTTTACCAACCCCAAACAGGCGACTCACGAGGAAATTTGCCAAATTTTCACTAACGCACTTTGATACATGTGTAATATAATTTCACAGTCTGCTTTTTCCCTGCAATGAGAAAGCTGTACAAGAGGCCCGCTCACCGAGCGGGCCTCTTCTCTTTCAGTTACCACTCTCTTCAAGCTTCCAAGCCCATCAGCTCAGCATTTCAACGGTTATTCGGCAACAGCTAAATTTTGAGATCTGTCCCCGGTTTATTTCTGTCGAATACAGGCTAAATGAGATTAAGAGCAACAAGCAATAAGGAGTACACCCCGCGTTTGTAACCCTTGTCACAGTGGCCGATTGTTAGTTCAGCCCCTATGATAAATTCAGGAATCAACCAGGCAGGATACCTTATGACAGCCATTACCCAGATAATCAATTACACAGTTCGTTGCCCCCATTATCAGGATCAGAGCGCCGAAGCGACATGGCGCAATCACATCGAAATCAATCAATCGGCAGAAATCGCCCTCGACCGACTCAGCAAGTGGCATGCTCACTCTGGTAACAGGGTATTTTGTTTTCAGAACATAGTGGTGCGTAAGGCTGAAAAGGAGGAGGCTTACTTCGCCATGATCAGCGAGAGATTAAAACCCAGCGGCCATGCCCTGGTCACGCTCAAAGTTTTTATGGACAAGTGCACCAAAGACACCTCTGTCGAAGAGATAGTGGAGCACATATATCAAGACTGTCAGGCTCGCCTGGAAAGCCTTGGTTGAACCGCCCTGGAGCCGATTACCCCTGAGTCAATCAAGCTTCCATAGGCAATGCTCTCAATTGGCCGTATCCTTGTCATCTCCTGGTAAAGATACGGCCAAACAAGCGCCAGTTCACAGATTTACTACGGACAACGGCGATAGATCACAGTTATTCAATTCATTCCGGCACAAATCCGATAGATAATATCATTTCTGAGAAAATCATTTCCTTATTTTTCAAAAGCTAATAAAAGAAAACTCAAACTTACCCCAAATATAATCCATTTTTAGGCCAATTGTTGGCAAACCCTGCCACTGCTAGACTTTCCACCGCGGGCCAAAGTCTAAAGATCTCAATCATTCAGGCCTTGCGGGGTTGATGCAAATCAGGGCGACCGAGTTCGCCTGCCGAAATAACAGAATTTGTTTTTAAATCTGCAACAGGAAAGCCATTAAATGCACGAGTTAGCCAATATCGTCATCGTCGGCGGCGGCGCCGGTGGTATGGAGATCGCCACCAAACTGGGCCATAAACTGGGCCGCAAAGCCAAGGCCAGAGTCACGCTTATCGATGTCGCCGACAGTCATGTCTGGAAACCCCTGCTCCATGAGGTCGCCACAGGCGCATTGGATGTCGGGGTTGATGCCATCAGTTACCGCAGTCACGCAGCCGCTCACGGCTATCACTTTCAGCAAGGCGCCATGACGGACATAGACCGCAAAGCCAAGCAAGTGGTACTGGCGCCCATTTGTGATGACAAAGGTGAAGAACTGTTGCCATCACGGCGCATCGACTATGACTATCTGGTGGTTGCCATCGGCAGTATCGCCAACGACTTCAATATTCCCGGGGTGCGGGAACACTGCGTCTTCCTCGACAACACAGAACAGGCCATGGCCATCCGCCAGCGCTTGTTGAACAAGTTTATGCGTTATGCCAGCCATCAGCAGTTGGATGAGAAGATCAAAATCGCCGTCGTCGGCGCCGGTGCCACCGGGGTGGAGATGTCGGCCGAAATGCATCACGCAGTGGATCAGCTCAAGGGCTTTGGCTACAAGATAGATACCAGCCTGTTGGAAGTCACCCTGATTGAGGCCGACAAACGAATACTGCCCAAGGTGGAAAAGGAAGAGATCTCAGCCGCAGTCGCCAGAGAGCTGAGCACTCTGGGAGTCCGGGTGATGACCAATACCCGTATCACCCAGGTGACGGCCAAGGCGTTGACTACCAGTGAAGGCGAAGAGATCCCGAGCGATATGGTGATCTGGTCCACCGGGGTCAAGGCGCCTGAGTTTCTCCACGGCATTGGCGGCCTGGAAAGCAATCATATCCATCAGCTGCTGGTCAAACCCAATGCCCAAACCACGCTGGATGAGCATATCTTTGCCATTGGAGACTGTGCCGCTTGTCCTCAGCCGGACGGCAGCTGGGTGCCGCCAAGGGGCCAGGCCGCCAGGCAGATGGCCTTGATGACAGCGGATAACATCATAGCCATGCTCAGCGGCAAGACTCCCTCGAAAGAGTACCTTTACAAAGATCTCGGTTCACTGGTGAACCTGTCACGCTTCCACACGGTCGGTAACCTGATGTCTTTCATTGGCGGAGGCGTCATGGTCGAAGGCAAGATAGCCAGATTTGTTTATACCTCTCTCTATCGCCGCCATTTGATAGAGCTGCACGGTGTGGTCAAGGGCACCCTGCTGATGTTTGCCAAGGGGATAACCCGGATAATCCATCCCCATCTCAAGCTGCATTGATAAAGGGGGGGGCCAGGCGCCCCTCTTTTATTTGCCACGCCGGCAAGGCTATAATCGCTGCAGACTTATTTACCCGTAACAGACGAATTCAGATACTGCCTATGACAGCTCAATCCGCCGACTTTTCCAATATCAACCAAAGCAGCGCCCAGTCCTTCAAGGCGCAGAAAAATCTGATCAAACAACTGCTGGCCGGTAAAAAAGTGCCCTGCCCTAAATGCCAACAAGCCTTGAGTGCCACCCTGCCACCGGCAAAATCCACCTCAGAGCTTGCCAGCATCCGCTGCCCCAAGGGCTGCACTGATATTGAGCTGGAAACCGAACTGCCGGGCAAGTGAGTAAGCCCAATAAAAAAGGACCGCAACAGACGGTGGAAATCATCTGCTGCGGCTGCAAGGCAAAACTGTTCAAATATCGAAAGGGCGGCAAAGGCGCCTTGGTTAAATGTTTTGTCGAACGGATCCTGACAGATCATACGCAAACGCCCTGTACCTGCCCCGGCTGCGGCCAGGTCTTCGCCCGTCAGGCACTGATCCGCGGCGTGCCTGCATTCAAGATTATCGGTGGCAAGGCGCGCATGAATTAGCCCCCTTGTGCAGGCGCCGAGCCTTTGCGGCGCAGATAGAAACGGTAGTATCCCAACAGATTGCTGCCGATAAACACAGACTCCATCAATACCGCCATCGGCGAACCCAACAGGATATTATTCAGCAGCCAGCAACCGCTGCCGATGAACATCAGTTCCCTTAATCGTTTGTCATCACGGCAAAAGGCCGCCCTGGTCTGCAACAAACTGCCGGCCAGACTCAAAAGGTCGAGCCATTGATTGAAACTCAGGGCCACGGCCGTGACCGAAGCGGCCATAAACAGCCACATCAGACGTCTGTCAACGGTGAAGATACTGACAAAGAATCTGACACTGGCAACCAACATTAAAATGGCCGGGCTCCAGTGGTTGAGCAAGATAAAATGCGCCGAGATCAGCAGGCCCGACACCACCAGACAAGCGAGCACGGCGCGCCTGTGCCTGAACTGGAATGACAAAAGATCGCTAAACAGCGCCAGAGTGGCCAACAGCTGTGAAATAACAAAAATGGACAACACAGTATCCCGGAAGATTGAAACCGGCCGCTATTGTGCTGTGCCATTGAGGCGATGGCATTAACTTAGGTTAAGACGCCGGCGAATGCGGCTGAGGCTCTCAGGGGTGATGCCGATATAGTTGGCCAACTGCACCTGGCTCAGGGCGCTTATCCAGTGTGGCCAATGATTTTTTAACCACAGGTAGCGCTGCTCTGGCGACTTGAGCAATAGAAAAGCTTCTTTCTGCTCCTTGTAGCGCAGCTGGGCACGCAGCAATGAAAGCTCAGCGCGCTGAAACCCGCCAAGCTCAAACAGGCTCAGGGGCACGACCACCAGAGTGCTGTTTTCCAGTGCCTCAAGTTGATAACGGGCAGGCTCAGCACTGAGAAAACTGCTGTAAAGCAGACAAAATTCGCCAGGGAAATAGAACTCTTTGCAGCGCTGCTGCCCATCACTCAGATAGTGGCAGGCCCGCAGCAGACCATTGAGCAATAAAAAGCCCGACTGCTGTTTGCCACCTTGTGCCAGCAGCACCTCACCTGCCTGACAACTTTTCAGCTGAGCCTTATCCAAGAGTGGCGCCAAAGCACTGGGTTCAAGCCCCAACTCAAGGAAAAAGTCTGTCAGCACCCGGAAAGCGGCCTGATGAGACATAGATTCATGGCTCATTCAGTCGGGCGCCTATTGGGAAGAAGACGGCAGAATCGAGGTAAGGGTCACAAAGAAAGTGCGTTCCACATACTCGCCCGGCGCTTCGGCCATGGATTGCTCCTGGGTGCGGGTCTTCAGCGCCAGAGTCACGCTGTAAGGCGGGTCGAACGGCTCTTTGGGGGTAATGGCTTCAATCTCAATTCGGTCGCCGAGAAACTGGCTGGCCAGATGCGCAATGGCGCCGGTTTGATAGTCAAATCTGAACATGCCCAAATACCAGAACACACCTGAGCCCTGGGTTGTCACCGCGAACGGAACAACAAACTGCATGGATTCGGCATTGCCGGGCAAGTTTAAGGGGGTCAACTTGCGGTAATCGAGCAACACCTCCCCACGAACCACTTCATCCTGATATTCGCCAAACGCCAGATGCTGCTCTTCCTTAAAGCCGGTAAGAGTGACTGACTTATTGCTGTCCGGCAAACGGATCCTGAACTGTTCTCGGGTATCCAGACTGAACAGCCGCTTCATCACCCCCTTGGCCCCGCCATCGAATTCAGCCAGTGGACGCACCATATCGTTTTCCCTGACATAGAGGTCATCCTCGGTGAAGTTGAACCTGTAGATCCCAAGAGCGATCACCGCCAGAAACACCAGCCCCAACACTACAGCCACACGAATAAACAGCTTCATAATCCATCCCGTTAACACACACACCCGGCCATATCGGCACACAGACTTACCTTAACCCCAAAGCCTAATGGCCGCAGCCGGGATCTGAATTCCTGTCAGCCCGGGTTCAGTCAAAACCGCCTTTTTCAAAAAATTTTTGAAACTAAAGCCAACGGCTGCCCGCTTATCCCAGGAAAGCTTTTCTCTATGATAACGCCAATCAACCAAATTCACGTTAATTTAAAGGATATTACACCATGAAATACGGTATCGGATACCTTTTGGGGCTTGGTGCTCTGGCATTACAACCCTTGGCCCATGGCGCAGATTTACAACTGAAAAGCTCATTAACGGCCAATCGAGTCATACCGGCAGACTACTACTGGAACCAATTCGGTTGCAGCGGTGCCAACCTGGCGCCCAGGCTGGACTGGCAAAATGCGCCGGCAGGAACCAAGAGTTTTGCCATCACCTTTTACGATCAGGATGCTCCCACAGGTTCAGGCTTCTGGCACAGGGTGGTATATGACATTCCCGCCAATGTCCACAGCCTGCCGGGCGGCAAAGATGGCGGCCCCTTACCGGAAGGCGCCATTGAGTCAAACACAGATCTGGGAAAACCCGGTTTCTTCGGCCCTTGCCCGCCCGAGGGACGTCAGCACAGATACAAGTGGACAGTCCATGCGCTGGATGTGGCCAAACTGCCGGTAAAACCCGACTATTCGGCGGCGCTGACCGGCTTCTTCCTCTGGCAACACACTCTGGCCAAGAGTGAACTCGTGCTGCTGGCCGGCCCAAGAAAGGAGTCAACCCAATGAAACTCCTGACTCTGTCTACCCTACTGGCCGGCGCACTGGCCTCCTTTGGCATCTCAGCCGCCGCGGCACCCGCTTCGCAATTCTCTGAGAGCCAAGTTCAGGTTTACCGCACTACAGAGCAGGCTGTCGGTGGTATCAGCTTCACGCCTAGCGGGCGTATGTTGGTGAGTTTTCACCCCTTTTACGAGCCTGAAACCAAGGTGGCGGAAATCCTCGCCGATGGCAGCAGCAAACCATTTCCAAACCGCGACTGGCAAGGCTGTGTCCGCGCCGACGGCAGCCAGAAAGATCCCGATACCTGCCTCAACTGGGTTCTTGGTCTGCGTACCGATGCCAACGGCATTGTCTGGTTGCTGGACTCGGGCCAGGCCAGCCCCAGAGTCACCCCTAAACTGGTGGCCTGGAACAGCAATACCGACAAGCTGGAGCGGATTATCCACTTGCCTTCGCCGGTATCCTTGCCGGAGTCGCAGCACAATGACTTACTGATATCCCCCAAGCATCAGTTGATTGTTATCGCCGATGAAGGCATTGCCACCGGGCCTTTGGGCGACAAGGCTGCTCTGGTGGTGGTAGATCTCAAAACAGGCCAGAGCCGCCGGGTACTGCAGGGCCACCCGAGCGTGATGCCCGACACCAAGCGCCCGATAGTGATAGATGCCGGCACAGCCGGGCAGAAATCGATTCCCGTTTATGTGGGCGTCGATGGTATTGCCATGGATAAAGATGAAAAGTGGCTCTACTTTGCCCCGCTCAACAAGGGGGAACTGTACCGGATCCCCATGTTGGCGTTGGCCAATCCTTCCCTGCCGGCAAGCGTGCTGGCCAATCAGGTGCAGTTTTGGGCCCACAAACCCAATAACGGCGGCCTGAGCATAGATGTCGACGGCAATCTCTATCTCACCGAAGTCGGCGAGCGCCGTATCGGCATTATTCCGGCAAGCAGTCGTGAGTATCGCCCCTTTGCCGCAGATCCGAGAATGATCTGGCCAGACGGTGTCAGCCTGGGTGCCGATGGCTTCCTCTACAGCGCCGCCGCACAGCTGCCGCTGTCTGCGCCACTGAACGATGGCAAGGCCGAAAACCAACCCCCTTACTACATCTTCCGCTTCAAACCTTTGAGCGCCGGTGTAGCAGGAAACTGAAACCAAGGAGTCCATCATGAATATTCAGGGATTGGATCACTACACACTGCGCAGCAGTAAGCTGCAGCAGACCCGAGATTTCTACTGCCGGGTTGTCGGCTTGAGCGAGGGCTACCGCCCTGCGTTCGCCTTTCCGGGCCATTGGTTGTATGCCGCAGACAAACCTGTGCTGCATCTGGTGGCCGCCGAGCAAAACCCGGCACTCGAGGCCTACCTGGGACAAAGGCGCAGCACCAATGGCTCCGGCGTCGTGGATCATCTGGCCTTTCGCGGCGCAGACCTAAGTGCCATGCAGCACAAACTGCTTGAACTTGAGCTGCATTTTCGCGAGCGGCAGGTCCCTGAAATTCTTGAACATCAACTGTTTCTGGAAGACCCCAACGGCATTACCGTCGAGATGATTTTTCCCTTCTCACCGGACAATAAGGTCCTGGGAGAAGCCATGCCCAAGCTGAGATTTCGCTGATCCTAACGGCCATACCATTGACAGGAGAAACCCCATGCCAAACCCGATACCAAACCAAGCAGTCACTTCAGCATCACAGGCAACGCCGCTGCGGCTGGGAGTCACCAATCTCAGCTTTCACCGGGCCACTGCCGCCATTGTTGTCCATGTGCTGGATATCATGGGTAAATCGGTGCAATTGAGTTTTTCCGATCATCAGGCCAACTTCGACGCCCTGGGCCGGGGCGAGCTTGATCTGCTCTGCTCCGCCTGGTTACCCCACAGCCACGGCATCTATCTGGATAAGGTCAGGCAAAATCTAGAGGTGCGGGAACTGGGGCTGCATTATGAACCCTATGCCCTCTGGGGCGTGCCAGAATATGTGGCGCAAGAGCAAGTGGATTCGGTGACGGATCTACTGCGCCCAGACGTGTTGGAGAAAATGCGCCGCCACATTCAAGGCATTGGCCCGGGTGCCGGCATCAGCCGTTTCTCAAAACAGATGATGCAGGATTATGGTCTGCAACAGGCCGGCTATGAGTTCCATACCGGCACTGAGCAGCAATGTTTCGACGCCTTTGAGGATGCACTGCAACACAAGGCCTGGGCCGTGGTGCCCCTGTGGCAACCCCAGTTTTTGCATCATAAATACAAGATACGGGAACTCAAGGATCCCAAAGGTCTGCTGGGTGGCAAAGATCGCGCCGTACTCTTGCTGGCAGAAAATGCCGCCGGTCACTTTACTCAGGCTCAGCTGCGGGTGCTGGATAATATTCGGATGCTCAATAGGGACATTGCCGAGCTGGACTATGCCATCAACCGCGAAGGCCTTAGCGCAGAAGAAGCTGCCGGACGTTGGCTGAGTGCTCATCCGGTTATCCTGTCCCAATGGCTGTCTCCCCTTTGGCGTCGTCAAACCTGTGAGGAATCGAATCATGATGCATGACACACCTGAGCAGCGGCTCAACGCCCTGGGAATGAGTCTGCCCCGGGTCGCTTCGGCGCTCGGCAACTACGAGCCTGTAGTGATCAGCGGCCATCAACTACTGACCTCCGGCCAGTTTCCCTTCGAAGATGGCAAGATAAAGTATCAGGGTCGGCTAGGGGTAGATCTGGAATTGTCGGATGGCTATGCCGCCTGTCAGTTGGCGGCGCTCAACGCCATAGCCCAATTGCAACAGGCGTTGGGAAACCTCTCACGGATAAAGCAGATTATCCGCCTCGAGGGAGTGCTCAATGTCGCCGACGGCTTTTTCGACCACCCCAGAGCCTTGGATGGCGCCTCGGATCTTCTGCTGGCGGTATTCGGTGAAGCCGGACGCCACACCCGGATGATCTGGAGTAACCCAGTAATGCCACTGAACAGCTTGTGTTTGGTCTATCTGGTGGCGGATCTGCACCCTCTGGAGGATTGAAGTCACTTAAAGGCCAGCTTGCTTTTAATCCCCGGCTTGCCGGGGCGGATCATCGCGGTCGTCGGTGTCAGAAGCTCATCAGGCTCAGGACTCAAGTTCACCCAGCCAGCCCTTGAGCAGCGCAGCCAGTTTTTGTCTGTCTTTGACCGAGATCCCTTTAAGCAACTGCTGCTGAGCCGCCATATGGGCCGGCAGTGCGGCCTCTACCTTGGCCTTGCCTTCGGCAGTAAGCTGTACATTCACCGCCCGACGGTCTTCGGTACAGTGACTGCGGCAGATGAGCCCTTTCTGCTCCAGCTTATCCAAACGGCTGGTCATGGCGCCTGAGGTCAGCATCATGCTCTGGTGCAATTGCCCCGGGGTCAGAGTGTAAGGCTCACCGCTGCGACGCAAGGTTGCCAGCACATCAAACTCCCCCTGACGCAGACCGAACTCGCCATGGCAGCGAAGGATTTCGGTTTCTATATGCTTATGTATTCTGGCCAGGCGACCAAAGACTTCCATCGGTTGCAGATCATCAGTAACACCGGCGGCCAGCCACTGACTGACTATGGTGTCTACGCCATCCTTGATATCTTTGGCTTGTGGCTTGTGGGCTTGTGGCTTGTGGGTTTGTGTTTTCAGCTCTTCCTGCGACATAATTATCTCGATAGCAAGATTCTTAACAAGGAATCATATTCCAGCGTGCGACAAATCCCAAGCCCTGAAATGAAAAACGCCGCAGAAATCGATTTCTGCGGCGTTTTTTAACTGAATTAATCAGCGAAGAGGCGAACAGCTCCGCTTAAGATTTCTTCACATAGCAGCTCAGGATAACGATGCGGGTACCATTGACCCGGCCTTCGATATGCTCAGGGTTGTTGGTCAGAGCTATGTTACGCACGGCGGTGCCGCGCTTGGCCACAAAGCTGGTGCCCTTCACGTTGAGATCTTTAATAATCACTACGGTATCACCGGCGGCCAACTGAGTGCCATTGCTGTCCAGTGTCGGCGCCGAATCATCGCTGTCGGCCGCCAGAGACTCGGCATCGCCCCAAGCTTTAAGATCGTCTTCCAGATAAAGCATATCCAGCAGATCCTGAGCCCAACCTTCGCCACTGAGGCGCTTGAGCATGCGGTAAGCCATTACCTGTACGGCAGGAACCTGACTCCACATACTGTCGTTCAGGCAACGCCAGTGGTTAACATCCATGGTGTCCGGAGCGGCAATCTGACCTTCACAGGTAGCGCAGATCATGATGTCACCGTCGGTGCGATCACCCGAGTGAGGCAGATCGTAGACAGACAGAGCGCCTTCGGCTCCACAGAGTTCACATTTCCCGCCACAGCGGCTTTGCAGTTCAGTTTCTGAAGTCATTACTAATATTCTTCGGTCAGGCAAAACGCACATTATGCCGCAAAATCAGAGCTTGATCAGGTTTGCAGCTCACAAAAGCACAAAATAACTGGGGTTTTATCAGAACTGGTACGCCAGACTGAGGCGAATATCCCGTCCCTGAGCCGCAATGCCATCGGCCAGATGCGGACTGTAATACTGATTGGTCAAGTTACGCAGCGCCAGCCTCAGCTCAAGCCCCTGCAACATATCTTCCGGCTGGAAGGCAAGATACAAGTCTTGCAGAAAATAGGCCTGGCTCGGTCTATCGCTGACAAACAGGCCCTCTTCCGGCACCTTCTGCTGCGCATCATACCAACTGCCACGCCAGGAGAGCGACAGCTCGGGAGTCAGGTAATACCCCAGGTGCAGACGCATATTGAGCGGAGGAATGTCTGCCAGGTTTTCATCCCTGCCACTGCTGTCACGCAGGCTGCCGCTGTGCTTGCCGCGGGTATAGGAAGCCGTATAGTCGGCAAACCAATCGTGCCAACGGTATTGAGCCTCGAAGTCGCCACCGTAGATATGGTAGCCGTCGAGATTCACATAACCGCTCTCAAATGGCTGACTCTTGTCGACCCAGAGCCCTTTGCGCTGAGCGATATCCTGTTTTCCCTGATTCCAATACAGAGTCAGTTGGGTCGAGAGCCTGTCATCGCCGGCGAAGACCCCATCAAAGGCGCTGCTCAGCCCAAGCTTATAGGCGTGCAGCCGCTCGACATCTATCCCGCGACTGGTCGCCTGAGCACTACTGGCTTTGGCATATTGCACCGCATAAATCTCATCCACCACAGGTGCCTGCAGGCTGTAGGCATAGTCCAGGGTCAGGCAACTGACATCACCGAGACGGTATTCCAGCCCAAGCCTTGGCGACCAACCGCTGTGGCGGGTAGAGGAAAAGTCATGGCCGACACTGGGGTCGTTGTAATCCGGCGCCAGATTGCCATGGCCTATGCTGTAAATACTGTCGAACCGCAGCGATGGTTTTAGGATGAGGTTGTCCGTCAGGGCAATGCTGTCGCTGATATAAAAGGCGTAGGTATCCTGGCGACCTCCAGGCTGATAGTAAGGCGTGTACAGGCCGAAGTTTTTCTCCGCCTTGTTCTGATAACTCTTGTTGAATACCAGTGAGCGGCGATCGAGCGAGCGGTACTGCAGCCCCACAGTTAGCAAGTGGTCACCCAACTGGCTGGTGTTGTTGATATCGATAAAGTCCCTGTCGTATTCGAGCCAGGACTCATGGCCAAAGTTACCTACAGAAACAAACATCTTATCGAAGGCTATCTGGGGCCTTACCCAGTGCCTGTCGTTACTGCTGCTGGACAGCGCCAATTGCAGATCCCACAGCGGACTGGCCGGTGTATAACGGTAGTTGAGTGAAACTGTGCGGTCTTTGTAACTGTTGAGGGCGGTATTGGCGTATTCTGCCGCCTCAAAAGAGCCGTACTTTTTGATATTGAACTCAGATACAGTGGGCATTTCGCCGCGACGGTTGGCCCAGGGTTTACGGCCTTCATCATCGTAGGAGGTATAGCTCAAAGACAACTTGTGCGCCCCCAGCTCATAATCCAGCTTGGCCAGGAGGTTGTTTTGCCGATAACCTGAGAAACGAAACACCTGGCCGTTGCCCAGCTCAAGATCGCCGGCATCTTTATAGCTGTAGTTAACAAGTGCCGACAGCCCTGAGTTCAAGCGGCCATAAAGCGTACCTGTGTAAGTCTCCAAGCCATTGTTATCGGCATAGCTGGCCTTGAATCTGGCGCCCAAGTTTTTGCCGTAATCCAGAAAATCATCGGCACTCTTGGTCACCACATACATGGAGCCACCGAAACCACCATTGCCGGAGCGGGGATCGTGGGCGCCCTTGATCACCTCAATTCGCTTGACCATATCCGGGTCGATAAAGAAAGAGCCGTAGCGATACTGTTCAAACCCGACCGGGGCGTTGTCGACATAGACATTGAGATCTTCTGTCTCACCAAAGCCCCAAACATTGATTTTCTCACCGCCGCTACGGGGGCCGCCATCAAGAGTGATGCCGGGCACAGTGTCCAGCACTTCGGCAAAGTTTCCCGCCTGTTGCTCCTCTATGTCCTCCAATGTCACCAAGGCTTCGCCCGGACGGGTCAACGTCAACTCCCGACGAAAAGGCTGGCCACGCACCTCTATGATCTCTATCGCTTCCACCTTAGGCTCACCCAGCACACTGGTACCACTCTTGAGCGGCTGAGAAGTGGCGGCCAGCAAGGGCCAGGGCGCCAAGGCACACAGCAGTAATGGCAGCTTGCCGCTCGGCGCCATTCGCCGGGATTGTTCGCTTGTCATCTATCATCTCCCCTTAAAAATAAGGCGGCATTATAAGAATCAAGCTGGCAAATGAGAATTATTCTCACCGATATTTACACAGGATCCAATTTGGTTATCTTTGTTTTAAAAATGTAAAACCACTTGACTCACAACAGGCTTTCACCTGAGATATCGCCGTGAAGAAAATGGAGAACAAAGATGAGCTTCAGCGAACAAGGTTTTGCCTTTCTGACCCGGCTGGAAAACAACAACGACAGGGCCTGGTTCAAGCAACATCAGGATGAGTATGAAACCCTGCTCAGGGGGCCGGCACTGGCATTTATTGAACAGATGCAGCAGCCTATTCAGGCCTTGTCTCCCAGATTGACGGCGGTCGCCAAGAAGGTTGGAGGCAGTTTGATGCGGCCACAGCGGGACACTCGCTTTGGTCACGATAAGTCGCCCTACAAGCTCAATGTCGGGATCCAATTTCGCCATTTTCAGGGTAAGGATGTCCACGCTCCCGGGTTGTATCTGCATCTGGCCAACGATGGCTGCTTTATCGCTGCCGGGATCTGGCGCCCCGAATCCAAGGTGCTCGGCGCCATCAGACAATGTATCGACGACAACCCCCACGCCTACAGTAAGGCGTTGGAGGAATTACAGCGCCATGGGTTTACGATGGACGGTGACAGCCTGGTGCGGCCACCCAAGGGGTTCGATAAAAGCCACCCATTGATAAACGAGTTGAAACGCAAAGACTATGTGGCGCTTAAGATGCTGACAAAAGAGCAAGTTTGCAGCAATAATTTTGTCGACTTCTGTGCCAGTGAGTTCCAACACACCCAGGCGTTGATGCGCTATCTGTGCTTTGCCCTGGACTTGGATTATTGATGTCTGTTCCTGGATTATTGATTGCCGTACCCGGGCTTAAACTGCCCAGGTACAATCTGGCTCAACGTCCAAGCTGAGCGAGCATCACGCTCAGCGCCTGCTGCAACTCCTGATGCAAACCGGCCTTGCCGAGCACCCGAATCCCCTGCAGTTGCAGCAGTAACCAGGCCGCGAGCGCCTCGGTATTGTCGCTGTTAAGCTCGCCGCGCTCTCTGGCATGGGTCAGCGCCTTGGCAAACGCCTCCTTGATGGAGTCAAACAAGTGCCGACTCTCTTGCTGCACGACAGCATCCTCCAGGCTCATCTCCAATAGCGCATTTTGCAGGAAACAGCCGTATTTTTGCTCTCGCTGCAGGGCCACAAACTGTTCAAGATAATCAATTACCTGCTGTAACCCTGCGCCTTCGGCGCGCAGGCTGTCGAGCGCTGGCAAAGAGTTTTGCTGCAGATACAGACGCAGCGCCTCCCGGTACAAATTCAGCTTGTCGCCATAGGTGTTATAGAGACTGAATCTGTTGATCCCCAGATGCTCGACCAGATCCGCCACTGAGGTGGCGGCATAACCCTTTTGCCAAAAGAGCTCCATTGCCAATTTCAGCTTATCTTCCCGGTCAAAATTGCAACTTCTTGCCATACTGCTCCCAAGCGTTTCCAGCGAATGACGTGCTGTATACTTAGTCAAATTAATTCTTGACTGATCGTTCTGATATCCCCTAAAGTCTAACCTAAACGATCGTTCCGAAAAAGATTTGAATACATTTTCCTGACAGCCAAGCCAGGAAAAATAACTAATCCAGGGGCAAAACGGCCCAAGACAGATGGAGAAAGATAGATGAAGCTGTATGAACTCGGACCTACCCCAAGTGCCCGCAGAGTCAGTATTTTCATGGCGGAGAAAGGCATAGATATAGAGCGGGTAAACGTCGATCTTCGCGGCGGAGAAAATCTCTCGGCCGAATTCAAGGCCAAGAGTCTCAATGGCCGCATTCCGCTGCTGGAGCTGGATGATGGCAGTTATCTGTGCGAGTCTGTGGCCATCTGTCGTTATCTCGACGAGCTGTTCCCTACCGAGCTCAAGCTCTTTGGTAGCACGCCGCTGGAGCGAGCAAAGGTGGAGATGTGGCAGCGCATCGTTGAACTGCAGGGGTTGTTACCTGCCTTTCAGGCATTTCGCAATATCAGCGGCATCTACAGCGACCGGGAAACCTGCATTCAAGCCTGGGGCAAAGAATCCCGCAAGCGTCTGGAATCTTTCCTGCCTCTGCTGGAGCAGCGCCTGAGTGAATCCCCTTATCTGGCCGGTGAAAACTACTCCATTGCCGATATCACCGCCTATATCTTATTGGGATTCATCAAAAATCTGCAGATTTCACTGCAGCCTTTCCCTGTGCTGCAGAGCTGGTATGAGCAAACCGGACAACGCCCGGCAATGAGCCAGCCAAAACAAGGATAAAAGCAAGGATAAAATCTAGGAGACACACATGATTGAACTCTATACCGCCGCCACCCCCAACGGCTTTAAAATCAGTATTGCCCTGGAAGAGATGGGCTTACCCTACCGGGTACACCATCTGGATCTCAGTGCCAATGAACAGAAACAACCCGAGTTTTTAGCCATCAATCCCAACGGCCGGATCCCGGCTATCATAGACAGGGATAACGATGATTTCGTGGTGTTTGAATCCGGTGCCATCCTGCTTTACTTGGCTGAAAAAACAGGGAAATTCTTACCTGTTGATGCCAATAATCGCTCCAAGGTCATCCAATGGCTGATGTTCCAGATGGGCGGCGTAGGCCCCATGATGGGACAAGCCAATGTGTTCTACCGCTATTTTCCGGAGAAGATCCCGGCCGCGATAGAGCGTTATCAAAAAGAGGGCCGGCGCCTGTTTGAGGTGATGGATAATCATCAGTTGGCCAAACATGCCTATCTGGCCGGTGATGAGTACAGCATAGCCGATATGGCCACCTGGCCCTGGGTACGGATTTACGACTGGAGCGGCATAGATATTCAAGGTCTGCCTCATCTGCAACGTTGGCTCGATACGCTGGCCCAGCGCCCGGCCTGTCAAAAAGGCATAATTACCCCAGAGTCCAGGGAGCAGTTAAGCGATGAAGACAGGGCCAAACAGATAGCGCAAATGGTTACCCGCTAAGTCTGAGCAGTGTAGTAAGCATTAGTAAACAGTAGCAACCATTAGCAAACACGGTGCCGGAGCAAACAAGGTGCCGGGGACAGGCCGCGGCACTTCTGTTAATATTGGCGCCATTGCTATCCACACTTGATGCAGAGAAACCTTTGACCGCGCCAAGCCCTTCACTGACTCCGGCCCAAAAGCGTGCCGCCAGTTATGCCAACACCATCAACACACTGTTTACTGAAATCCTCGACAGTCGCCAGAGTGCCGATCGGGTGCTGGCGAACTATTTCCGCAGCAACAAGAAACACGGCTCCAAAGACAGAAGAGTCATTCGGGAGACCCTGTTTGCCCTGTTTCGTTGCTGGGGTTGGTTACAACGGCTTGAGAATGGCGATGAGCAAAGCCTGTGGTTTTTGCGTTTGGCATTGGCGGCGGCGATAGAAGCCCACCCTTGGACGGACATTATCTGTGCCTGGCAGCAACAAGCGGGCAAGTCATTCGCCCTGCCCGAGCAGGCTCTGGCCCCCAAAGCCGCCGCCGCATTGGTATTCAAGGTCTCAGGCCGACATGTCTTGGCAAGAGACCTGGCGCCGGACTGGTTCTGGCAGGCCGTGGCGCCGCTGCCAGAGGCCCGGGAAGAGCTGCTGATAGACGCGCTTTGCAGCCGCCCACCTATCTGGGCCAGGGTGCAAAATATGTCGCAGTCCAAGGCCCTGGCCGAACTCAGAAGCGCCGGAGTCGATGCTAGCGCCGCCCCCGTCTTCAATGACGCCATCAGCCTTGGCAGCAAGAGTATCAATCTCAATGAAATCAGACTCTATAAAGAAGGTTTTATTGAAGTGCAGGATCTGGCCTCCCAGGTCATAGGCCAGGTTTGCGCCCCAAGAGCCAATGAAAACTGGTGGGACGCCTGCTCCGGCGCCGGCGGCAAGAGCCTGCAACTCAGCTCGCTGATGCAGCAAGATAGCGCCGCCAAAGGTGTTTTGGGCACTATTACCGCCTCAGATATCCGCCCGGCTGCGCTCAATGAACTGGAAAAACGCGCCAAACGCGCCGGTTTCGACATCAAGGTTGCGCCTTGGCGCAGCGATGCCCTGCCGGTTGCCAGAGAAGCCTTTGACGGCGTGCTGGTCGATGCCCCCTGCAGCTGCACCGGCACCTGGCGCCGAAATCCGGACATGCGCTGGCTGGATGACAGCCAGGCCATCAGCGATAAACCCGCGCTGCAGCTCGACATACTCAGCCGTGCCTGCGATGCGGTCAAGCCAGGTGGCACCTTGGTTTACGCCACCTGCTCACTGGCGGACAGCGAAAACCGCCAGGTGGTCGATGCCTTTCTGGCCAAGCGGCCCGAGTTTACTCTGGAAACGCTCAGCCACCCATTCAGCGGTGAACAGACACAGTATTTGACGATTTGGCCCTTTGAAGCCAATGCCGATGGGATGTTTGTTGTTCGTTTTCGTAAACAAGGCTAGCAAGAGTCAGGTTAATGCCTGAAGGAAACCGGGGACAGACATGCAATAATTTTTACCTTGAGACGCTAAATTTCTCACTTTAGCTTGACCGGCGCTTTAGGTAAAAAGGAGCGGTGCAACCTATATGCACTGTGTTATTGGAAATGGATCATGTCAAACCACTATGATTTCGACGACGATGATGCTCCATGGGGAGATCATGTCAGGGGTAAGCAAAAGAACAAACGGGTAAAACAGCGCCGCCGGGACAGCAAGAGACGTTATCCTGACGAATATATGGAGCCTGAGTTCCTCAGAGATAAATGGAAATAATCTTGGCTTAATCTCAAGAAAACCAATCAAAAACAAAGGGGCTGAAGGTGCGAATAAGGAAAGTGCGAATAAGCCCCATTTGTGTTCTGCGTCGACTCACAGGCCTGGATCCAAGGCGTATGTACTAACTCAGACTTGAGTATATCTTGGCCTAGGCATGGCACCCTTCCTTTTTAAGCCTGCGGCAGGCAATGAGAAACATCCATCGCCTGATGGCCCAACCAATGTTATTTGGCTATTTTGAGCTGAAAGCTATGCTAGCCGCTGTGCTAGCGGCCTAAAGTCGTGGAGCTTCGCCCCATACCCGACCAAGAAGGGATCAGCAGCAATCCCCTCTTGGATCTCCCGTGCCGCCCCGCACGGTGTCGAAAGCCCCTCGGCCTAATGGCACAAATAACTACCGCTTCAGACGCTCATCCCTGATTCGACTGGCGCTGCTTCGGCATCCATGCCTCAGCCACGTTATTTGCGCCAACGGCTTTCGGCGACACCGAGGGGGAATTGGTGCAATTCTGTTGACCCTGAGTAGCTTGAACTATTTGAAAGATCTGCAGGCATACACCTCATTTTCAGGCACAGGCGAAACTGTGACCTTCCGAGCCAGGGATGGCGAGGCAGAGCTTACAGGGACGTACTCGCAGCGAGTCACAGGAGCGCCTGTGCGAAAGGCGCACCGCAGGTGATTGGCTACACCGTGGCCGGAAGCTCTGCCAGTACTAGGTGGGACTGTGACCGTTGAAAACAGGGAAGAATGCAAACACCCAGTCAATTCTGCTTCAAAAACAAACTAAATCAGGGTTTTGTTGCCTTTGTCAAAAACTTGACCTTTGGCTAATTGTTTTCAAATTCAGTACTGGGTATTGTATAACCAATTCAAACATTTAGCTTTAGTACTTCCTTAAGCTTAAGGCTGGAAGCAGCAACACTTTTTCGTTTTCAACGGAATGCAGGGACGAACAGAGTTTGCACCCGTGCGGTAGCCATGGCTTTACTTAACGCTTTTTGTAGGGCTTGGGTTGTAGCGTTTGCGGCGCTCATGACAAGCACCTCAGAACTGATTTTTATACAGTATTATTGGCCGTTCCGGACAAAATGCCAGGAATTTGCAGCTAAGTTTGCGCGTTATTTCTGTAATATTTAGAAAATAGTATCAAATTCATAAAGTTAAAAGATATAGCTGGTAGATAATGGCTTTGGAAACCGCGCATGCGCGTTTAGCTGCAAGGGATATTTGGACTAAACTCTATTATATCCAGCTAATACAAACAGATAGCGATGCGCGTTTACACTCCTCCGAGGACTAAAACGCGCATGCGCACTATACAGCTGTTATACAAAATGTAGTCACTCAAATGGATCATAAATGGCTAAGAATATAAATTCAGCTTATCGAATAAAAAGCATTCTCGATAAGGTTAAGGGTAAGGCAGATAAAACTCCGGCTCATGAAGTTTGGTCTGAGGTTTTTGGCTTGAATGAATCGGATCAACACAAGAGAAATTTTGCAATCTCAAGGTGTTTAGCTGATCTTCATGATGAAGTTGAAGTGATACGAGGCGAAATGTTAAAAGCTGGATATACATCGAGCCTATATGAGCCAAGCCTAAACAAGTGTAATGCCACTTTTGCAGTTCAGCTTATTCCAGGGCATTGGGCGCAATCAAAACAGCAGATAACTCCTGAAGTCTTAACCGTCTTGGGGTTTTGTTCTGAGATCTTGCCAAACGAAGAGGAATTGATTGATCAATCTAGCTTGGACGAGCTAAGAAAAATGGCAGTCGAGCTTCGCGAAGCTTTACGTGGTTCTACTTTGCCACCGTACACACAAAACATCATAGAGAAACACCTTTCAAAAATAGAAGAGGCTATATCCTCTTACAAGGCTGTTGGGGCAAAGGCCCTAGAGGAAGTGGTGCAATCCGCCTATGGTGAGGTCATTTTAAATGAGGGTGTATTCAAAGAAGCTAAAGGTAGCGAGGAACTTAATAAATTATCAAGCATATGGCAAAAAACTAAAAACTTGTTAGATGGCGTGGTTTCCGCCAACAAACGTATAGCTGGTGTGCAAGGCATGGCTGAAAAAGGCCAAAGCCTTCTAGAGTTTATCCAAGGTTTATAAAGTGTATAACAAAGCCAAGCACAATCGCACGGCAAAAGACCGCCGTGCTGGACTCGCTACACTACGTTCCGCTCGCCTGTGTTGGCAGCGTTAGGCATCAATATGAGTAAACCCGTAAACAACAAAGACACCCAATGTTAGCTGAGTGAAGACTCTAGTTGCCTGGATTACAGAAACATTGATGTTTTCACTGGGAGAAAATCATCTTTCAAGCCTTTTGAGGGCCATTCAGTTATTGAAATGAGCGAAAAAGTCGAATTTCAGACACGATGTCGGTCGAACAAAGTTCGATTGGAGATAAATATCTTGGAGCCTCGGGGATTCAGCTAAACAACTTCTGACAATTAGCGGCCCCTTGTCTTCGTCGTCGTTGTAGGTGAATACAGTAGTCTGTAAGAGATTCCAGTGTCCCAACCGGCCCTTTGAATAGACGGCTAAAATCAGTCGTCAACTTGAGCCAGTTGTCGATGGGGATGTTTAAACGATTCAAAATGGTTGTTGTGGCGGCAGTAATGTGGCCGCGCTTGTCGTGGCGGATAATACGTCCGGTATCATCGACCAGTTGCAGATAATCCTTGGCTTCAAAGTGCAATCCTTGTGGCATGTTCAGCCGTTCATTGCCGACCATTACAGTTCGCCGCAGGAGCCTTGTAGTGGTCAATTAACTTGACCACTACACTGTCAAGCTAGTGCTGGTAATATTCGACATCGACAACGGTTGGAGTGGGTCATTGTTTTTATTTGGCGACTAAACAATAACTCTCCAACCGTTTTCATTTCCAGTCCACGCTAACCTGCAATGAACCTCATTTTTTACGTTCGTTTTTATACCGCTTCTTCGTTTTCTTCACCGGTACGGATACGAATAATGCGTTCGATATCGGTCACAAAGATCTTGCCGTCGCCGATTTTACCGGTACGGGCGGTTTCGACAATCACATCCAGTGCCTGTTCCAGCAGATCATCCTGAATCACCAGTTCTATCTTCACCTTGGGCAGAAAGTCGACCATATACTCGGCACCACGGTACAACTCTGTATGTCCCTTCTGACGGCCAAAACCTTTGACTTCCAGAACCGTCATACCGGTTATTCCTATCTCAGCCAACGCCTCACGGACATCGTCCAGTTTAAACGGCTTGATTATGGCTTCCACTTTCTTCATCAGGCACTCCTTTAGGGCTTGGAATTCTTCTGCAACTCTTGACCATTCCCACGGCAATTTGACCAGAGAAATAGCTCGCGATTTTGCTTGTTCGCATACAATCGCAATAGCTTATCACGACATACTGCGGGCAAGAAGTGATTGTCCGCTCAGATGAAAAAACCAGGCCTATTCCTTCGTAGTAGCCATGATCAACTCGGTGTACTTATTCATCCCTTAGGTAAGCAAGTGCAATATTTAGTGCAAACTCATCTAAAAGGAAACCAGAACCAAGCCACTGCCTGGACTAAACTAAGACAACACTCAGGTTCGCCGGATGCGGGCCGCCCACCACTCAAGGATGAGATTATGCGTCATTTACAGCTTGGTTTTTCGCTGCTGGAGGTCATGGTCACCATGGCTCTGCTGGCGGTACTGGCCTCGGTCGGGGCCCCCTCACTCAAGTCGCTCTACGAAGGTTATCGCGCTCAAACCGGCATCAAACAAGTACAACAACTACTGCAATTTGCTCGCAATCAGGCCATTAGTTATGGTGTCAGAGTCAGTGTCTGCGCTCTCAAGGATGGCCGCTGTGAAGCCGATGCCTGGCAACAAGGAGTAACGGTTTTCAGTGACCGCAACGGTAATCTGGCCCTGGATGATGACGACAAGCTACTGTTTCAAAGCAGCGCTTTTGATAGCCAAGACATACTCAGGTACAACCGGGATGCAATACGCTTTCTGCCGGACGGATTGGCAACAGGAACCAATGGTACCTTCAAATATTGCCCGGGTCAGGCCAACAGTCCCCATTCCGAGGCCTTGGTCATCAATCAGGCGGGGCGAATCCGTCACTCTCAGGATGAAAATATCAATTGCCAGGATGGTGATGGCGGCTGAATTGACGACCACTGCACAGGATTTGCAAAGACAGCTGTAATTAACAACTCATTCACTTATACTTAAGCCTATCTATTCGTGTGAAGAGTTGACTATGGCTGTACCACATTTTTCCAGTTCCATAATCCGCGGCTTTACTCTGGTCGAACTCATGGTCACCATTGCTGTAGCCGCCATACTGCTGTCTGTGGGGGTTCCCTCTCTCACCTCCTTGTATGAGGGCTACCGTAGTCAGTCGGAAATAAGCCGCATAGAACAAGCCTTGTCCTTCGCCCGCAACCAAGCCATCAGCTACGGCATGACAGTAGAAGTTTGTGGCTATCAGAGTGCTGTCGGCTGCGCCGCCAATTTCAACAATGGCCTCAAGGTCTATACCACTGCCAGCGGCAGTGAAAAAGTGCTGCGGGTAGTGGAAGGCATCGACAGTAAAGACGCCATCAAAGGCAGTAATGTGGGTTTTCGTCCCGATGGCCTCAGCAACACCACAGGTGAAGTGACCTTTATCTATTGCCCGGCCAAACAGGCCAGCGGCTCAAGAAGTGTGACCGTTTCCAGCTCAGGGATGATCAAATACGGCGCCGACGGGCTTGCCTGCAGCTAACAGGCGGTATCGGACAAGTTATCAAGGACGGCTTAGCCATTATCCTCAAAGTATGCCCCGGGAGTGAAAGACTCTGCGCTCACAACAAAGACCCCAGCCTAGGCTGGGGTCTTTGTTTAAGTCGATTAAGCTTACTCTAGCGGGGGATAGTTTCCGCCACCAGCCATAAGGGTCTAAGGGTTAAATGGCCCAGCCGCCCATATAGAACACCACCAGGCCTATAGTGATAACCAACACACCTGGCTTGAGCTTGCGCCACTCACCGCTGCAGATACGGCCGATAACCAGGGTCGCAAACCCCAGCATAATGCCTGTGACTATGTTGCAGGAGAGTATGATGAATACCGCGCAGGTCAGTCCCGCCATGGCATCCACCTTGTCATCGAAGTCCAGCTTGGTGACATTGGACAACATCAGCAGTCCCACATACATGAGCGCAGGCGCAGTGGCGTAGGCAGGCACCAAATAAGACAGGGGGGCCAGGAAGATCATCAGCAGGAACAGCACACCCACCACAGTGGCGGTCAGCCCTGTTTTTCCGCCTGCGGCAGTACCGGCGGCCGATTCAATGTAAACGGCGGCAGGCGCGCCGCCCACCAGACCGGCGAAGATAGAACTGACAGAATCCGAGGTCAGCGCCTTGCCGCCACCTATGATGTTGTCATTCTTGTCCAGCAAATTAGCTTGTCCGGCCACGGCTCGTATGGTGCCTGTGGCATCGAAGATGGCAGTCATCACTAGCGCCAGCACTATCGGCAGCACCACAGGGTTAAGGGCGCCCATGATATCCAGTTGGCCAATCAAAGAGCCTTCTGCGCCCAAGTCGGGTACCGCAAACACGCCTTTGAACTCCACATTGGGGTCAAACAGCAAACCAAACACTGACAGAGCGATGATCACCAACAAAATGCCGCCAGGTACCCGGCGACGCTCGAGTCCGATAGTGGCAGCCAACCCCACGACAGTGGCGATCACCGGCAGGCTGTGGATATCGCCCAGCTTGACCGGTAAACCGGCATCATTGGCCACAATCAGTTGCACACTGTTAGTGGCAATCAGCAGCAGAAACAGGCCGATACCTATCCCTGTGCCATGGGCAATCCCTTTGGGCAGGTTAGCAAGCACCCACTGGCGAATGCCGGTAACGCTCACCAGGGTAAAGACGATACCCATAAGGAAAATCGCCCCCAGGGTGACAGGCAGGCTCATTCCCTGCCCCAGCACCAGACTGAAGGCGGTAAATGCAGTCAGTGAGATGGCACAGCCTATTGCCATCGGCAGATTGGCCCACAGGCCCATCAGCAATGAGCCGAAGGCGGCAATCAGACAGGTGGCAATAAACACGGAGCCGGGATCAAACCCGGCCTTTCCCAGCATGGAGGGTACAACGATAACTGAGTAAACCATGGCAAGAAACGTGGTCAAACCGGCGATCACTTCCTGGCGGACTGTGCTGCCACGAGCGCTGATATTGAAGAAGCGTTCCAGCCATGATGATGTAGTAGGTACAGCGGTACTTGTCTTTGAAGACATCATAATTATTCTACCTTTTTGATCTCTTTGTTCGGGTCAGATGACGCCGGCTACGGCAGGTGAGAGCCCCGCTGGGCGGGTGAGAGATCCACAATAAAACGTGACCTGCAGGTGGTGGGCACCAAGGAATATCGTCAACCGATGTCCAACGCAGCCTTTGTTGGTCGCGGATAATACTGCAAATTGGCGCCCCCGGCTAAAAAGATTTCGGGATCTGTGGCTCATCCTGAATATGCAGTTGTTCATAACTTTTCATATTTACTCAAATCCCATTCATTGGCAGCGCAATCGCCATTCACATCCTTTCCCTATAGTGGCCCCATCAAGCAAACCCTGCTGCGTTGGAGCAATCACTATGTCTGAGTCCACATCAAGCAAAAAACAGGAACTTATGGCCCACGGCCTGATTATTTTCATGCTGTTTCCGGCCCTGACCATCACAGGTATCAGCCTCTATGGCCTGATCATCTGGATCATGCTGGCCCTCGGCGGCGTCGCCAGTCACTGATACAAGAGAGGATTGAATAGATGAAACGGTTAATAGCAATCTGGCGTACTCTCAACCGCCCAACCAAGTACCTGAGCCTGGGCGCCATCAGCCTGTCGGCCTTTATCATGGGCATTGTTTTCTGGGGCGGCTTCAACACGGCGCTGGAAGCCACCAATACTGAGGCCTTCTGTATCAGCTGCCACTCGATGGAGAGCAATCCCTATCAAGAGCTGCAGCAAACTGTGCATTGGTCAAATCACTCCGGCGTGCGGGCAACCTGCCCTGATTGCCACGTGCCCCACGACTGGAGCCGCAAGATAGCCCGTAAGATGGAAGCATCTCACGATGTCTGGGGCTGGCTGTTCCAAACGGTCAACACTCCGGAAAAATTTGAAGCCAAGCGTCTGGAAATGGCCAGCCGTGAATGGAAACGCTTTGCCCGTGACAACTCCCAGGCCTGTAAAAACTGCCATGACTACAAGTCAATGAAATGGGACGAGATGTCAGCCCTGGCGCAAAAACAGATGAAACAGGCGGCCGAGAAAGATCAGTCCTGCATCGATTGCCACAAGGGCATAGCTCACAAGCTGCCCGATATGGGCACAGCCAGAGCCCCGGAACTGATTGCCGAAGTGGGTTCGGGTGAAACCTCACTGCAACAGGGCGGCAAATATTTCAGCGCCTTGACCAAGCCTCTGTACCTGGATGACAAGAGCGCGGAAGAAGCCGGTACTCTGAACGTGGCCACCGAAATCAAGGTGCTGGAGCTCAAGGGCAAACGGGTCAAAATCGCCATCGATGGCTGGCGTAAGAAGATAGGTGCCGGCCGGGTGATCTACATGGACTTCGGTATCAATATCCTCTCGGCTCAGTTGACCAAGGCCGCTGCCGAAACCGACGGGGTGATCAAGACCTTTGAAGAGAAAGAAGATCCCATGACTGGCCTCAAGTGGCAGCGTGTGGAAGCCGAGATCTGGACCGACAGCGATTATCTGCTGACCGAACTTGCACCGCTCTGGGGTTATGCCCGCAGCACTTATGCCTCAAGCTGCAGTGTCTGCCACACCCAGCCCGATGAGCATCACTTCGATGCCAACACCTGGCCGGGCATGTTCCAGGGGATGTTGGCCTTCGTCAACATGGATCAGGACACTCAGGCACTGGTGCAGAAATACCTGCAACAACATTCTTCCACCTTCAGCAAAGAAGAGCACTAAGAGGTTGGCGTTATGAACAGAAGAGACTTTTTAAAAGGCCTGGCCTCCACTTCCGTTGTGGTTGCCGGAAGCAGTTCGGTACTCGCTCCCCTGTCGGCGCTGGCCAAGGGGATGGATGACAGTGACGCCTGGCTGACCACAGGCTCCCACTTCGGCGCATTTCGTATCAAGCGCCGCAACGGGGTTATCGCCGAAGTCAAACCACTGGAATACGACAAGTATCCCACCGACATGATCCGCGGCATCCGTGGCCTGGTCTATAACCCATCGCGGATCCGTTATCCCATGGTGCGGCTTGATTTCCTGCTCAAGGGACACAAGAGCAATACCCATGAACGCGGCGACTTCCGTTTCGTTCGTGTCACCTGGGACAAGGCCTTGACTCTGTTCAAAGAGTCGCTGGATATCATTCAAACCCAATACGGACCATCTGGCCTGCACGCCGGACAAACCGGTTGGCGTGCCACCGGACAGCTGCACTCGAGCACCAGCCATATGCAGCGCGCCATCGCCATGCACGGCAACTTCGTCAAGAAAGTGGGCGACTACTCCACCGGCGCCGGGCAAACAATTATGCCTTATGTGCTGGGCTCTACCGAAGTGTACGCTCAAGGCACCTCCTGGCCGCTGATCCTCGAGCACAGCGATACCATAGTGCTCTGGTCCAACGATCCTTACAAAAACCTGCAGGTGGGCTGGAACGCCGAAACCCACGAGTCCTTCGCCTATCTGGCGCAGCTCAAGGAAAAGGTCAAAGCCGGTAAGATCCGGGTGATCAGCATAGATCCGGTCGAAACCAAGACTCAGGCCTATCTGGGTTGTGAGCAGCTGTATGTCAACCCACAAACAGACGTGGCCTTGATGTTGGGTATCGCCCATGAGATGTACACAGCCAAGCTGCACGATGCCAAGTTTATCGAAGGCTATAGCCTGGGCTTTGAAGAGTTCCTGCCCTACCTCCTGGGTGACAAAGACGGCATCGCCAAGACTCCGGAATGGGCCGAAGCCATCTGTGGCGTCAAGGCTGAAGTCATCCGCGATCTGGCCCGCACCCTGACCAAGGGCCGTACCCAGATCATGATGGGCTGGTGTATTCAGCGTCAGCAACACGGAGAGCAGCCTTACTGGATGGCGGCGGTACTGGCCACCATGATAGGCCAGATAGGCCTGCCTGGCGGTGGTATCAGCTATGGCCACCACTATTCAGGTATTGGGGTACCCGCCACAGGTGCCGCAGCACCGGGCGCCTTCCCGCGCAACCTGGACGAAGGCCAAAAGCCACTGTTCGACAACAACGACTTCAAGGGCGCCAGCAGCACTATTCCGGTCGCCCGCTGGATAGATGCCATTTTGGAACCCGGCAAGACTATTGATGCCAACGGCAGCAAGGTTACCTATCCGGATATCCGCATGATGGTATTCTCGGGCAACAACCCCTGGAACCACCATCAGGACAGAAACCGTATGAAGCAGGCATTCCGCAAGCTGGAATGCGTGATCTCCATAGATGTGAACTGGACCGCCACCTGCCGCTTCTCAGACATAGTCTTGCCCGCCTGTACCACCATGGAGCGCAACGATATCGATGTCTACGGTGCCTACGCCGGCCGCGGTATTCTGGCGATGCACAAGATGGTTGAGCCGCTGTTTGAAAGTCTGTCTGACTTTGAGATATTCACCCGCTTTGCCAAAATACTCGGCAAAGAGAAGGAATACACCCGCGGGCTAACCGAAATGGAATGGCTGGAAAAACTCTACAACGAGTGTAAGGCCGCCAACCAGGGCAAGTTTGCCATGCCGGACTTCAACGAGTTCTGGAAGCAGGGTTATGTGCACTTCGGTGAAGGGCAAAACTGGGTCAGACACGCCGACTTCCGCGAGGATCCTGAGATCAACCCCTTGGGTACTCCTTCCGGCCTGATTGAAATCTTCAGCCGTAAGATTGCCCAGTTCGGTTATGATGACTGCCCTGGCCACCCAGTGTGGATGGAAAAATCCGAGCGCAGCCATGGCGGTCCAGGCAGCGATAAGTTCCCGGTTTGGCTGCAGTCCTGCCACCCGGACAAGCGCCTGCACTCACAGATGTGTGAGTCCAAGGAATATCGCGAAACCTATACAGTGCAAGGGCGTGAGCCGGTTTATATTAACCCTGAAGATGCCAGAGCCCGCGGTATCAAAGACGGCGATCTGGTGCGGGTGTTCAACGACCGTGGCCAACTACTGGCCGGTGCCGTCGTCTCGGGCCGTTTCCCCAAAGGGGTTATCCGGATCCATGAAGGCGCCTGGTATGGCCCGGTCGGTAAGGATGGCAGCGTCGAAGGCGGCGCCGAAATCGGTGCCCTGTGCAGCTATGGTGACCCCAATACCCTGACTCAGGATATAGGTACCTCCAAGCTGGCGCAGGCCTGCTCGGCCTACACTTGCCAAGTGGAATTTGAAAAATTCACCGGCAAGGCGCCCAAGGTATCCTCCTTCGATGGGCCGATTGAGATAAAAATCTAACCTAAGGTTCGCAGATAACTGAGGTAAGCCAATGGAACAGTTAAATCAAGGCAGAGCCATGCTGTACAACTTCCTCTCGGGCCTGTTCGCCCGCGAGTTGAATGCCGAGCGCCTGAGTCAACTGACGGCGCCGGAGAGCAAGGCCTTTTGGCAACAGCTGAGCAGCGATCCCGCCCTCAAGCAAGAAGCTAAGCTGATGGAGCAAAAACTGCAATCCATTGCCTGGATGCAGGACAGAGACAAGGCGCTGCTGGAGCTGGCGGCAGACTTTTGCGGGCTGTTTCTGGTGGGCAGTAAACAGAGTGCTTCGCCCTATGCCGGCCTCTATCTGCAAGCGGATGAAGATGTCACCCTGTTCGGTGAGCAGCATCAACAGATGCTGGCCTTTTTGCAGCGAAGTCAACTGCAGCTGAGCGGTGACTTCCCCGAGCCCGCCGACCACCTGGCGGTGATTCTGGCCTATCAGGCTCATCTGTGTCTGAACGCCTCGGCATCAACGCAGCAAGAGTTTCTGCAAGAGTGCCTGCTCAGTTGGCTGGAACCATTTTGTCAGCGGGTGACCGAATGCGATCGCGGCGGTTTTTATGCCGCGCTCGCGCGTCTGACCCTGGCCTTTGTTCAAAGTGATGCCGAATGGCTGAAAGGCGCCGCAGCGCACTGAGCGAGGCGATTTAGACAAGAGCTAACAAGTACTTGCCTGAATCAAACGTAACACAGCCCCCCCCCTAATCAAAGGTTCAAAGGGGCAAAGGGCGCCAACTCGAGTATCGAGCGGTGCCCTTTCTATATCTTCGGCAGCCGGTAAATGCTGCGCTTCCTGTCTTCAGTGCTTAAACCCCATGTAAGAAAGCGTCTTAGTCTGATTGCTGCTCAAGCCAGTTATCGAGCGCCTGCAATGATGCCGCTACGCAATCTGTCAGCTCGGTAAGTTCCTCGTCGCGCAAAGGTTTGCCAGTCTTGATGGCCTGCTCCAGTGCGGCGCAGCGCAAGTGCAGCGCTTCAAGCCCCATATTACCGCTGCTGCCCTTGAGTGCATGCAGCTTGGCAGCCTGGATATCCCGTTGCCCATCTGCCGCCTGTAAAGCTTGCAGCTGCGCGTCACAGCTGTCCACAAACTGCTGCCGCATCTCCAGCAAAGTGGCCTTGCCGAGCACCTGCAAGTCCTGTTCAAGTTGCTCCAGCGCCAGCCATTGGGTGTTGTCCGTATTCAGGGATTTAAGGCCCAGCGCTTGAGTATCCTCTTCCTTATGGCGCTCATCACTCTGATTCGAGCCGGAGACAACCCCGAGCCAGTTGGCCAGAGCCTGTAATCCCAAGGGCTTACCCAGGACTATATCAAAGCCCATAGCCTGGTAATCGGCCATATCCTGAGTCTGCAACTGTGCGGTAAAGGCGGCAATCGGCACCTTGGGGCCCAGCTGTTGCCTGAGCTCAGGTAACAGCTCACTGCCGGAGCCGTCACTCAGCTGTAAATCCAGCATCACGGCATCGAATGGGCCTGACGTGTTATCAAGTAACACATTCCGTGCCTCGGCCAAACTGACACACAAGAGTGACTCATGCCCAAGATGCGCCAAAAAGCCCTGAGCCACCAAGGCATTAACCCTGTTATCTTCCACCAGCAGCACCCGCTTGGCGATTTCACTCAGTGGCAAGCTACTCGATTGTTGCTCCCCCTGCTCACAGGGCTGAAGCGGCACACTGAAACTGAAACGGCTGCCCTGCCCCGGCGTACTGATAACTTCTATGGCGGGAGCATCCCCGCTCTCACTGCCATTCATCAACTGCACCAGGTCGCGGCTGATACTCAGCCCAAGTCCGGTTCCCCTGGCACTGGCATGGGTCGCCTCTGTAGCATAGGGAGTAAACAGATGCACCATGGCCTCGGGGCGGATGCCGATACCTGTGTCGGTTACGCTGAAGCACAGGCGCGCATCTTCAATACTGACCTCCAGAGTCACACTACCCTTGGCGGTAAACTTGATGGCATTGCCCAGAAGGTTAAACAGCACCTGTCTGAGCTTGGGCCCATCGAGCCAGACCCATTCGGGCAATTCCGGCTTTAACAGCCTGAGTTCGAGCCCGGCAAGATTGGCACCGGCCAACATGATGGCGGTCACTTCGTTGAGCAGCGCCGGCAACTCCACGGCCCTTGGCTCATTGAGCAGCCTGCCCTGCTCCAGACGTGAGAAGTCGAGAATGTCATTGAGCACGGTTTGCAGTTGAGTACCACTGTACTGGGACAGTGCCAGCATCTGCCGCGCCTTGGCGGGTAACTCCGCCTGCCCCAGCAGACTCAGCGTGCCGAGCAAACCGTTAAGGGGCGTGCGTATTTCGTGGCTCATGGTAGCCAAAAACAGCGACTTGGCCTGACTGGCCTCTTCCAGTTGGGCGTTGGTCTGGGCGAGCTCGCGGGTTCGCTCGGCCACCTTCAGCTCCAGCGCCAGCTTATGCTCGGTCAACTCGGCCGCGGTGCGCTGCAGATCCTGCTGCAATTTTTGATTGTGGGCCGTTTTCTGTTTGAAGGCTTCCAGCGCCGAGGCCATGGCGGTAAGTTCATCATCGCCGTAGGAGCGTATGCTGACATCGGTATCGCCAAGACTCAGGCGACTCAGCGCCTGGGTAGCATCGCTCAAACGCCGGGCGATACCCTTATAGATAACCTGCCAACTGACAAACAGGATCAGCAGTAACATCAAGGCGCCTGTTCCCCAGAGCCCGGCGCTGGCCCAATTGAGCTGCCCCAAAAAGTCGCGTCTGGCCAAATTCAGCTGTTGCTGTTGACCCTCGAGCGCAGCATCCACGGTTTGCTCCATCGATTTGAGGTTGTCCGAAATCACCAGTTGCCTTTGCTCCAGTTGCTGCTGCAACTGCCATATAGATTCGGCCAATTGTTGGCCGGCAGTCACCTGGTCAAGACGGGCAAATTCGGCCTCGAGCGCCTCGGCTCTACCGGGGTCCCGAACCAAATCGGCCACGGGAATGCGCTTGAGCAATCCCGGGGACAGGGCATCATCGGTCAACGGCGCCTGATTGATGGCACCGACCAAGTCTTGCGGCGCATCGGCCGCTGCAAATATCTGCCCGAGCAAGGCTATCTTATGAGTCAGTTTCAGGGCGCGGTTGAGCTGCTCGGCGCTGCTGAGATCCAGCTCTATAATGTCATCCACTGCCGCCGCCCCCGGGATCTGGCTCAGCTTGGCAATAATGACTGAGTCCAACACCGCCAACTCTGAGCGCAGCAGATTGTCGGCCTGCTTGGAAGCCTGTATCAATAAAAGTCCTTTCTGTTTCAGTGCTTGGGTACGCTCAAGCCGCTCCCCCGTCTGCTCGCCGAGTAAGGTCAGCTCGGCGATAATGGTGGCCGCGGCCTGTTTCAGATTGGCCGAATCCGGCACCGCCAACTGCTCCAGGGTCGCAATCGCCGCCAACATGCGATTGCTCTCAAGAGACAGACGACGCCCCAAATATTGACGCTGCTTTTCATCGGCAACTGTGCCCAGGCGCTGGGCATTCTCCGCCAGCGAGGTGGCCGATTGCGATAGCTGCCGCGCGGCTTCTGATGCGGGCAAGGCCTTCTCATAAAGAAAACTGTCGGCGCCCTTGACCCAGTAAAGGCTCAAGTTGCCCAGAGTCACCAGTAATAACAGCAGCAGCGCCAGCAAACAGAACGCCAGCATCAGACGGCCGGTCAGGCTGCTCAGCCATGAAGATAAAGGTCTCACTTGTTATCCTTGTTGATACCGGTCCGCATAGGCATTAACCCACTCAAACATTCAGCAGGAATGCTATGGTAGAATACTGGCATCATATATCAGGACCTTCCCCATGAGCCAATTTGCCGCCAAGTTCGAGTCTTTGTTGCCGACAACCAAAAGACCTCTGCTGCTGTGGTTATTGGCTCTGCTGATGTTTACCCCTGCCGCGCTGGCCAATGAAACCTGGGAGCTTGAGCAGCGCAGTCCTTACAACGAAGCAATCCAGCAGGCCAGCCCTCTGACCCACACTCCGCTCACCAAGGCCAACAAGCCCTGGAAGCTGTGCGCTTTGGTGCCACATCTTAAAGACGCCTATTGGATAGGGATTGATTATGGCTTGGCCAAACAGAGCCAAGCCTTGGGTCTTGGGCTGGAACTCCATGAAGCCGGCGGCTATGGCAACAACCAGACCCAGTTGGCGCAACTCAAATCCTGCCTCGATGGTGATGCCGATGCGATTTTGCTCGGCGCCGTCAGCCCACACCTGCTCGAGGGCCAGGCGCTGGAACTGACCAAGCCGGTGTTGGCGCTGGTGAACCAGTTGGTAGACAACCGGGTACGAACCCATATAGGAGTCAACTGGTATCAGATGGGTTATCTGACCGGTGAGTTTCTCGCATCTACCCCGTACAAACGCCTGGCGATGCTGGCGGGCCCCGAAGGCCGTGGCGGAACCGACCTGGTGGAAAAAGGTGTCAGACAAGCACTGCAAGACAGCCAGGTGGAGATAGTGGCCGTGATGCATGCCGACAACAACCGTAATCTCTACCGGGATCAGCTCAATCTGTTGCTCAATCAAAATGAGCAGCCACTGCCGCAAGCCTTGCTCGGCAGTGCCGTCGCCATTGAAGCCGCCATGGGCACTCTCAGGCAGAGAAACCTGACCAACAAAATGGCGCTGGTGAGCAGCTATCTATCGCCGGATGTACTGCGCGCCCTCAAGCGCAACAAGGTTGCTTATGCCAATGATGACAGAGTGGTACTGCAGGGGCGGCTGGCGGTCGATCTCGCCGTCAGGCTGTTGCAGGGGGAAAAGGCGTTTGGTGATATAGGTCCGGCAATTTTGCAGTTGCGCCCGGATAACCTCAAAAGCATGCAACTGGATGACAGTTTGGCACCGGCAGACTTCTACCCCATATACAGGGTGGAAGCCAAGGGCTCAGAGCTCAGTCGCTGACATCGGCGGCAAACAGATAGCCCTCGCCATGCACAGTGACAAACAACTCAGGGCTCAGTTTGCTGCGCAAGCGCCGAATAATCACATCTATGGTGCGGTCGTTGACATCCTGATCCCTGTGGCTGGTTTGCTGCATCAAGCGCTCTCTCGAGAGTACCTGCTGCGGATGCAGGGCAAAGGCCACCAAGAGTTCAAACTCCGCCTTGGTCAACTTGATAGCCTGCCCATCCAAGCTCAAACGGCGACTATTGAGCTGCAGATGATAGCCCTCGAAATAGAGATTATCTTCCGAGCGCGACAATTGTTCGGCCGTTTGCTGCTGGGCCTTTTTCACCAGAGAGATGCGCCAGAGCAGGTTTTTGACCCTGACCCTGAGCTCGCGAAACTCAAACGGCTTGGTGACATAATCATCGGCGCCCATCTCCAGGCCCACTATCTTATCTATCGCCTCATCCCGGCCGGTTACTAGAATAATGCCCACATCTGAGCGGCCGCGCAGCTCACGGGTCAGCATCAGGCCATCGTCCCCCGGCATATTGATATCCAGCATCACCAGATCCACATGCTGTTGCTGCAGTTGCTGCCACATCTGCTCACCGTCTGCGGCTTCCATTACCTGGTAACCATCTTTTTCAAAATAGCCTTTCAAACGAGTCCGAATGATAGCCTCATCGTCCACTATCAATATGCGGTATGCCATGCTTGTATTCCAACCGGCTGGGGTAGACGCCATTATTCACAATTTTTCATATTTTGTCTGTAGCGGATAGATATTTGACCTGAGTTCGGTGCCAAGCGCTTCTTATGTGGCTACAATAAGGACAGACCAAGAATTAAAGGACTGAATATGGACGAAAAGCGCAAGTTTTCACGGATCCTGTTTACCATAGATGCCCAGTTGAGCTGCGGTGACAAGATATGGGGCACCCACTTGCTGGATCTCTGTCTCAACGGCGCCATGGTAGAAGAACCTGCCGATTTCGCTCCCGAAGGCGTGCTGGAGCTGAGTTTTCGCCTGCCTCAGTCCGAGGTGCAACTCTGTATGGAGGCCGAAGTTGTGCATCGCCGCAACGGCCTTCTGGGTCTCAAGTGTGCCCTCATCGATGTCGAGAGCATCAGTCACTTAAGAAGGCTGTTGGAGTTGAATCTTGGCGATGCCTCACTGCTGCACCGGGAGTTGGAGCAGTTTATCGCCGAACATGAACAGAGCAGCTGAGGCGGCTCCTGCTTCGCAGTTTACAGGGCCGCAATAGCCCTGTTTGCCGGGCTATGACTCACATAGCACTCACATAGCGCTCATATAGCAATCATAAAGCCCCGAGCGCCTCGCTGAGTTTGCTCACCCCTATCACCTGCATCCCCTGAGGCGGCTTTTTCGGCATATTGGCCTTGGGCACTATCGCCCGGGTAAAGCCGTGCTTGGCAGCTTCGACCAAACGCTCCTGGCCATTGGGCACGGGACGTATCTCGCCGGAAAGGCCCACTTCGCCGAACACCACCAGATCCCTGGGCAGAATATCACCGCGGAAACTGGAAACCATGGCCAGCAGCAGAGTCAAATCGGCGCTGGTTTCTGTCACCTTGACACCACCGACCACGTTGACAAACACGTCCTGATCCGACATCTGTAATCCGCCATGACGATGCATTACCGCCAGCAACATAGCCAAACGGTTGGCATCCATCCCCACTGCGACCCGCCGCGGATGCGACAGTGCCGAGCTGTCTACCAACACCTGCAGTTCCACCAACAGAGGCCGGGTGCCCTCCCAAACCACCATCACCAACGAGCCGGAGGCAGCTTCATCGGCGCGAGACAGAAATATCGCCGACGGATTGGCCACTTCCTTAAGCCCCCGCTCCGTCATGGCGAATACCCCCAGTTCATTGATCGCGCCGAAGCGGTTCTTGTGCGAGCGCAGGGTACGGTAGCGGCTATCGCTGTCCCCTTCAAACATCACAGAGCAATCTATGCAGTGCTCCAACACCTTGGGGCCGGCCAGAGAGCCGTCTTTGGTAACATGGCCGACCATGATGATGGCGATACCGTTTTGCTTGGCAAAACGGGTCAGAAAGGCGGCCGACTCACGAACCTGGGCCACACTGCCGGGGGAGGACTGCACATCGCTGATATGCATCACCTGAATCGAGTCTATTACTATGACCTTGGGCTTCTCCCGCAGTGCCACAGTGCAGATGGTCTCGACACTGGTTTCGGACAACATCTTCAAACGCCCGGTGGGCAGGCCCAAACGATGGGCTCGCATCGCCACTTGCTGCAAAGATTCCTCGCCGGTCACATAGAGAGCCGGCATGGTCTCGGCCAACTGACACAAAGTCTGCAGCAGCAAGGTACTCTTGCCTGCGCCCGGATGCCCGCCAATCAGGATGGCACTGCCGGCGACTATGCCGCCACCGAGCACTCGGTCAAATTCGATAAAGCTGCTGGGGATCCTTGGCACTTCGTTGAGATCTATCTGATCCAGCGTCTGGATCTCACTGGCACCGGCGCCGGCATAACCGCTGAACTGACCGCCCCGGGATGGCGTGGCCGCCCCCAGCCGGACTTCGGTAATGGTATTCCATTCATGACAGGCACTGCACTGCCCCTGCCAGCGGGGAAAGTCCTGGCCACATTCGTTGCACACGTATGCTGTTTTATTCTTCGCCATCTGGGTTCAAACTTGTGTAAAATCTGTAATAGTTAATTAAAATAATTGCACTTTCAAAGTGATACTTTCAGCATGATAGTCCCGAATTGGGTTCAAGCTTCCCAAAGCCGGGCCGACATAAGACTAACAGTCAGCACAAGAATAAGCACCCTTTAAAGAGCGAGTCCATGAGCCCAGATCACCACAGCGCCCTGATTGAACAACTCAAGCCCCTGATGATGGAGCCGGACTTCAGTGAGATCTTCTTGCAGCTCACCGCCGAAGAGTCCAACTCGACCCGCTTTCTGTTAAAGATGGAAATCCAGCGCCTGGCTTCCCCCTGCCTGAGGATCATTGACCTCAGAGACAAGTCGGAACTGCCCTGCCAGGAGTATCGCTTCGCCGACCAACGCCACTTCCTCGATGATCCGGCCAAAGAGGCCTTTGATGCCGCACTGGCACTGTACCGCAACCAGTACACCATGGGAGTGTACGAGCAGGTGATGGAGGCGCATCGCCAGCGTCGCCAAAAGCTGCAGCAAACGCCCCGCAATCAGGAAGGACTGGGGAATCCCTATCTGGTACCCGGGATTGTGCTGGGGCGCTACTTCAACCGCAGTGAAGAGCGGATGAACTACAGCATCAAGATAGCTGTTTCCCAACCCGGCAGAGAGGAGGTGCGCGGCAATACCGCGGATCTCTCCGTCGGTGGCGCCAGAGTGCGCCTGCCCGCCAGACACAACTTCGATCTCAACCGGCCGCTGCGGGTCAAGCTGCTGGATCTCAGCGATGAATACTATTACCGGGATCTGCAACTCGGGGTCGACTACCAGATAGTCGATGCTCAGACAGAGCAGGACACCTGTTGGATGCGGCTCAAGCGCATCGGCGGCAGCGAACAGTTGGCCGAAATGCTCGCCAGCCTCATTCGCGGTTATAAGTTCCGCTATAAGGTGGATGTCAACGATGTGCTGGTAACCGCCACGGGGATGGGGTTCGAGCGCCACTACTTAGCCCATCTGCCGCATCTGCCACTGTTTATCGAACAGGACAGCCAAGGCAAGCCTGCTATTGGTGCTCTGCTGCTTAGCCGGGACAATCAGGCACTGCTGCACGATTTCCTCGATGAAGCCGATATTAACCAATTGCCGGGACTGCTGAGCAAGCAGAGACTGGCGGCCATGCTCGCCGAGCCGGACAACGCCGACCACAGATTACTGTTCAGCTTTACCTATAACGCCCGTGGTCAACTCTACTTCTACTCTGCCAGCCTCAGCGAGCTGAAAAAAAGCCGCCTACAACCTCTGTTTCTCGGCTTTGGTGCCACCAAGGGCAGTTGGAAGGTTATCCAGGTGAGCCTGGATGCCATAGACCACCGGGGTTCCTACAAGGCCTCCATGCTCCCGGGCGATGACAGCAACTACTCGGCACTGACTGAGCAGCAGCTGAGCAAATACAGCCACATATTACAGTTGATGGATGTGACCGACGAACAGGCCGCCGAAGAGTATCGTCGCTGGCCATTCAAGATGGACGCCAATGAGCTCAAGCGTTTCGGCCAAGCCAAAATCACCAGCAACAGTATCCGATTGGTGTCCATGTATTTCAGCGAGCGGCGCCAGGAAGCCAGATTCTCCTTCAAGACCCTGGTCAACATCAGTCAGGGTAAACAGCAATACACAGGGATCACCCATGATATTTCCAGTCGTGGCCTGCAGCTGAACCTGGATGAGAACGCGACTCTCAACCCCAAGGAGCCGCTGCTGCTGAGCTTTCCCAAACTGCAGGAGCTGGCGCCCAAGGCAAAACTTCAGGCGCTGCCCTATCGATTGGTGCGCAGCCGTAAAAACGGTGTCACCCTGCATCTGGCGGCAGTTATGGGCCACACGCCTCATCCGGGCGTGGAGTTTTTACATCGCCTGATAGAGCAAAACCGCGAGAAATTGCAGCAACTGACAGAGGATAACTCTGAGGTCAAAGAACTGGCCGAAGCGATGAAAAATCTCTTGATGCGCAAACTGCATTCAGTGCCTTTCCTTGTGGAAAAAACCGTCAAGTCTTTCCGTTTATCGGCGCTGGGGGTCGGCGTAGAGCCGGATGCCGTCAGCGACTTGTTCGCCAACAGCAGCGCTGAGCAGTTGCAGTTCAATCTCGAACCTTTACTGCAAGACGGCCGGCTGAAGCGCGACTTTATCGGCCCGATACGGGCGATGAAGCCGCAGATGACCATGGACAGCTTCGAAGTCTTTGTGCAGTTGGTGCGCCAATCCAGCGGCCAGTTGCGGCTGCGCTGCACCGCCCGCCATGAACTGGTGGAGCGTCAGGCCCAAGTGGATTTTATCCGTCAGGCACAGTCGCTCGGCAGCTTTATGGCCTTGAAAGTCTATCGCGGCGCCGCCGGTAAACCGGATCTGGGCTATATCCGCCGCGAGCTGGAATATATAGGTGTCCATGCCAAGCACAAGGCCAAGAAGCTCGAAGAGATGCTGTGGCGGGTAGTGGGCGTTGGCGAGTTTTTGGAAATCACCAGCGAGGTCTTGCTGCGCTACCCGGAATTAAATCCAGAAGCTCAGTCACTGACGCTGGAAAGCTCAAAACCCTGATACCAGGCGAGCACCTTGTTGAAATGATCGTTTGGTGCATCCACATGAGTCAGCATATCCGCATGACCATAGTCGTGGCGATTGCCGTTTTCCCGTGACAGTAAGGTAAAGCGGCTATTCTGCAAGCCGCATTCGGCCATCATATCCAGCACATCTTCCGGGTTACCGAGCACAGTGTCATTCTGTCCGGCGATAAACCAACTCTTGGGCCAAGTGGCTTTGGCGGCAGCCCGGCCATAGTCGAAACCATCGTCATGATCTATCCAATCACCGCGTACCCAATCTATGCTCTGCTGTAGCGAAGCCCGACTCTCGTTATCCATGCCCATGCGCCACTTGTCAGCCGCGAGATAGCCGTGACCGGCGGCAATGCCGGGAGCCAGGCGGTTCCAAACCAGATCCACCATCAGCCACTTTTTCAATGACCTGACTCTTATGGTGCGCTTGCTGCCAAAGGTAAGCAGTGATGCCACCGAGGCTTGCAGTTCAGAAAATCGGGCCAAGGCGCTGGCCATCAGCACCCCGCCCCAGGAATGGGCACACCAATGCAGTTTGTCCAGAGATTCGGCCTCGAGCAGATACTGCTGCACCAGGGGCAGTTGTTCACGGATGACCTCGCCTTGTCCAAGCTCAAACCCTCGCGCCAACTTAGGCGTGCTGAGGCCGCGACCTGCACTGTCCATTACATAGACGGTAAAGCCCGCCTGGGCCAGAAACGGTGCCAGACCTCGACCTCTGCTGCTGTAAAACACCCGGCCGTTGGACATGGCGCCATGCAACATCAAAATCGGGATCTGATGCCGAAAACCGGCTGCGGGAGAAATTTTGCGAAGATGCAGTTCGCCATCTCGATAAGGCAGAAAGATTGATTGCTGTACTGTTTCCATGGAGTGTGTTGTCACCGGGTTCTATAGCAAAAGCTAATGAATCCCGGTCACAAAAACAAGAGCAATCACTCTAATTCTAATTGTTAACGCTTCAGCGCCCTTGCAGCAAGAAAGGTAATACCTGCAGGTCCAGCTTATTGATCCTGGCCGCAGCCGCCACAGCCAGCTTAGGTTTGGCATGATAGGCAATACCAAAATCGGCCGCCTGCACCATGGGGATGTCGTTGGCGCCATCGCCTATGGCCAGCCTTTGCCCGGCAGCTATCTGCCACTGCTCGGCGCATGTTTTCACCACATCAGCCTTGAAGGCGGCATCCACTACCTGGCCGCTAACCTCGCCGAGCAACTTGCCATCGCTTATTACCAGTTCATTGGCAAAGGCGGCATCCAACCCAAGCAACTGCTGCAGATGACCGACAAAAGGGGTAAAACCACCTGAGGCTACCACAGTGCGCCAGCCATGGGATTTGAGCTCGGCTATCATGCTCTCAAGCCCGGGACTCAGAGGTAAACGGGCACAGAGATCATCAATAATACTCTGGTCGGCGCCCTTGAGCTTGGCCACCCTCTGGCGCAAGCTCTGCTCGAAATCCAATTCGCCCTGCATCGCCCGTTCGGTCACTTGTGCCACCTCGGCGCCCACGCCAGCGGCGGCCGCCAATTCATCGATACACTCAATAGTAATGGCGGTCGAGTCCATATCCATCACCAACAGCCCCGGAGTCGAAAGCTGCGGCAAACTCGCTGTCGCGGCAATGGACAGGTAATCCAGCTCGCCAATTGACTCAAGACGATTATGCATGGCTTGACAGATGCCCACCTCGAGCAGCAACTCGAGCCCATACAAGGATTGCTCGCGCTGCAAAATCGCCACCGCCCTCGGTGCCAACTCGGGAAGCAAATCGGCAACAGCAGCCGCAGCCTTTTCATTGAAGATCAGCCGTAATCGCTCACCTTGGGCATGTTGCCCTTCCTTGAATGCCGGCCAAGTATGCTGCTGCAGACTCAAGACATAGACACCATCCTGACGTTGACTGGCCAACAGGGGAAAAGGTAAGACTGACTCCATGGTCACTGCTCTCCGGCTATCGGGCATACCCATAATCCATTATGATTAGGGAAACACCGAATTTGATTAAGGGACAAAGTATTGTTGTTCAAGGGCCTTAAAAAAAGCCAGAAGATCAGCAGACTGCTGCAGATCGCCATAGCCGTCACTCTGCTGGTCGGCCTGGTCCAGCTGTGGCAGACAAGCCTACTACAAGGGCAGCGGCTTCTGAAGACCCAAACCCAAAAGATGGCCAGATTATTGGTGCAACAAACAGCCTATGGTGCCGCACCGGCGTTGCAACTGCAAAATGATGAGCAGTTGCAGTGGCTGGCCAGCGCCCTGGTGGAAGATCCCAAGGTGATGGCGGCGACTATCTACAGCGAGAATGGCCAGCGGCTATCCTTTGCCCAGGATGTCAGCCCAGAGTTACTGGAGCCGGACGCCCCGGAGCTGGATGATCTGCTGGCGCCCTATCCCCCTTATGTCGAGCCGGTGATCCAGCAAGGTAAAAACCTGGGCTTCGTCGAAGTCAGGCTGGATCCCAAGCTGTTTTTCAATGAGATCAAAGAAGCCCACGAGCTGAATATGGAGCAGCAGCAACTGATGCTGATAGTCGCGGGCTTTATCGGCCTGTTGCTGTCGCGGGCCTTGTCGTTCAAACGCGCCGACTTTGACCGCCGCCGCACCAGAGTCAAGCGCAGGCGTAAAAAGCTTAAACAACAGGAAAAAGCAACCGCCAAGGAAGCTGCGGATACTGAACCTAATGCCACCGAAAGCCAAGATTCAGCCCCGGATACCGGCGGTTCCCAGACCGAGCTTGACGCTGAATCCAACACCAATACGTCTCCCAAACAGGCTGAACAGCCCGCCAAAGCCTCGGCCACAAAGGCTGCCAGGCCAGAGCACTCAGAGGTAAACACTGAACCCGGGATTGGCAATAAAACAGGGGAAAAGGTCCAAACAGAAACAGGCGCTGAAACTTCAGCGCCCCCAATTGACCCAAGTAACCAAAGAGACCAAAGCGAAGCCAACGATAGCCTGATCCCGGATCCTGTCGATGCGGACGATCCCCGCGGTAAACGTCCCTGGCCGGGAGTTGTCCCCAAACGGGAGCCTCAAACTGCAGAAGCAAACAAAAAGAACGAATAGTCCGAGAGCCAGCTTCAGCTGCAGAGCCGCGCTCCAGGAATAAGTGAAAAGGCTTAGAAACAATAAGGGCTCCCGAGGGAGCCCTTATGATGTCAGTTGGTTACCGGATTACAGGGTAATCGCAGCATCCAGCGTCATGACGATCATATCGTTGAAAGTGGTTTGACGCTCATCAGAGCTGGTCTTCTCACCGGTACGGATATGGTCGGAAACAGTTACCACGCAAAGAGCGCGGGCACCGAATTCATGGGCAACACCGTAGAGACCGGCAGCTTCCATTTCCACACCCAGTACTCCCATCTTTTCCATCACGTCGAACATTTCAGAATCCGGAGTGTAGAAGAGATCGGCAGAGAACACATTACCTACACGAATTTTGGTACCGTGAGTCTTGGCTGAGTCGACTACAGCACTCATCAGCTCATAGTTGGCGATGGCAGCAAAGTCCTGACCTTTGAAACGCAGGCGGTTCACCTGAGAATCGGTGCAGGCGCCCATGCCGATGATCACATCGCGCACTTTAACGTCAGTACTGATTGCACCACAGGTGCCTACACGGATCAGGTTCTTGACACCATAGTCCTTGATAAGCTCTGTAGCATAAATGGAGCAGGAAGGGATACCCATGCCTGAACCCATCACAGAGATACGCTTGCCTTTGTAGGTACCTGTGAAACCGAGCATGTTACGTACGTCGGTAACCTGCTCTACGTTTTCCAGGAAGGTTTCGGCAATGTACTTGGCCCGCAGTGGATCGCCAGGGAAAAGTACGGTTTCAGCGAATGCGCCGTCAACTGCATTGATATGTGGTGTTGCCATCGAAATAACCCCGTTAGTTTTATAAAGACTCAAGTCTGTTTATTAAAGACGGCTCCGGCGAGGGAGCCATATCTTGTCAGCGAATAAATGATTCGCCGTATTCCATTGGTTCCAGCTTGAAGTAGCTGGCAATGGATTGGCCGATATCGGCAAAGCTCTTGCGACGTCCCAATGAGCCGGCACTCAAACCTGCGCCATAGGCCAGAACCGGCACATGTTCGCGGGTATGATCTGTGCCTTCCCAAGTAGGGTCGCAACCATGGTCTGCGGTCAGGATAAGCAAGTCATCCTTATTCAGCAGTGCCAGGATTTCAGGCAATCTTGCATCGAAGTATTCCAGTCCCCGGGCATAACCTGCCACATCACGACGGTGGCCATAGTGGGAATCGAAATCCACGAAGTTGGTGAAGACTATGGTGTTGTCACCGGCAGCCTTGACCTGCTCCAGTGTAGCATCGAATAGAGCCTCCAGGCCCGAGGCCTTAACCTTGCTGGTGATACCGCAATGGGCATAAATATCGGAAATTTTACCGACACTGACCACTTGGCCGCCGGCGGCTTTCAGCTTATCCAGCACAGTTTTCGCCGGTGGCTCTACCGCGTAGTCACGGCGATTGCCGGTGCGGGCAAAATCGGCGGCGCCGCTGCCAACAAAAGGTCGCGCTATGACTCGGCCAATATTATATGGCTCAAGCTCTTCACGGGCGATTTCACACAAACGGTAGAGGTTTTCCAGGCCGAAGCTTTCTTCATGGCAGGCAATCTGGAACACGGAGTCGGCCGAAGTGTAGAAGATAGGCAGGCCGGAACGCATATGTTCTTCACCCAATTCTTCCAGAATCGCAGTACCGGATGCGTGACAATTGCCGAGGAAACCGCCAAGGCCGGCGCGCGCCAGGATCTTATCGGTCAATTCTTTGGGGAAAGAGTTTTGCTTGTCGCTGAAATAGCCCCAATCAAACAGCACGGGAACACCGGCCATTTCCCAGTGACCACTGGGGGTATCCTTGCCTGAGCTCAGCTCTTCGGCATGGCCATAAGCGCCTATCAACTCGACATCGGCGTCAAACCCGGGGGCAAACTGACCAGTGCTTTCCATGGCGGCATGTGCCAGCCCCAGACGGCTAAGGTTGGGTAACTTCAACGGCCCTTCACGGCCATCATTGGCACGCCCTTCGGCACACTCCTTGGCGATATGACCAAAGGTATCTGAACCCAGGTCACCAAACTTGACCGCATCACCGGCTGCACCGACGCCGAAGGAATCCAGCATTAAAATAATGGTACGTTTCATACTACTTCTCCTGGAGATCGGCGGCGCGGATGGCGCGATAGATCTCCGGTGTTTTCTCAGGGGCGCTGTCGCCAATGACTATGGCTTTGCGCACCGCGGCAGCGGCTTCTTCGAAGGCGCTTTCTGACTGGGCATGCACTATTGCCAGCGGCTTGTCGGCATTGATTTCATGTCCCAGGGCACAAACCTGTGTCAGGCCGACGCTGTAATCCAGGGCATCACCTGGCTTACGACGACCACCACCCAGAGTGACCACAGCCAAGCCGAGTTCACGGGTATCCATGCTGTAAGCAAAACCGGAACGCTCGGCATATACAGGACGAATAATCTTGGCCTGGGGCAAGTATTTTTCAGGATGTTCGACAAAATCGGCCGGGCCACCCAGTCCGGAAACCATACGGGCGAAGATCTCGGCGGCCTTGCCATTATCCAGCACGGCGTTGAGCTTACTGCGGGCCTCGGCCTCATTAGCGGCAAGACCACCGAGCAGCAACATCTCACTGCAAAGTCCCATGGTGACTTCGTAGAGGCGCGTATTACGATATTTGCCGGTAAGGAAGTTCACCGCCTCGAGCACTTCGACCGCGTTCCCGGCGCAGGAGGCCAACACCTGGTTCATATCTGTCAGCAGAGCCGTGGTCTTGGTACCTGCACCATTGGCAACCGCAACAATAGAACGAGCCAGTTCCTCGGATGCCTGATAAGTCGGCATAAAGGCTCCGCTGCCCACTTTGACGTCCATCGCCAGCGCATCCAGGCTACAAGCCAGCTTCTTCGACAGAATAGAGGCGGTGATAAGCGGGATGGATTCGACAGTGGCCGTGTTGTCACGAATGGAATAGAAACGCTTGTCGGCAGGGACCAGATCGCCGGTTTGACCGATAATGGCCACACCGACCTCTTTAACCACCTTACGGAATAGTTCGCTGTCGGGCTCAGTCTGATAGCCGGGGATGGCGTCAAACTTATCCAGAGTGCCACCTGTGTGGCCCAGACCACGACCGGAAATCATGGGAACATAACCGCCGCAGGCTGCCGCCATGGGGCCAAGCATCAGGCTGATAACATCGCCCACGCCACCTGTGCTGTGTTTGTCTATGACAGGGCCGTCGAGCTGCAGGCTATCCCAATTGAGCACTGTGCCGGAATCACGCATAGCCGTAGTCAGTGCGATGCGCTCATCCATGCTCATGTCGTTAAAATACACCGCCATCCCGAATGCAGCTATCTGACCTTCAGATACGCTGTTATCGGTAATGCCTTTGACAAAGAACTGGATCTCCTCCTTGGAAAGCGCCATTTTTTCGCGTTTTTTACGAATTATCTCTTGTGCCAGAAACATAATACTGCCTCCTTTCTACTGCAACCTTGTCTATAAAAGCCGTTACAGTATTGGGGTTGGACGTCAAATATGTAGTAACTTTATTACAGATACTAGCCAAGTTTTGACGTCACCAAATAGACTTGGATCACAATCAGCGGGGATTAGTAACCTTGAGTCGGTGCTGGAGCGTCAGCCAATTCCAGCGTGTGCAGCAGACTGGCCAGCAGGCTGGATGCACCGAAACGGAAAGTACGGGGTGAAACCCAGTCATTGCCCAGAATACGCTCGGCTGTACCGAGGAATTCAGCGGCTTGGGCGGCATCACGTACACCACCGGCAGGCTTGAAGCCTACTGCGGGGTTCTTTTCACTGATAACGGTCAGCATGATTTCAGCCGCTTCAAGAGTGGCATTGACAGGTACCTTACCGGTAGAGGTCTTGATAAAGTCAGCGCCAGCATCGATAGACAACTCGGAAGCCTTGCGAATAAGCGCCGGGTCTTTCAGTTCACCGGATTCGATGATCACTTTCAAAAGCACATTGTCACCACAGGCTTCTTTACAGGCTTTGACCAGCTCAAAACCAACTGTTTCGTTGCCTTCCATCAATGCACGATAAGGGAATACCACATCCACTTCGTCGGCACCGTAAGCCACTGCTGCACGGGTTTCCAGCACGGCGATAGCGATGTCATCATTGCCGTGAGGGAAGTTGGTGACTGTGGCAATACGGATATCATCGGCGCCCATGGCATCCAAAGTCTTGCGCGCGATAGGAATAAAGCGTGGATAGATACAGATAGCAGCAGTATGACCGGCCGGAGTGTTGGCCTTATGACACAATTCGATCACCTTCTGATCGGTATCATCATCATTCAGGGTGGTCAGATCCATCAGTTGGATGGCGCGCTGTGCTGCTTGTTTTAAATCGCTCATAATTGCTCTCCGAGACATAAAATCAAAGGATTAAAAATCTGTCTTGGCAGCGCCAGAGGGGCTTTTTGTGGTTATTGTTATGGCCGGGCCTTCGGGCGACGCCTGCATTTGACTGCAAATCATCTTTGTAGGGTATTCAACCTTGATAACGAGTATCACGACTTGAATCCTTGAAGACCGGGAAGGGGGAACTCGAGTTCCTTGCCTTGCCGCGAAAAATCCCTTTTAACGCGAGAAATCTGTCAACCTTTACATAAACAAGCTGAACCAGCTTCCGGCTAATATTGCGGGTTCATTGAACCCAACTCACTATAGCTCAGGCTTAGGTAAAGATTAAGTCAGAGCAAAATAAAAACGGGGGTCACCCTAGAGGATAACCCCCATCTACCATTAGAACTTGTAGGTAGCGCTCAGGTAGTGAGACCAACCTGTAGATTCCAGAGCCAGGGCACCGGCACCGTCTTCAAGCAGGTATACGTCTTTAAAGCCTTTCAGGCCATAGCCCAGAGCGTAACGATCTGAGTGCCAGTACAGGCCGAAGAACACGTTACCACCGTTTGTTGTGGTTGGTACGAAAGCAGTCTTGTCTTCGTCAGCACCGAACTGGTAGTCGATGTAACCCTGGAACGACAGGAAGCTCTTGTTGTCGAAGAAGTAGAAAGGCTTGAACCAGTTCATGGAGAACTGATAACCGTTCCATTCTTTGTTATTCAGGTCATAGTATGCATACAGGTTCATGCCGGTTTTACCCAGCCATGGCACCATCACATCAGCACCCACACCCCAGAAAGAGCTGTTAACACCAGTGCCGTCACCATCGTTAACCAGACCGTCCCAGTTGAACAGAGTAGAGAAGTAAACTTCTTGAACTGGGCCGAAAGACAGGTCTTTATTGAATACTGCATCCATGGAGATACGTGGTGCAAACTTCATGAACAGCTTACTTTTACCTGAACCTGGGTTTTTGTCACCGTTATTGGTGTACTGGTTACCCAGGTTAAACACATCAACGTAACCGTACAGATCGAAAATACCTGAACGACCACCGAATTCCATTTCCAGGTAGTTGTGCTGATCACCTGAAGCTGGGTTTTCAGGCTTCTCACCGATAGAGTACATCAGGTTGAACTGCATCCATTTGTAGTCACTGGCGTGCAGGTCAGAACGATCAGCGGCGTAGGCATTGCCTGACATGGCTGCGACCGCTGTAGCGGCTAAAGCTAAAGTTTTAACGTTTTTCATCATCAACCCCATTCATCTTTGGTTCTCGCTACCCTCTTGGAGCAGCATTCTTTTAATTGGCGCCCGCATTCTACCTTCTCCATCCAAAACTACAAGAAAGACAAAATAAAATACGAACACTAAATTTTATATTTGAACAAAAGTACCCATTTCACTCACTAGTCAGAAATATCTGCACTCTTGTTCTGCTCATGTTGCCTACCTAAGTGGGCACAGGAGCCAAGCAAAGCTAATTTGGAAATCGATTGGGTTAACAAGAGGCCTGCGAATTCAGGCCTCTGTTCACTACCGTCTTACAGTGCCAGGAACAAACCGGCCAGAGTCGCACTCATCAGGTTAGCCAGAGAACCGGCAACCACAGCGCGCAGACCCAGTTTAGCCAGATCGTGACGACGATTTGGTGCCATGGCACCCAAGCCGCCCAGCAGAATTGCGATGGAAGACAGGTTAGCGAAGCCACACAGAGCGAAAGAGATAATCGCCTGAGTACGGACTGTCATTGGCGCCTGAGTTTCAGCCACACACATAGGCAACTCTTTAGTGACCTCAGCGGCAACGGCAGTACAGCTCATAGCTGCATCATGGATGTAGGGTGCGAAGTTCATGTAAGCCACAAACTCGTTGACCACTATCTTCTGACCGATGAAAGAACCGGCAACCATGGCTTCATTCCAAGGCACACCGATGAGGTAAGCCAGAGGCATAAATATATAGCCAAGGATCAGTTCCAAAGTCAGGTTTTCCATGCCGAACCAACCGCCGATACCACCTATGATGCCGTTGATCATGGCAATCAAACCGATGAAGGCCAGCAGCATAGCACCAACGTTCAGTGCCAGGTGCATACCGGAAGAAGCACCGGCAGCGGCAGCATCAAGTACGTTGGCAGGCTTGTCTGGATCTTCAGGCAGCTCATCCATGTCGTTCTTGGCAGTTTCAGTTTCAGGATGCATCAGCTTGGCCATCAACAGACCCGCAGGTGCCGCCATGAAAGAAGCCGCAACCAGATACTGGATAGGTACACCCATCTGTGCATAACCGGCCAGAACAGAACCTGCGATAGATGCAAGACCACCCACCATAATGGCGAACAGCTCAGATTGAGTCATGGTTGGAATAAAGGGACGAACCACCAGAGGCGCTTCGGTCTGACCCACGAAGATGTTGGCTGTGGCAGACATGGACTCGGTACGGCTGGTGCCCAGGGCCTTCTGCAGCGCCCCACCCAAAATACGAATGATCCACTGCATGATGCCCAGATAGTAGAGCACAGCGATCAGAGAGGAGAAGAACACGATAACCGGCAGCACGTTCACTGCGAAGATAAAGCCAACTTTGAAGTTAGCCAAATCACCAAACAGGAAGCTGATACCATTTTGTGCATAACCGATAACACTGGAAACAGCATCGGATACGTTCTTGAGAACGTCCTTACCGAACGGCACGTACAAGACAAAACCGCCCAATGCAGCCTGAATTGCCAGTGCACCACCGACAGTTCTAAGATTGATTGCCTTCTTGTTGTTGGACAACAAGAAACCAATCGCGAGTAGGGTGACCACCCCTACCAAGCTCATAAGTATATTCATTAACCATCACCCTATTGTTAACGCTTTTTAATTATGTTGTTAACCAACCTTTTTCCGAGCAAGATTATACCCGACCTCCGGGGCAAAATCGTCGTTTTGATCAAATTTTTGAAGTTAATTTTCAAAAGTTTAGTCACATCACAGAATGCGAGTTACACCTGTTTAATTAAAAGAAACTAAAGCTCAAACAGTTGCATCAAGTTCTGTTGGAGGTGTTCTGATATTAGAACATTGGTTTTTTTCTGCAAATCCGCCAATTCGGCTATTATTTGTACCAATGTCAGGGGGGTATTGCGTTTTTCCGGCAGGAAACTCGGCGTCATTGAGGGCGAATCAGTCTCAACCAACAAGGCATCGAGCGGTAATTTGCCAACTGCATCACGCAGCTTTTTTGCATTTTTATTCAGCAATAAGCCGCCAATCCCCAACTTGAAGCCAAGCTCCAAATAAGCGATCGCCGTCTCATAAGAGCCATTAAAGGCATGAACCACCCCGCCCCGCGGCAGTGAATGCTGTTTCAACATGCCCAAGAGTTCATTATGGGTCTTCACCGAATGCAGTATCAGCGGCAGCTTCAACTCCGCCGCCAAGGCCAACTGCCCTTCCAGCACCCTGTATTGCAGGTTCCAGGGGACATGCGCCGGGTTATCTTGCGCCAGCTCAGCCTTGGGTTTGTCCAAACCACACTCGCCGATTCCTACCATCAGAGGGTCATTTACAGAAGTGAGCTCACTTTTGAGCGCTGTCAGCGCCAGGTCACTCTCGGCAATTGATTTAGGACAATACCAAGGATGTATCCCTAAGGTGAAAGGCAGTTGCAGCTGGTGAGCAATCGCTTTCTGCTTTGACCAATGCCGAGGACTGACACCGGGAATGATAGCACCGCCAATACCGGCGGCTTTCATCGCGGCCATGAGGGCTTGTCTGTCATGATCAAAGTCGCTGAAATCCAGATGAGCGTGAGAATCAAAGATCATGCTGTTCTCCTTCTTTTTGTCTGTCTTTAGCGTCGGCCTCTTGCCCAACTTTTTGCAAAGGAGGATCGCTGAGTCTTGGCATACAGCAGCGCCGATTTTCTTCGGTTAACCCCATGCGATCACAAAAACGGATGTAACTTTGCCAGCACTTTTGAATAAAAAACATCAGAAGATCTCTCAACAACATCCCAATAAAAAAGGTGGAGCAAGCTCCACCTTTATGATTTAGTGTTCCCGGGTCTTGGCAAACTCAATGTCCGGATAGCGCTCCATGGACAAATTGAGGTTAACCATGGTCGGGGCAATATAAGTCAGGTTGTCGCCGCCATCCAGCGCCAGGTTGGTGGAGCACTTGCGCCTGAACTCCTCCAACTTGCGGGCATCGTCACAGTAGACCCAACGCGCGGTTGCCACGTTGATGGCCTCATAGATGGCTTCCACGTTATATTCCGACTTGAGTCTGGCTACCACCACCTCAAACTGCAGCACCCCAACAGCGCCAACGATAAGGTCATTGGTGTCCAGAGGGCGGAAAACCTGTACAGCCCCCTCTTCCGAGAGCTGCACCAAGCCTTTAAGCAGCTGTTTCTGCTTCAATGGATCTTTAAGGCGAATACGGCGGAACATTTCCGGCGCAAAGTTGGGGATCCCGGAGAACTTCAACTCTTCACCTTGGGTAAAGGTATCACCTATCTGAATGGTGCCATGGTTGTGCAGGCCTATGATATCACCGGCATAAGCTTCGGCGGCGCGCTCACGGTCACCGGCCATAAAGGTTACCGCATCGGAAATACTGACGGTTTTCCCTATACGGACATGCTTCATCTTCATGCCTTGGGTGTATTTGCCGGAAACGATACGCATAAAGGCGATACGGTCTCTGTGCTTGGGATCCATGTTCGCCTGGATCTTGAAAACGAAACCGGAAAACTTGTCTTCACCGGCTTCGACCAAACGCTCAGTGGTCTGTCTTGGCATTGGCTTGGGGGCCCAGGCGGTCAGGCCATCCAGCATATGGTCAACCCCGAAGTTACCCAGGGCGGTACCGAAGAACACAGGTGTCAGCTCACCACTTAAGAACAACTCGAGATCAAATTCATTGGAGGCGCCGGTTACCAACTCCATCTCTTCACGCAGCTGCGCTGCCAGATCGCTGCCAACAGCTTGGTCCAACTCAGGGTTATCCAATCCTTTGAGTATCTTCACTTCCTGAATGGTGTGACCGTGACCGGTTTGATACAGGATGGTTTCATCGCGGTGGATATGATAAACGCCTTTGAAAGACTTACCACAGCCTATGGGCCAGCTGACTGGTGCACAGAGAATATCGAGCTCGTTTTCCACTTCATCGAGCAATTCCATCGGATCGCGGATATCCCGGTCGAGCTTGTTCATGAAGGTGACGATAGGGGTATCACGCAGCCGCGTCACTTCCATCAGCTTACGGGTTCTATCCTCAACCCCTTTGGCAGCATCGATAACCATAAGGCAGGAGTCCACCGCTGTCAGGGTACGGTAGGTATCCTCAGAGAAGTCTTCGTGGCCTGGGGTATCCAGCAGGTTAACCAGGCAGTCGTTGTAGGGGAACTGCATCACAGAAGTCGTGACCGAGATCCCCCGCTCCTTTTCCATCTCCATCCAGTCAGATTTTGCATGCTGAGACGAGCCACGACCTTTCACTGTACCGGCAGATTGAATGGCGCGGCCATGGAGCAAGACTTTCTCTGTAATGGTGGTTTTACCCGCATCCGGGTGAGAAATGATGGCGAAGGTGCGGCGCTTGTCCACTTCGACTTTAATACCTGACATGTTCTTCCGTACACTTATGACGCTTGAAAAAGGCGCAAATTATAGCGCCTCACTCAGGCCTTGGCTAGGCAAGGCCTTTGATTGTCAGATAAAGGCAGATCAGTTAGCTGTCTGTTGTACAGGTTGCGGCGTTTGCTCCAGCAATGCCAGTTCCATTCTGGCATATCTGTGCTCGACAAAATCATAGATATTGGTAGCCAGCGCCAGGCGCAGATAATCGGCCGCCTTATCCTTATGGCCTTGCTCGGTCGCCACCTTGGCCAAATAGAAATAGGCTTCACACAAGCGCTCGGCATATTCTTTGGGGTGAGTCAGGCCACTCTTGGCCATGGCAAACACCTGGGACTCATCAACCGCGCCCAGATAATAGTCGACCAGCACAGTCGCCCAGGCATTGTCATCCAGACGGGTGCGGTTGAACTGCAGCCTTGCCAGCGCTTCCTGGGGAGAGAGCTCATATTCGGTCAGATATAGCCACAGCGCCCGGTAACCATCGCTTTCATCCTTAAGGTAAAAGCTTTCCATGTCTTTGGCAGCAAGCTCTTTGCGATCGCCATAGTAGAGGGCAATTCCGCGATTGAGAAAGGCATAATCATATTCAGGCGATAACTCAAGAACCGCATCAAACGCCTCGTAGGCACTTTCAAACTCACCTTCCTGGGTGTAATAGATACCGAGGAAGTTATAGGCATCGGCCAAATCCGGTTGCAATTTCAGCGCCTGATGGAAATCGATACGTCCGAGGATCCTCAAGCCCACGCTGTCGTATATAACGCCGCGATCATAATGAAAACGGGCGCGTTGCTCTGTGGTCAGCTCTGCTCTGGCCAGGATTTCGTTGAGTTTTGCCAGAGTGACTTCCAACTTATAGTCCGGCAAGACGGGGGCAACCAACAATTCACTGTTGGCTTCAGACGCCGGCAGGGAAGCGCATCCCGAAGTCAGCAAACTGGCTCCGGCCAGTACAGAAAACACAGCGGCGCGCAGATTAAAACTCATCCAATCCTTCCTTTGTCATATCCCAATGCAGGCTCAATCATAGCAATACAGCAGTGCCTACGCTATCAAGCCGCAGTGGCAAATCCAAGATAATTTAAGTGGTGGCAATAAAAAAGGAGACCCCAAGGTCTCCTTTTCTCATGCTATGAAAGCTTACTCGGCTGCTTCTGGAGCGGCTTGTTGTGCTTCCTTGATAGACAGGCGTACACGGCCCTGACGATCCACTTCCATTACCTTAACGGTAACTTCCTGGTTCAGTTGCAGGTAGTCGGATACGTTGGCCACACGCTCTTCAGCGATTTGAGAGATGTGTACTAGGCCATCTTTACCAGGCAGTATGTTAACGAAGGCACCGAAGTCAACGATGCGGATAACTTTACCCTTGTAGATACGACCCACTTCCACTTCAGAGGTGATCTCTTCGATGCGGCGGATAGCTTCCTTGGTGGCATCGGCATTGTTTGAAGCAATCTTCACAGTGCCGTCGTCTTCCAACTCGATAGTGGTACCTGTCTCTTCGGTCAGTGCACGGATAGTTGCACCACCCTTACCTATCACTTCACGGATCTTCTCAGGGTTGATCTTGATGGTAGTGATACGTGGAGCATGGTCGGAGATATCGTCACGGGCAGAGCCAATGGCCTGATCCATTACATTGAGGATATGCACACGGGCACCATAGGCTTGCTGCAGCGCAATTTCCATGATCTCCTTGGTGATACCTTCAATCTTGATATCCATCTGCAGTGCGGTTACACCATCACGGGTACCGGCCACTTTAAAGTCCATATCACCCAGGTGATCTTCATCGCCCAGAATGTCAGACAGTACAACGAAGTCATCACCTTCTTTCACCAGACCCATGGCGATACCGGCAACAGAAGTCTTGATAGGTACACCGGCATCCATCAGCGCCAGAGAAGTACCACACACAGACGCCATAGAGCTGGAGCCGTTGGATTCAGTGATTTCAGATACTACGCGCACGCTATATGGGAATTCTTCGGCAGAAGGCATTACTGCGTTGATACCACGCCATGCCAGCTTACCGTGACCGATTTCACGACGCTTGGGTGAACCCACCATGCCGGTTTCACCGACAGAGTATGGAGGGAAGTTATAGTGCAGCATGAAGCGGTTGGTACGCTCGCCCATGATGGAGTCAATCTTCTGCGCATCACGCTCGGTACCCAGAGTACAGGTCACCAGAGCCTGAGTTTCACCACGGGTAAACAGGGCGCTACCGTGAGTACGTGGCAGCACGCCGGCCATCACAGACAGGGCACGCACCATATCAGGCTCACGACCATCGATACGAGGCATACCTTTGATGATGCGGCTACGAACCACTTTCTTCTCCAGGCTACCCAGCAGGCCGTCCAGCTCACGCTGATCCAGCTCAGGGTTTTCCTCGAGCAGCTTTTCGATAGCGGCTTTCTTGACTTCAACTACCGCATCGCGACGCTCATGCTTGGCGATGATCTGGTAAGCGGCGGTAAGACCTTCTTCGGCCAGCGCCTTAACCTTGGCAACCAGCTCTTCGTTGGCAACAGGAGCTGTCCAGTCCCAAGCAGGCTTACCGGCTTCGGCCTTGAGTTCATTGATGGCATTAACCACCACCTGCTGCTGCTCGTGACCGTATACCACGGCGCCCAGCATCACTTCTTCAGGCAGGGCCTTGGCTTCAGACTCCACCATGAGCACGGCGCTCTGAGTACCGGCAACAACCAGATCCAGCTGGCTGTTTTCACGCAATTCTGCACCAGGATTCAGCACGTACTCGCCATTGATGTAACCGACACGTGCCGCCCCCAGAGGACCATTGAATGGAATACCGGAAATAGCCAAAGCAGCAGAGGTACCTATCATGGCCACAATGTCTGGCTCGATCTGTGGATCAACAGAAACCACAGTGATGATCACTTGGACTTCGTTAGTGAAGCCGTCAGGGAACAGTGGACGGATAGGACGGTCAATCAGGCGGGCGATCAGTGTTTCATCTTCGGATGGTCGACCTTCACGCTTGAAGAAACCACCAGGGATCTTACCGGCTGCGTAAGTCTTTTCCTGATAGTTAACAGTCAGCGGGAAGAAGTCACGGCTTGGGTCTGCTTCTTTCTTGCCAACCACAGTCACCAGAACTGTAGTATCGCCCATGCTGGCCAGAACGGCTGCATCGGCTTGGCGTGCAATAACCCCTGTTTCCAGAGTGACTGTGTGTTGACCATACTCAAAACTTTTTACAATAGGATTCACTTGACCCATTCCTTAATTTAATAACCTTGAATTTCGCGCGTAAGTATACTGCAAACATCTTGAATAGATAAAGAGTGCCAGATGATGACAAAGGCGCTTCTTTTTTCTAAAGTGGACTATATCAACCACAAGTTGCTGCATTGCTACCAATTTGGACTAGCCTTGAATATAGAATTCGACTACAAAGCAGGAAGAGGCAGATGAATACTGCCAGGTTCAAATCACTCACCTGGAAGCAAACCAATCTGGTGGTTTTCACTGCGCTATTCTTTGCCGTTGCCATTTTTATCATCGAAATTTTGATTGTGGTGACTACAGAAAGGCAGTCCTTGATCAGCAGCCAGCAGGAGTTGCTCGATTCTGTGGAGCAGCCTGCCGCCAATGCTGTCTGGGCGCTGGATGATAATCTGGCCCGGCAAACCCTTGAAGGGGTGATGAAAGTAGACCATGTCGGTTCGGCCAAGATCACTCTGGACGACAACTCTCTATTCGTGAATCTCGGCAGCAGCCGCCCGGAGCCCTCAGATACTTTCGGGGATATCAGTCTCAAACTGTTTGGCGATCTCAAGCAGATATCAAGGCCACTGCAACGGCCCTTTTATTTTGAAGGTGCGCAAAAAGAGCAACTGATAGGCACGCTCACTATCAATTATGATACCCGAGAGCTGACCCAAAGCCTTATCAGCCAGTTGCAGTTCAGTTTTGCCGCCACCCTGGCCAGGGCATTGTTTCTGACTCTGGTGCTGTCCATAGTGTTTCACCGTTTTCTGACTCAGCCTATCGCCCGTATCAGCGAGGCGATAGACAAAATTGACCCGGAATCACCGGATGAAAACATGCTGCCGGTATCGGCCAACCACAAAGATGATGAGTTGGGGCTGGTTACCTCCAAGTTCAACCAGATCCTCAAACAGTTCAGCCAGACCCAAAGCAAGCTGCGTAAAATGGCGACCCGGGATCCACTCACCGGCCTGCCCAACCGTACCTTGCTACTTGAAACCATAGCCGTCACCATTCAACGCGCCAGGGTGCACAGACGTAACTTCAGTCTGCTGTTTATCGACCTCGATAGGTTCAAAAACGTCAACGATTCCTTGGGTCATGCGGTGGGTGATCAGTTTCTGGCAAGAATCGCCCGTATTTTGGAGCGGGTGGTCGGTGACAAGGGCACAGTGGCCCGTCTCGGCGGCGATGAGTTTGTGATCCTGGCCGATGAAATCCAATCACCGACCCAGGCCGCCGACTTTGTCGACAAGTTGCTGGTCCAGCTCAATACTCCGGTGCAGCTCAACGAACATGCCATTCACCCGGCCGCTTCCATAGGTATCTCCATCTACCCCGAAGATGGTCTGAGCGCCGAAGACCTTATTCGTCATGCCGATATCGCCATGTACAGTGCCAAGGCCGCCGGTTCCAACCAATGGGCTTTCTTCAAGCAACAGATGACAGAGCGAGCGGCGGTGAGACTGCGAACCGAAGCCTCCCTACACGATGCCATCCGTAACAACGAATTCCTGTTGCACTTTCAGCCTAAGGTCAATATAGAGACCGGCGAGTTGATGGGATGTGAGGCGCTGATCCGCTGGCAAAAAGACGGCCGCCTGATAAGCCCCATGTCGTTTATTCCCGTGGCGGAAGAAACCGGGATCATCATCCCTATCGGCCGCTGGGTCATAGAACAAAGCTGCCGGGTGCTGCGCCGCTGGCAAAAACGCTATAACTTCAGCACCCCTATCGCCGTCAACGTTGCCTCACAGCAGTTTGCTGACGCCAGCCTGGTACCGGATATCAAACAGATGGCGCTGCGCTATCAGATAAAGCCTGAATTGCTGGAAGTGGAGATCACCGAGACCTCGCTGATGAATGATATTGAGTTGGCAATCAGCAAGCTGGAGCAACTTAAATCCGCAGGGTTCGGTATTGCCGTCGATGACTTCGGTACAGGTTACTCATCCCTTTCCTATCTGAGACACTTGCCAATCACCACCATGAAGATTGACCGCTGTTTCGTGACCGATCTGCCCCATGAGAGCGCAATAGCTTCCACTATTTTGATGTTGGGACGGCAACTGGATCTGAAAATTGTCGCCGAAGGCATAGAGAACGAGCAGCAACTTGAGTGGCTGAAGCAAAATCACTGCGCCATAGGTCAAGGCTTCTATTTCAGTCAGCCGCTGTCACTGGAAGAGTTTGAGGCCAAGTACATCATCCCGAATAACGCCAGGATCCTGGAGCTGGATGGCCAACTAAGCTGAGCTTGAGCCGATAAGCTTCGCTGCATTCACTCACTCTGAAAAGCCCGTGCTCAAAGAGAATGCCTGGGCAGAATTTTTAAAGACAGGTTAGGACGAAAGCGCACAGAAAAGGGCATGATTTCAATAAGCTTGCCCCAAATTGCAGATACAAAAAAAGGAGGCCTGGGCCTCCTCTTCTTTTGGTACAGTTCGCGATTAGCGACGCAGACCCAGCTTCTGGATCAGAGCGGTATAACGAGCAACGTCGGTACGCTTCAGGTAAGCCAGCAGCTTACGACGAGAGCTAACCATACGCAGCAGACCACGACGTGAGTGGTGATCGTGAGTGTGCTCTTTGAAGTGGTCTTGCAGGTGGTTGATCTGAGCAGTCAACAGTGCAACCTGAACTTCAGTAGAACCAGTGTCGTTTTCGCCACGGCCGAATTCAGCCAGGATTTTCGCTTTCGCTTCAGTACTTAGTGACATGTGTCTCTCCAAAATAGTCTTGATAGTTTCCCCAGCCGATCACTAACTCAGCCAAGGGCGCGACATAATAACCTCAAGGGCTGTAGATCGCAAGTCAAGCTCAGCTTTTTGCCTCAGGCAACACTACCAAACGCTTGGGAGCCAACAAACCATCGTCATTCATCATACCAACACCGATAAAGCGCTTGCTTTCACCCAAGGTGATCCGCACCAGGGTATCGGCTTCCAGCTTGGCGACCCGCACCGGGTTACCGTTGAGCAGATATCCGGCCATGGCATCGGGAACATTGCACTCGGGAAGGTCAGCAACCGCAGTGTCCATGGGAAGCAGCAAAGGATCCAACAGCTCGGAAGGCACCCGCTCTTCGGTCATGGCCTGTTCCAGCAAGGCTTCAAGCTGTGCCAGACTAACCATGCGCTCATAGGGATAACCCGCCACCTGAGTGCGGCGCAGCATGATCACATGTGCGCCGCAGCCAAGCATTTCGCCCAAGTCATCTACGATAGTGCGAATGTAAGTGCCCTTGGAGCAGTGAATATCCAGCGTCAGCTCGTCATTCTCCAAAGAGATGAACTTGAGCTCGTAGACATGAATAGGCCTGGCTTCGCGGGGCACTTCCTTGCCTTCCCGGGCGTACTTGTACAAGGGTTGGCCCTGATACTTGAGCGCCGAGTACATGGAAGGCACCTGCATGCTATCGCCGCGAAAATGCTCCAGTGCATCTTCCAGTTGAGTCATGGAAAACTCAACCGGCCGGGTTTGTACCACTTCACCGTCAGAATCGCTGGTATCAGTGCGCTCTCCAAGCTTAGCTGTCACCAGATAGCGTTTATCGGCATCCAACAGGTGCTGGGAAAACTTGGTGGCTTCGCCAAGACAGATGGGCAGCATACCTGTCGCCAGAGGATCCAACGCGCCGGTATGGCCGGCCTTGGCGGCGTTGTAGATCCGCTTTACCCTTTGCAGGGCAAAGTTGGAACTCATGCCAGTGTCTTTATCCAACAGGACGATACCATCGACCAAACGGCCTTTGGGACGACGCGCCATCAGTTGTTTTCCTCATCCTTGTCTTGAGACTCGGTGCCAAAGGTCTGCTGTTTGGCCTTGTCCTGATTGATGACCTCGGTCACCAGGTTGGACATTCTCATCCCCTCGACCAGAGACTTGTCATAGACAAATCTCAGTTCAGGCATCACCCTGAGTTTCATTCTGCCGGCAACCAAGGTGCGGGCATAAGGCGCTGCCTTGTTGAGTGCAGCCAGCTTTTCGTCGACCTTGACAGAGTCTTCTTCAAAGAAGGTGACAAACACCTTTGCATAACTCAGATCCCGTGAGACTTCCACGTCATTGACAGTGACCATGCCTACACGAGGATCTTTCATATCACGCTGCAGTACCTGCGCCAGCTCCTGTTGCAGTTGCTGGGCGATACGCCGGGTACGACTAAATTCTTTTGCCATAGTATTCTTCCCCAAAATCAACAAGGGCGGCCTCAGCCGCCCTTTTCGATGTTGTCGTTACAGGGTACGGGCAACCTCGACGGTTTCGAACACCTCAATCTGGTCGCCTACGCGAACATCATTGTAGTTCTTCACGCCGATACCACATTCCATGCCATTGCGAACTTCGCTAACGTCATCTTTAAAGCGACGCAGAGACTCGAGCTCACCTTCATAGATAACCACGTTCTCACGCAGAACCCGGATAGGTGCACTGCGCTTAACGATACCTTCGGTCACCATACAACCGGCGATTGCACCCAGTTTAGGCGACTTGAACACATCACGCACTTCAGCCAGACCAATGATCTCCTGCTTGAATTCAGGAGAAAGCATACCGCTCATGGCCGATTTGACTTCGTCGATGAGGTCATAGATTACGCTGTAGTAACGCAGATCCACACTCTCACTTTCGATGGTCTTACGGGCCTGAGCGTCAGCACGGACGTTGAAGCCCACCATGATGGCGTTGGACGCCGCTGCCAGAGTCGCATCTGTCTCGGTCAGTGCACCCACGCCACTGGCGATGATGTTCACTTTCACTTCTTCGGTAGACAGACGGGTCAGCGAGTCGACGATGGCTTCCAAAGAACCCTGTACGTCGGACTTGAGCACGATATTCAGCTCTTTCACTTCGCCTTCGGTCATGTTGGCAAACATGTTTTCCAGCTTGGACTTCTGCTGACGCGCCAGCTTGATATCGCGGAACTTACCCTGACGATACAGGGCGACTTCACGGGCCTTACGCTCGTCACGAACAACTGTCGCTTCGTCACCGGCAGAAGGCACCCCGGACAGACCCAGGATCTCAACCGGAATCGACGGACCGGCTTCAGTGATGCTCTTACCGTTTTCATCCTTCATGGCACGGATCTTACCGTACTCCAGACCACACAGAACGATATCGCCCTGACGCAGAGTACCTTCCTGAACCAGGACGGTAGCAACAGGACCACGGCCCTTATCCAGCTGAGACTCAACAACCACACCGGCGGCCATGCCGTCACGTACGGCTTTGAGCTCGAGGATCTCGGCTTGCAGCAAGATACCTTCCAGCAGCTCGTCCACGCCCATACCTGTCTTGGCAGATACGAACACAAACATGTTGTCACCGCCCCACTCTTCCGACATCACGCCGTGCTGGGACAGTTCGCTCTTGACGCGGTCGATATCGGCTTCGGGCTTATCCATCTTGTTCACTGCCACGATCAGCGGTACACCACCGGCCTTGGCATGCTGGATAGCTTCAATGGTCTGAGGCATTACGCCGTCATCGGCAGCCACAACCAGAACCACAATATCAGTGGCCTTGGCACCACGGGCACGCATAGCGGTAAACGCGGCGTGGCCTGGAGTATCCAGGAAGGTGATCATGCCGTTGTCGGTTTCTACATGGTAGGCACCGATATGCTGGGTAATACCACCGGCCTCACCGGCCGCAACCTTGGTGCGACGGATATAGTCAAGCAGCGAGGTCTTACCGTGGTCAACGTGACCCATGATCGTCACAACCGGCGCACGAGGCTCCAGTTTGACATCTTCACCGTCACGGTCGGCCAGAACTTGATGCTCCAGCTCGTTTTCACGGATAAGCACAACCTTATGGCCCATCTCCTCGGCAACCAGTTGGGCAGTTTCCTGATCCAGTACCTGGTTGATGGTCACCATAGAGCCCATCTTCATCATGGTCTTGATGATTTCAGTGGCTTTGATGGCCATCTTCTGGGCCAACTCGGCCACAGTAATGGTTTCACCTATGCGTACATCGCGGTTTACCGCGGCAACCGGCTTGTTGAAGCCATGGTTCATGGATTGAGGCGCACGGTTACGGATGTTGCGCTCGCGACCGTCACGGGAGTCCTTGGTACGTTTCTTACCGGCACTCTTGTGACGTGAACGACGACCACGCTTCTCCTCATCCATATCGCTGGTATCTTCGGCGGCACGGGCCACTTTAGAGGTAGTGATATGGTGATCGCTGCGCTTCTCGGCTTCAAGACGCTGACGCTCTTCTTCGGCCCAGCGCTTTTCATTCTCTTCAGCCAGGCGACGGGCTTCAGCTGCCGCACGGGCGGCTTCTTCATCGGCCTTGCGCTTAACAGCTTCAGCCTGAGCCGCTTTCAAACGCTCGGCTTCAACACGGGCAGCTTCCTGCTCGGCGCTGGTCTTGGGATCGGCCTTAACCTCTTCCTTGGCTTTGCCGGCATCCTGAGCCGCTTTAGCCTTGGCTTTAGCTTCAGCTTCCGCCTTAGCTTTCGCTTCGGCTTCTACCTTGGCCTTGGCTTCAGCTTCTGCCTTGGCTTTCGCTTCGGCTTCCGCCTGAGCTTTGGCTTCGGCTTCTGCGCGGGCCTGCTCTTCCGCCTGACGGGCCAATTCGGCCGGGTCACGCTTCACAAAGGTGCGCTTCTTGCGAACTTCGACTTTGACGTCTTTGGACTGGCCACCGCTGCCGGCGACACTCAGAGTCGATACGGTTTTACGCTGTAATGTCATCTTGGTGGGCGCACTGTCCGCACCATGTTGCTTTTTCAGGTAGTCCAGCAGTTGCTGTTTCTCGGCCTCGGTGACACTGTCATTCTTGCCTTTCTTGATACCGGCCTTGGAAAACTGCTCGATCAATCGCTCTACGCTTTTTCCCACTTCAGTGGACAGTTTCTCTACTGTTGTCTCTGCCATCAGTTAAATCCCCCTGTTGATCGACTATGCTTCTTCGCCAAACCAACAGATGTTGCGGGCTGCCATGATGAGCTCACCTGCTTTTTCTTCTGTCAATTCTTCAATTTCGATCAAATCGTCAATGCCTTGCTCGGCTAAATCTTCCAGAGTTATCACACCCATGCTTGCCAGAACGTAGGCCAGGTGGCGCTCCATTCCAGGCATGGACAACAACTCTTCACTCGGTTCGGCACCATCCAGTGCTTCTTCGGATGCCAGTGCACGGGTAGACAAGGCAGCCTTGGCGCGCTCACGCAATGCGGCAACTATGTCTTCATCAAATCCTTCGATGGCCAACAGCTCGGAAACAGGAACATAAGCCACCTCTTCCAGAGAGGTGAATCCTTCGTCGGCCAGCACCTGGGCGAAATCTTCGTCCACATCCAACGCACCCATGAACAGCTCCATCACTTTGGCGCTTTCGGCCTGATGTTTCTTGTTCATGTCTTCCACTGTCATCACGTTCAGTACCCAGCCGGTCAGCTGTGTCGCCAAACGAACGTTTTGACCATTGCGGCCGATAGCTTGTGCCAGACTATCGGCTTCGACGGCGATATCCATTGAGTGGTTATCTTCGTCAACAATAATTGAGGCCACATCGGCCGGTGCCATGGCGTTGATAACAAATTGTGCCGGGTTATCGTCCCAAAGCACTATGTCAACACGCTCACCACCGAGCTCATTGGATACGGCCTGTACCCGGGCTCCACGCATACCTACGCAGGCACCGATAGGGTCGATACGACGATCGTTTGATTTCACGGCGATCTTGGCCCGTGAACCTGGGTCACGGGCGGCGCCCATCACTTCGATCATCTCATCGGCAATTTCCGGTACTTCAACACGGAACAGTTCGATCAGCATCTCTGGCTTGGTGCGAGTCAGGAACAACTGAGCACCACGGGCCTCGGGACGCACTGCATACAACAGAGAACGTACCCGGTCACCCGGACGGAAAGTCTCACGGGAGATCAGATCTTCTTTGAACAGCACGCCATCGGCGTTGTTGCCGAGGTCAACCACTACGCTGTCGCGGTTGCTCTTTTTGACCACACCGGTAACCAAATCACCTTCTTTGTCGATAAACTGCTCGACGATTTGGGCGCGCTCGGCTTCACGGACTTTCTGTACTATCACCTGCTTGGCGGTTTGAGTGGTGATACGGTCAAATTGTACCGAATCAATTTCATCCTCAATGAACTCGCCAGGCTGGATCTCCGGGTTCTCATAACGAGCCGCTTCCAGAGTGATTTCACGGTAAGGGTTTTCCAACGCTTCACCGTTATCATCAACCACCAACCAGCGGCGAAAAGTCTCGTAGTCGCCGGTTTTGCGATCTATGGCAACACGAACATCGATATCGCCTTCATACTTTTTCTTGGTTGCGGTAGCCAGCGCAATTTCGAGCGCCTCGAAAATCTTTTCGCGCGGTACAGCCTTTTCGTTGGAAACCGCTTCAGCGACCAGCAAAATATCTTTATTCATCGTCTTGCCTCGTTCACCTTGAAACCATCAAAACTTAGCGATCAGGTTGCCTTTACGGATGTTATCCAAGGCAATAATCAAGTCTTTTCCATCCACTGTCAGAGTGAGCATCTGCCCTTCCACCTTAGTGATGGTACCTTTTAAGTTACGACTACCCGCTACCGGCATAGTCAGTTGAATCTTTGCTTCCTCTCCAAGGTACATACCATATTGCTCAGAGGTGAACAGCGGCCTGTCGAGACCGGGAGAGGAGACTTCCAGAGTGTATTCGGAAGTGATAGGGTCCTCGACATCCAGAATGGCGCTCGCCTGACGACTGGCATTGGCACAGTCTTCAATATTAATGCCGTTCTCACTGTCAATAAATAGCCGCAAGGTTGAATGCTTGCCGGCCTTAACAAATTCAATACCCCAGAGCTGGTAGCCTAAGCCTTCCACTGCTGGAGTAAGCATTTCTGTGAGTCTGGATTCTAATGTTGCCAAGGTAACCCCCGAAAAACAAAAAAGGGCTATTAATAGCCCCAGTATTGAGCTGCCGTAAAAGGCAGCAAATTTAAAAGTCCCAGATAACAAAAAACCCCGTAATCACGAGGTCATTATCTTCAAGAACCTGTAAACAGGATGAATTGTAGAGTAGCGCAATTCATCACTGGGAGCTGGTTGCGGGGGCCGGATTTGAACCGACGACCTTCGGGTTATGAGCCCGACGAGCTACCAAGCTGCTCCACCCCGCGTCAACTGCTGCAAGTTTACTGATTTCAGCTTTTACTTGCAATAACTGAGGGAAATTTCACTTCCATTTCTCAGTTAAAGATTGGTGCCGAGAGCGGGACTTGAACCCGCACGACCGTTAGGTCACAGCCACCTCAAGGCTGCGCGTCTACCAATTTCACCACCTCGGCATATTCGGTATTAGTCTGGAATTTTGGTCTCAGACTGTTGGGTCTGTTCTACGTCAGGCCCCATAATGTTGGTTTCCTGCTTCACGTGATGTGCACTCATGTTGCCGATAACCAGGCTGAGAGTGAAAAACGCGATAGCGAGAATCGCCGTTGTACGGGTCAGAAAGTTACCTGAACCTGCTGAACCGAACAGGGTTCCTGAAGCACCGGCACCAAAAGATGCGCCCATGTCAGCCCCTTTGCCTTGCTGGATAAGGATGAGTCCAACCAGACCCAAAGCTACCAACAAGTAAATAACCATCAGTACTTCTTTCATATTAAGCGCTCATTGCTATCGTACATAAACTCAAGAATTCGGTAGAGTTTAAGCTAGCACCGCCTATCAGTCCACCATCCACATCAGGTTGGGCGAATAAATCTGCAGCATTACTCGGTGTGACACTGCCGCCGTACAAGATCCTGATGTTTTCCCCAATATAAGGGGACACTTCAGAGAGGCGATTGCGTATAAACGCGTGAACTTCTTGTGCCTGCTCCGGTGTTGCGCTCTTTCCTGTCCCTACAGCCCAAAGGGGTTCATAGGCGATGATCGCATTATCAAAAGCCATGGTACCGTTCTTTTCGATTACCACATCCAACTCCTCGGCAAGCACCTCGAAGGTACGTCTTGCTTCACGAGCCGGGCCCGATTCACCGACACAAAGTATCGGGGTCAAACCGTGCTTTTGAGCTGCGGCAAATTTCTCTGCCACTATATTACTCGTCTCACCGTACATACGACGGCGTTCCGAGTGACCGATTATCACATAACGACAGCCGGCATCTTTCAGCATCCGCCCTGAGGTTTCACCTGTGTAGGCACCAAAATCGTGCTGACTCAGGTTTTGAGCCCCCATTCTAACCAGAGAACCATTCAGGGTTTCCTTGTTAGTTTCGAGCAGTTGCCTTACGCTTTCCAGGTAAATTGCTGGTGGGCATAAAACCACTTCAACAGAATCATTATGTAGCTTGGTGGCAAACTTCTTGAACAACTCTTGCGCTAACTGCGCGCTGCCATTCATTTTCCAGTTGCCTGCTACCATTGGACGTCTGAGTGCCATCACCATCTCCTCTGAAAGCGGCGTGAATAATAGCGAACCACTTATTAACTTACAATACCTGATTACGGAATTTTTGCGATTTACTGTGTGTTCGGCTACTTTTTGCGCTCGCACTCAGTAAATCGCTCACAATTCCAGCTTAAGTCATTAATTTTACTTTGATTAAGCTAAAAAAGGCCAGTTTAAACCGCTTGTTTGACTGCGGTGGCTATGGTTTCGGCATGGGCGCGCACCTGGGTTTCATCGTCCCCTTCCACCATCACCCGGATCAAAGGCTCAGTACCGGATTTACGCAGCAGTACCCGGCCGCGCTCACCAAGTTGCGACTCAACCTGAGCCTGAGCGTCTTTCACCAGTTGTGATGCCAGCGGATCTGAGTTGCCTTCAAAGCGAACATTAATAAGGACCTGAGGCAACATCTTCATAGATTCAGTCAACTCTTCCAGCGAGGCGTTGTGACGGCGCATTGCCGCCAGCACCAGAATACCTGCCACTATACCATCACCCGTAGTGCCATGATCCAGATTGAGGATATGGCCTGAGTTCTCCCCCCCTATACGCCAATCTTTCTCTTTCAGCAGTTCCATTACATAGCGGTCGCCAACTTTGGAACGGGCAAAGGGGATATTGAGCTGCTTGAGCGCCAATTCGAGTCCAAGATTGGACATCAAGGTACCGACAACCCCGCCTTTGAGAATGCCGCGCTTTTGGGCGTCGCAGGCAAGAATATAGAGGATCTGATCGCCGTCTATCACTTCACCTTGTCGATTGACCATCATGATACGGTCGCCGTCGCCATCGAGCGCGATACCCAGATCGGCGCCTTCGCTGACCACGGTCTCACAAATCTTGGCCATGGAGGTCGCACCAACCTGATCATTGATGTTGATGCCATTGGGCTTATCCCCTATGGTCACTACCTCGGCGCCCAGTTCGCGGAACACATTGGGGGCGATGTGATAGGTAGCGCCATGAGCACAATCCACCACTATCTTGAGCCCGGCGAGGGTTTGGTCCGCCGGGAAGTTACCTTTGCAATATTCGATATAACGACCGGCGGCATCATCGATGCGGGAGACTTTCCCCAGCAGGTGCGACTCGACACAAACTAGAGGTTTTTCCAGCTCGGCTTCTATCTCCAGTTCCAGTTCGTCATCCAGCTTGCTGCCATCTGTGGAGAAAAACTTAATACCGTTATCATAGTAGGGATTGTGAGATGCACTGATAACGACCCCCGCCTCGGCGCGGAATGTTCGGGTCAGGTAGGCGACGGCCGGCGTCGGCATGGGCCCCATTAACATCACATTGAGTCCGGCGGCAGACAAGCCGGCTTCCAACGCCGACTCGAACAGATAACCTGAGATCCGGGTATCTTTGCCTATAATCACTTTACGGGTACCACTGCGGGACAAGACCCTACCAGCAGCCCAGCCAAGCTTAAGTGCCAGCTCCGGAGTCATCTTGCCCGCTCCAACCTTGCCGCGGATCCCGTCCGTACCAAAAAACTTTCTCACGCTCACTCCTATTGAGAACCATCTTTGAATGGTTATTCTATATACTGTAAACCTAATACCGGCTGACCCACCGGCCTGAAACCTATGAAGTCACGGCGCTGTCTTTATCCAAACTGCTTGGTTGCTGCCATGACCTTGAGTACATCGCTGGTCTCTGCGACATCATGTACCCGAATAATATGTGCGCCCCGCTGAGCTGCCAACATGGCGCCTGCCAGGCTACCTGCCAATCTGTTGTCGACACTGCGCTCAAGCAGATTTCCTATCATACTCTTTCGCGACAGTCCGATAAGTAAAGGCAGATCAAATTTTGCCAGCTCCTGCAAATGAGCCAGCAGATGATAATTGTGTTCCAGCGTCTTGCCAAATCCAAAACCCGGATCCAGCAATATTGCCTCTCTGGCGATCCCCGCATCAATACAGGCCTCAATGCGCTTGGCAAAGAAGTCATTCACCTCGGCAAGCAGATCCTCATAGTGGGGCGCATTCTGCATGGTTCTGGGTTGCCCCTGCATATGCATCAGGCACACAGGCACCTGCAGTTCAGCAGCGGCTTGCAGGGCGCCGGGCTCCTGCAAGGCCCGCACATCATTGATAAGGTGAGCGCCGGCATTGATACCGGCGCGCATCACTTCGGCTTTACTGGTATCCAAAGAGATCCAGATCTGGGGATACTTGGCGACAATATACTCCACCAGGGGAACAACCCGGGAACGCTCCTCATCGACGCTGACATCGGCAGCCCCGGGCCGGGTGGACTCGCCGCCGATATCAATAAACACGGCGCCATCGGCCACCATTTGGTCGGCGTGACGGCAGGCCAGTTCAAAGGAAGAAAAACGGCCGCCATCGGAAAACGAATCCGGGGTTACATTGAGGATCCCCATTACCTTGGGCTCATCGAGTAATAGTTGGTGAGCACCGGACTTCAATTCAAACACTCTTTACTCCCTTACGCGTCAAGCGCGAGAACATCTTTATTGGATTTATTATTGTGCCTTTAGGCAGAAACAAGAAAACCCCTTACGGGGTTTTCTTTTACCTCAGAGTAGGCTTATTTCAGCGGGCTCTCGCCGGGTTTGCCCAAATCTGCAGTAGTATCACTCGGCTCATGCTCTTCAACTTCAGCCTCTTCTGGCTTGGCACCTTTACTGCCATTATTGCCATTGGAAGAGCCATTGTCGTCCAGCTGCCAATCGACCGGAGGACGCACTTCGCGGCGCTCCATCAGGTCCTCTATCTGGCGCGAGTCTATGGTCTCATACTTCATCAACGCATCTTTCATCGCGTGCAGAACGTCCATATTCTCATCCAGCAGTTGCTTGGCACGCTGGTAGTTGCGGTCAATGATGGCCTTGATTTCAGAGTCTATGATGGCCGCAGTCTCATCAGACATATGCTTGGACTTGGCCATGGAGCGGCCCAGGAATACTTCACCCTCTTCCTCTGCATACAGCAGCGGACCGAGTTTCTCGGAGAAGCCCCACTGGGTCACCATGTTACGGGCAATGGCCGTAGCATATTTAATGTCCTGAGATGCACCGGTAGAGACTTTTTCAGTGCCAAAGATAATCTCTTCGGCCAGTCGACCACCGTAGGCCACAGAGATCTTACTCTCCAGCTTCTGGCGGCTCTCACTGATGGCATCGGCTTCCGGCAGGAAGAAGGTCACACCCAAGGCCCGGCCTCGAGGGATAATGGTTACCTTATGCACAGGGTCGTGCTCAGGCACCAGATAGCCCACAATCGCGTGACCGGCTTCGTGGTAAGCCGTCATCTCTTTCTCGGACTCAGACATCACCATGGAGCGGCGCTCGGCACCCATCATGATCTTGTCTTTGGCACTCTCAAACTCTTCCATGGTCACCACACGGCGATTACCGCGGGCGGCAAACAGTGCAGCCTCGTTAACCAGGTTGGCAAGATCCGCACCTGAGAACCCAGGCGTACCACGGGCAATCACACTGGCTTTAACATCGTCACCCAAAGGCACTTTACGCATGTGCACTTTAAGAATTTGCTCACGGCCACGAACATCCGGCAGCCCCACTACAACCTGGCGGTCGAAACGGCCGGGACGCAGCAGCGCGGCATCCAATACGTCTGGGCGGTTGGTTGCGGCAATAACGATAATACCTTCATTACCTTCAAAGCCATCCATTTCCACCAGCATCTGGTTCAATGTTTGCTCACGCTCGTCGTGACCACCACCGAGCCCGGCACCGCGCTGACGGCCCACGGCATCGATTTCATCGATAAAGATGATGCATGGAGCCGACTTTTTGGCCTGCTCGAACATGTCACGTACCCGGGAGGCACCGACACCGACAAACATTTCCACAAAGTCAGAACCTGAGATGGTAAAGAAAGGCACCTTGGCTTCACCGGCAATCGCCTTGGCAAGCAAGGTTTTACCTGTACCTGGAGGACCAACCATCAAGACACCGGTAGGAATACGGCCACCGAGTTTCTGGAATTTGGTGGGATCACGCAGATAATCCACCATCTCCTTCACCTCTTCCTTGGCCTCGTCACAACCGGCCACATCGGCAAAGGTGGTCTTAATCTGATCTTCGCTCATCAGCTTGGCTTTACTCTTGCCAAAGGACATGGCGCCTTTACCGCCACCGCCCTGCATCTGTCGCATAAAGAAGATCCACACCCCAATAAGCAGCAACATGGGGAACCAGGAGATAAAGATCTGTGTCAGGAAACCTGACTCTTCGGCTTCCTGCCCTTTCATGCGGATGCCTTTACGATCCAGGTCATTGATCAGATCCTGGTCATACAAGGGCATAATGGTGGTGAACTTTTCACCGGACTTTTTGACGCCTTCAATCGTACGTTGGTCGCTTTTCACTTCAACGTTACTGACTTGGCCGCTACGAACATCGTCCAGGAAAGTCGAATAATCCATCTTCTGCGCTGACGAAGAAGAGGGGGAGTAACCCTGGAACACGGACATCAGCACCACGGCGATGACCACCCAGAGAATCAAATTTTTTGCCATGTCACTCAATTACTGAACCTCACAAAGTCTTGAGATTTACTTCAATCAGGGTACTACAACTTGTACCCTGTCGCTACCAGATAGACCTCGCGAGAACGTGGCCTGGAGGAATCCGGCTTACGGGTTTTTACAGTCTTGAACGCTTGTCTGACTGCTTTCATATACTCGTCAAAGCCCTCCCCCTGAAAGACTTTAACAGCAAAACTACCATTGGCTGCCAACACCTGATGACACATATCCAACGCCAACTCCACTAAATACATGGCTCTGGGCTGATCCACACCATCTGAACCACTCATATTGGGCGCCATATCCGAGAGCACCAAGTCAACCTTATCTTCCCCAACCCGGGTCAGCAAGGCCTCAAGGACTTTTTCCTCACGGAAGTCTCCTTGAAGGAAATCGACACCAACGATTGGGTCCATCGGTAAAATATCACAGGCAACCACTTTACCTCTTTCACCGACCAACTTGGCCGCCACCTGAGACCAACCTCCGGGAGCCGCCCCCAGGTCGACCACTGTCATCCCGGGTTTAATCAGCTGATCTTTTTGTTGCAGCTCCTCTAACTTGAACGCGGCCCGCGAACGCAGCCCCCGTTTTTGTGCCAATTTGACATAGTGATCATCAAAGTGTTCCTGCATCCAACGGGTGGAACTGGCCGTACGTTTCTTACCTGACATTCAAAATCCGCAACAAATGAGAGTTACACAAGGGCTATATGAGGGTAGAATAGCGGCTTTTCAACAGTAACTCAGCAAAAGTTGGTAGAAATGAACTTAACAACCAAACAGAAACAGCATCTCAAGGGCCTGGCACACAGCCTCAAGCCGGTAGTGCTGCTTGGTGCCAATGGCCTGACTGAAGGGGTACTGGCTGAAATTGATAATGCGCTCTCTCACCATGAGCTGATTAAAGTTAAAGTCGCCTCTGAAGACAGAGAACTGAAAGCCGCTATCGTTGATGCCATTGTCCGTGAAACCCAGGCAACCAAGGTGCAGCTGATCGGCCATGTTTTGGTGCTCTTCCGTCAATCCGAAGAGATGAAAATCGCTCTGCCCAAGGCCAGATAAGCCCTTTCCCCACAAAAAAGCCACCTTAACCGGTGGCTTTTTTGTTGCCATAATCCCATCGGCGCACACATTGTGGCGCCGGCGGATTAAATCAGTATTAATTGATAGGTTTCAATCAGGGTGTCTGGGTCACAGGCGTCACCCGATAATGCTCACTGGACAGTCCCAGCCATTCCGGCAGTGAAGTACCAACCGATATAGATGAGAAAGTACCGGTCAACACCCCGATAAACATGGCGATGGAAAATCCTTCCAAGGGGCCTCCGCCCATGATCCACAGTGCTGAAATAGTCATCAGGGTAGTACCGGATGTCACCATGGTTCGGGCAAAAGTGGCCGCAATCGCCTGGTTATTGATGTCTTTTACCGCCAACTTGGGTTTGGCAGCCAGCAATTCGCGGATCCTGTCGGCAATAATGATGGAATCGTTGAGCGAATATCCCAAAATGGCCAACACAGCCGCCAGCACCGTCAGGTTGAACTCCATCTGAGTGGCGGCGAAAAAAGCCAGCACAAAGATAACATCATGCACCAGAGCAAATACCGCACCGGATGCCAGACGCCACTCAAAGCGGTAAGAGAGATACCCCAGAATACACAGCATTGCCACCAGCAAAGCCAAGCCGCCCTGCTCGGCCAACTCCTGGCCGACCTGAGGCCCGACTATGCTGGTATTGAGCACTTCAACATGAGTGTTCATACCCGCCAGTACCTCCGGCAGTTCGGGCATGGTTTGCCCGGCACTTGGCGCTGCATAACGCAGCACCCAGCGTCCCGGCTCACCGGCAGCAATCAGGCTGACTTCCTGGCCATAGGCCTGCTGCAACACAGGTTGCAGCGATTTGGAGCTGATTGAGCTGTCGATACGTATTTCACTGACCACGCCGCCGGTAAAATCCAGCCCCCAGTTGAGCCCCTTGACGGCAATCACACTGATGGACACTATCATCAAAAACACGGAAATCGCGCTGCTGAAATAACGCCACTTGGTTGCATTTTTCATATTAATCATAATATTAAACCCTCACATCGCGGCTGAAGTTCTTACCATAAACCAGATTGATAATCGCCCTTGAGGCAAAAATCCCGGTGAACATACTGGTCAACAACCCCAGCCCCAGCGTCAGCGCAAACCCCTGAATAGGACCATTACCTATGGCGTAGAGCACTACAGCAGTGATCATAGTGGTGAAGTTGGCATCGAAAATGGTGGAGAAGGCGCTGTCAAAGCCCTTGTCAATGGCGTGCGCCAATGCCCTCCCCTCACGAAGCTTGTCGCGGATCCGCTCGAAAATCAGCACATTGGTATCCACCGCCATTCCCACTGTCAGCACCAAACCGGCAATCCCGGGGAGAGTCAGTACCGCACCTGGGATCAAAGCCAGCAAGCCAAACAGCAACACCATGTTAGCCAGCAACGCCAGGTTGGCGACCCAGCCAAGCCTGCGATACCAAAGCGCCATAAACACCAGGGTGATCCCCATGCCGAGCGCCAGGGCGGCAAAGCCATTGTGAATATTCTCTGCTCCCAGCGTCGGGCCTATGGTGCGCTCTTCAACTATGGTGACAGGCGCAGTCATAGAACCGGCCCGCAGCAAAAGAGCCAGTTGCTGCGCATCCTGATAACTACCGGCGCCGGTTATCCGAAAACGCTCCGGCAGCACAGACTGAATGGTGGCGACACTGATAATTTCATTGCTTTGTACTGCCTTGCCGTTGGCATCGCGGCTGTACTCACTGTATGCCGTGGCCATAGGTTTGCCGATATGGCCTCGGGAGAAGTCGGTCATACGGCGGCCGCCTTCACTGTCCAGGGTAATATTGACCTCGGCAGTACCCATTTCACCTATGCCGGCACGGGCATCGACAATATGCTCGCCGGTCAGCACAGGTTTGCGCGCCACGGGTACAGGATTGCCGGACTTGTCCTTAATCAACATGGCGCCGGTGGCACTGTCCTTGGCTTCATAGAAGGCCAGAGTCGCAGTTGCCCCTATCACGCTCTTGGCGGCAGCCGGGTCTTGAACACCGGGCAGCTCGATACGGATGCGACTCTCGCCCTGACGCTGCACCAGCGCTTCGGTGATCCCCAACTCTTCGATACGGGTACGCATGATCTGCAGGTTTTGCTGCACTGTCAGGTTACGCAGGTTGATTTTCTCAGCCTCAGTCAGCGCCGCCTTGAGCTGACTGTTATTGCCGCTCACCTGCCAGAGTGGGTATTGCCTGGCCATAAACTGCCGCACCTCGGCGCGAGCCGCCTCTGGCATAACCACTGTCAGTTGCTCTTCAGCGCCCTGACGCACACTCAAGCCTCGGATCCCTTGCTCTCTGGCAAAGGCACGCAGGGCATCGGCCAGTGAACTTCCCTGGGTTTGATACACAGGGGTAATATCCACATCCAACAAGAATTGCACCCCGCCACGAAGGTCCAGCCCCAACTTAATGGGTTCAAACCCCATGCCGAGCAACCACTCGGGCGCCGCCGGGCTCAAAGCCAGAGTGAGTTCAGCGGGATCTTTGGCACGACCGGCCAGCAAGGATTTGGCCAAAGTCTGTTGGCCTTCGTCATTGAGAATAATCAGGGTTTGCTGATCTTTGCTGTCCAGGCGCTTGACTTGAATATCGGCCTTGGCCAGTTCAGAAACTATCTGGGTCGGAGATAAGTCCAGTCCGGCCTTGGGGGATATTTGCACCGCGGCATCTTCACCATACCAAGTCGGCAAGGCGCTCAGCGCCATCACCACCAGGGTGACTACCAGTACCAGATATTTCCAGGCGCTGTAGTGATTAAGCAGTTTTTTAGGCTGGCGCCCGCGGCCATTACTCTTTAATAATGAGTCAGTTATCATATTTATGCTCTCTTTTCGACTCGTGGCTTAAGCCACATATCACAGTCGCAGCCATCCAATGAGGGAGTGACTGACAACAGATGAAGTGAAACCCGGACAGAAAGCCCGGTAGAGAGCGTCAGGCGGCTTGCTGACTGAAGCGATAGCGGAGATTGGCGTCTTTCCAGCCCCCAAGGCGCAAACCGGCTCCTGGGTGCTTTAAGGTCCAATACTGCTCAATAGGCAATTGCTCGGCAAAACCTATGCTGAGCACAGGCGCCGGTGGCATAGCGATTTCAAACGCCAATTCATAGGGTGGCTCGGCCACATCATGCGGAGCGGCCGTGCTGAGGCAGCGCTGGCAGGCTCCGGGCGCCGAATAGAGTTGGTCGCCCTGCTCGGAGCGCAGCAACTTGGATAAGTGAGACAGGGAAACCTTGCCATCCACCTTTTCTCTGTCGGCAGCATCATGCTTGCCAAGCTTATGATGCAGGGCCTCCTGGGATTGGGGCTCTTGACCAAGAGACGCTGACAACACTGCAGAAGACGGCTCTTTGCCTGCATCTTGCTGACTGAGCTCGGGTAAGGCTTGCTCAAACGCCTTCCAGGTTGCATCAGAGGCAATCCCGGAATACACATTGCCCAGCAGACCTATGGCGATCAGCAGGGTAAAGAGGCGCATGATTCTCAGCAAGGTGTTATCCATAAACAGGGTTATTTGGGCGGATGCTAGTCTTTCAAGCCCTGACGGGCAAATTAAACTTTGTCCATCTTGCACAAAAAAGCCGCCCGGAGGCGGCTTGATAACGCAATCAGATATATTCGACGGCGACCACTTCATATTCTGCCAGGCCACCGGGAGTTTGGATGTTGACTTCATCCCCCAGATTTTTGCCGATAAGGCCACGGGCAATGGGTGAGTTCACCGAGATCAGGTTCTCTTTGATATTAGCCTCATCGTCACCGACAATGCGGTAAGTCACTTCGGCATCTGTGTCCAGATTCAGTATGGTCACAGTGGCGCCAAAGATAATCCGGCCATTGTTGGGCATCTTGGTCACATCAATGATCTGGGCATTGGAGAGTTTGCCTTCGATATCGCGGATACGGGCTTCGCAAATGCCCTGCTCTTCACGGGCTGCATGGTATTCCGCGTTTTCTTTCAAATCTCCCAGTTCACGCGCCGCGGCAATTGCCTCGGTGATCTTGGGACGGCGATCAAACTTGAGTATATCCAGTTCTTTGCGCAACTGTTCTGCCCCAACCAGGGTCATGGGAACCTTGTTCATAATCTCTTTCGTCTCCTGTCAAACAAAAGCAGCCTCCGTCGGCCTAAGGCCAACAGAGACTCATTTTCCGGGTGAATGGGCGCCATTTTGTCAGCGGCGCCAGGGATGCATAGCGGAATACCGGGGGAATACACCGGCTAAAACTCAATTCATCTTGGCTACAAGCTTACCTAAGCCATGGCTGGCTTGCCAGCCATGGCGACAAAAATCTCTGTTTCTGTGGCACCGACGATGGGAAATTCATCTCAGTTAAGACTCGAAAGCACAGAGGGATAACCCCAACCATTGTTTCCTACCTCGACCTGCTCACCGGTAAGGTACTGATACAAGGTCGGTGCCAGTGAGCCGTTATCCAGCGGCCCCAATCTCTGGCCGGGTTTGACCGTCTCGCCCCAGAAACCTATGAAGGCATCTTTTTCCAGATAATGCTCGCCCGCATGACGACCCGGTACCAGAGTGTTGTAGCCAAACCCCTCTTTGGGGAAGAGATTGATGGTGCCGGCCCTGTCTTCATCATAGAGATGTGCCAACTGCACCACGGCATCGGGTCTGGGACTCATGGCCGCCAGGCTGCGCCACTGCTCGGCGCTGCAGCCTTTGGCACTCCCCAGGCATAGTTCGAGCAGTTGTTGCTTGGCAGACAGCTGAACATCAGACAGCGGCGCCAGATAAGGGTTGTTCTGAGCCAGTGCCAGCAGCTCTGGCGCGCCCTTACCATCCAGCGCCTGATAACGGATAACGCCCGATTCACGACTGATCATTTCATCGCGGCGCTGCCCGTTTCTGTATCCCACCAAACGCACAGAGCAGCTATCAAGCGTACAATCGCTTTGGCGCACCACAAGATAATCCAGCGATTCCTGCAACTCATCGGCAAGCAGGCTGACCATATCCAGCGCCTTGCCTTCTCTGACCTTAAAACGGGTCAACTCTTGATACAGGGGTTGCACCTGCCAACCTCGGTCCGAGTTAAAGAAGTCCAGCATATAGTTGCCACCGGCAGTGGAGGCTATCACCAAATCTACCCCATGCAGTGAAGGCGGATTGAGGTTGTTGGTTATCTTGGGGCCTTCCCCTTCATCAGAGGAGATTTTGCTTATCTTGAGCTCGACCCCGCGTTGCTTGAGCGCATCTTGCAGCACCAGTTCGGGGTTAAGGGTGTGATACACAGGTGCCAAACCATGATCGCCGGCCATGCCCCACAGCGTCTGCGGATAGATACCCGCGTCCCGATACACCTTGTCCAGACGGCTGAGCCAGTAATCGAGCCGGTTAAGCTCACCGGTCGGCGCTATGATTTCGTCGCTGAACGGCCCCTTGAAATGGGCGAAGTGATCCGGCCAGGGGTTATAAATAAGCAGATAGTCCGGCATTGCCTGCTCACTCAGCAAGGCCAGCTCATTGAGCTGTTCATTGAGCTTGGCCCGCAAGCTCATGCGGGAAAACAGCCGCCAGGCGCCCATCTTGTCGTAGGCCTCGAGTTGCTCGCGAACCGCCGCTACGCTATGTTGCAAGCCCTTCTCTGCTTCGGCACGCAGCGACAACTCATTGAGACAGCGCTGCTCGCCAAAATCACGGATCGCTTCCCCCAGCCCCAGATTGACCAGGGCATCGAAACTGGTCTGGGCGTTCCAGTCATATTGGGCGTTACAGTTTAAAGTTTTGAGATAGTTCAGGCGATCGAACATGGTGCGCATGCCGCGGCTTTCCACCAGATTTTCGAGCTGCAGAGCATCATTGCCGAAGAAGTAATAGGCCCGGTCACGGGTGCGATCGACAAAGTGAAAATTGGGGATCCCTGTGCCGCCCTTACCGGACACTGCGGCGCCTGTCTTGATAATCGGCAGATTGCGCACACTGATGGTAGGCGTGGAAGAGATACCTCCTGTGGCTATGCCATTTTCACTCCGGCGATAGAGTGACTTGAAAAACGGCAGATAGTACTGGTCGGTGGCGCCATGTTTCACCAACTGACGCAAAAAGTCCTGCTTGGGAGTATGCTGCGGCCGCCCCATGGCTGACGCGGGCGAGAGTTGCGACAAAGCCGCATCCCTGGCAAGTACTTCTTTGAGATAAGGGCCGGAATTGGGCGCGACCAACGCCTGCATCAGTCCCTGGCTCAAGCCATCTACTGTTATCTGCACCGCTCTTGGGCGTTGACTCCAACTTGCCAGAAAGTCACTCAGCCCCTTGGGATCTTCCTTGAGACTGGCCTGCATCCAGGCAGAAAAGGCCTTGGCCCGCTGCGCCGGTAATGCATATTGGCGATAGGCCTTGAGCACATTGAGACGGACAAAGTCGATAAGGGTAACAGTTATCGCCTGCGCCTTGTTGTTTACCTTGGCGGCATTTTCCGCCTTGCCATCTTCAATAATCAGCTCGAGGGCGCTGCGCATATCCCCCTCGGGCAGACTGCCGACATACTTGCCAATCTCATTGATGATCAGCGGCTGAATGTCGGCAATCAGCGCCAGATCTTCAGGGCTATCGCCAAGATAGCGGTAATGTTCCGGCAGTTTCTTGCCAAGGGCCCAGTCATCATTGTTGAACAGGCGATCATAGACAGTCACCAACATGGCAAGCAATTGGCGATTGAGCGTCATGCCCTCGCGTCTGTCATTGGCTTCGGCGGTCGGTTCGGTGTTGTCTTTGACCTGCTCTTCCAGGCTGAACAGCGAATGCTGCCAGGGTGCGATTTGCTCCTTGCTGTATTGGCTCAGCAGATAATCCCGGAACTGATCCCGGTTCTCGGCGCGGCTGTATCTGTCGTAAAAAAGGTAGAGAAAATGCCCAAGGGGGATGCTGTAGAAAGGATCCGACAGCCGGGCTATGACCCTGGCCTTGGTCGGCGCATCGAGCGGCAGCGTTAAAATGTAGGCATCCAAGCTCATACCGGCAACGGAAAATATCGCCAGATCGCGCCCTGTGGTGACACTGAGCTCCAACCCTTTAAACAGCTGCTTTTGCAGCAGATCGCCGCCGTGATACAAGGGCGCCACCAAAGGCACAGTGTTGATATCAGCCCGCACGCCGTTGCTGCCGAGGCTCAAAGCCAAGCCCAAACTCAAGGCAAGAGCCTGTGCTTTGCTCCGCCGGTTAAACAGCTCTTTGACTCGCCCCGCAACGCTTTCCTGGCCCTTGGGCTCCTTTGAGACAGACTCGAGTATCATCACTTCCTTTCCCTGAAACATCTTGATTGCAGCATCTTAAATGAAACGCCTTGATAATGGCCGAGTTTAGCAAGAGCGGCCAAGATCCCAAAGCCAGGGGAAGGTGCAAATAAGTCCTCGCGGCGTTCTTTTTTGTAGAGAGTGGCTTACACAGCAATTGGCGTTCAAGGCATCTGACTGAAGGCATGCCGGGGCCTGTCAAAGTCGGATAACGCAGAGAGCCGGTTGCTGTGCAAGCCCCGAAGGGCGTGGCTTACAGGCCTGCCTGCTGTGTTGTGCTTCTTACAAAGGACTAGGGCCATTTGCTGCGAACCACGCCTTGCATCCAGGCCTGTAAGCCGACGCAGAGCACGCATGGGACCTGTTCGCACCTTCCCAATGACCCAAATCATCCGGCCTACAAAAAAACAGGCCACCCTAATGGGTGGCCTGGTCACTTTCAGTCACTGGCTGACAGCGTTTACTTGTTGACTCTGGCGTGCAGTTCCTGCACCGAGGCAACATTGCTTCTGTCGTCGGCATCATGGGCCATACAGGTTGCAAAAGCCGCGTTCATGGTGGTGGTGTAGTTCACCTTGTGCTGCAGCGCGCCGCGGCGCAGCTGTCTGGAATCCTCGATGGCCTGACGACCCTCTGTGGTATTCACTATATAGGTGTATTCACCGTTCTTGATCCGGTCAAGAATGTGTGGACGACCTTCATGCACCTTGTTCACCAGGCGGGGATTGATACCCGCTTCACCCAGCACCACTGCCGTGCCGTGGGTGGCATCCAGCTCATAGCCGAGTTCAATCAGTTTGGCCGCCAGATCCGAAACCCGCTTCTTGTCGCTGTGACGAACAGACAACAGGGCTCGGCCTGACTTGGGCACATCTTTCACTGAGCCCAGTTGCGCCTTGGCGTAGGCTTCGGCGAAGGTATCACCCACACCCATCACCTCACCGGTAGAGCGCATTTCAGGGCCGAGCAGAGGGTCAACACCCGGGAACTTGTTGAACGGCAGAACCACTTCTTTCACTGAGTAGTAAGGCGGGATCACTTCCTGAGTATGTTGCTGTTCGGCCAGTGAAGTGCCGGCCATTACCCGGGCGGCAATCTTGGCCAGAGGCACACCTGTGGCCTTGGAAACGAAAGGCACTGTGCGGGCGGCACGCGGGTTCACCTCAATCAGGTAAATCACGTCGCTCTTGACCGCAAACTGCACGTTCATCAGACCGACAACTCCCAGCTCCAGCGCCAGCTTGCGTACCTGCTCGCGCATCTCATCCTGAATCGCCTTGGAGAGAGTGTAAGGAGGCAGTGAACAACCTGAGTCACCTGAGTGAACACCGGCCTGCTCGATATGCTCCATGATGCCGCCGATAACCACGTCCTTGCCATCGCAAACGGCATCCACATCTACTTCGGTGGCGTCATCCAAGAAGCGATCCAGCAGTACCGGCGACTCGTTGGATACACTGACGGCTTCGTTGAAGTAACGGCGCAGATCCTGCTCGTCGTAGACGATTTCCATCGCCCGGCCACCCAGAACATAGGAGGGACGAACCACCAGGGGGTAGCCTATACGCTCGGCATCCAGTACCGCCTGCTCCAGGTTGGTCACTGTGCTGTTTTCAGGCTGTTTCAGCCCCAAACGCTCAACCGCTTGTTGGAAGCGCTCACGGTCTTCGGCGCGGTCGATGGCATCCGGGCTGGTCCCTATGATGGGCACACCTGCGGCTTCCAGGGCGCGGGCCAGTTTCAGTGGCGTTTGCCCACCATACTGCACGATAACCCCTTTGGGCTGCTCAACCCGCACGATTTCCAGTACGTCTTCCAGGGTAACAGGTTCAAAGTAGAGTCTGTCAGAAGTGTCATAGTCGGTGGAAACGGTTTCAGGGTTACAGTTAACCATAATGGTTTCATAGCCGTCTTCCCGCATCGCCAGCGCCGCGTGCACACAGCAGTAGTCGAACTCGATACCCTGACCGATACGGTTGGGGCCGCCACCTATCACCATGATCTTGTCTTTATCGGACGGATTGGCCTCACACTCTTCCTCGTAGGTGGAGTACATGTAGGCGGTATCCGTGGCGAACTCGGCGGCGCAGGTATCTACCCGCTTGTAGACAGGGAAGAGCTCATACTTGTGACGCAGTTTGCGCACTTCACTTTCAGAAACCCCCAGCAGTGACGCCAGGCGCGCATCGGAGAAACCTTTGCGCTTCAGCTTGCGCAGGAATTCCTGGGAAAGACCGCTCCAGCCGCCTTCCTTGACCTTCTCTTCCTGCAGTACCAGATCTTCAATCTGCACCAGGAACCAAGGGTCTATGTTGGTGATGCGGCGAATACCTTCCATGGACATGCCGGCGCGGAAAGCATCGGCGATATACCAAGGACGCTCAGGGCCCACATCCTGCAATTCGTAACGTATCTTGGCCAGGGCTTCCGGCTCGTTGATATCCACGATAGGGTCAAAACCTGTCATCCCGGTTTCCAGGCCGCGCAGAGCTTTTTGCATCGACTCCTGGAAGGTACGGCCGATGGCCATCACTTCACCGACAGACTTCATCTGAGTAGTCAGGCGGTCGTTGGAGCCGGCAAACTTCTCGAAGTTGAAGCGAGGAATTTTGGTAACCACATAGTCGATAGAGGGCTCGAACGAAGCCGGGGTCAGACCGCCAGTAATGTCGTTCATCAGCTCATCCAGGGTGAAGCCCACCGCCAGCTTGGCCGCAACTTTGGCAATCGGGAAACCGGTCGCCTTGGAGGCCAGCGCAGATGAGCGCGATACCCTTGGGTTCATCTCGATGATCACCATGCGACCATCTTTGGGGTTAATACCAAACTGCACGTTGGAGCCACCGGTTTCAACGCCGATTTCCCGAAGCACCGCCATGGAGGCGTTACGCATCAGTTGATATTCTTTGTCAGTCAGGGTCTGGGCCGGTGCCACTGTAATGGAGTCACCTGTGTGTACGCCCATGGGGTCAAAGTTTTCGATGGCGCAGACTATGATGCAGTTGTCGTTGCGATCGCGCACCACTTCCATCTCGTACTCTTTCCAGCCTATCAGCGACTCGTCAATCAGCAGCTCATTGGTCGGCGACAAGTCCAGGCCCCGGGTACAGATCTCTTCAAACTCTTCGACGTTGTAAGCGATACCGCCGCCGCTGCCGCCCATGGTGAAAGAGGGGCGAATGATGCAGGGGAAGCCCACTTGATCCAGTACCTTGTGTGCATCTTCCATGCTGTGGGCAATACCGGCACGGGGACACTCGAGGCCGATACTCTTCATCGCCTTGTCAAAACGGGCACGATCTTCGGCCTTGTCGATGGCATCGGCAGTGGCACCGATCATCTCGACGTCAAACTCTTTCAATACGCCTTTGGCTTCCAGCTCCAGGGCGCAGTTCAGCGCCGTCTGGCCGCCCATGGTTGGCAGAATCGCATCGGGGCGTTCCTTGGCGATAATGTTGCGCACCACTTCCCAGTGGATAGGCTCGATGTATGTGGCATCGGCCATTTCCGGGTCTGTCATAATGGTTGCAGGGTTGGAGTTAACCAGAATGACCCGGTAACCCTCTTCTCTCAGCGCCTTACAGGCCTGGGCTCCCGAATAGTCAAACTCACAGGCCTGACCGATAACGATTGGGCCGGCACCCAGGATAAGAATACTTTGGATATCAGTACGTTTTGGCATTTTCTTCTATCTTCTCCCGGCGATTACAGCTTGACTTGGTGACGGTATTGCTCAATCAGTTCGATAAAGTGATCGAACAGTGGCGCACAATCGTGCGGCCCTGGACTCGCTTCAGGGTGCCCCTGGAAGCTGAAGGCCGGCTTGTCTGTCAGGTGGATCCCCTGCAGTGAGCCATCAAACAGCGACTTGTGAGTCACCCTGATGTTGGCAGGCAGTGTGGCTTCGTCGGCAGCAAAACCATGGTTCTGACTGGTGATCATCACAGTGCCTTTGTCAATATCGCTTACCGGGTGGTTGGCACCGTGGTGACCAAACTTCATCTTCAGCGTCTTGGCACCATTGGCCAGCGCCAGCAGTTGGTGGCCAAGGCAGATGCCGAATACCGGGATATCGGTTTCGAGAATTTGCTGAATCGCCTTGATGGCGTAGTCACATGGCTCCGGGTCACCGGGGCCGTTGGAGAGGAATACCCCATCGGGTGCCATCGCCAGCACTTCACTGGCAGGCGTTTGTGCAGGAACCACAGTCACATCACAGCCTCTGTCTACCAGCATTCGCAGTATGTTCTGCTTCACGCCATAGTCATAAGCCACTACCTTGTACTTGAGTTCTGACTCGGGAGTATCGACCGGCAGGCCGCTCTCCAAACGCCAGGTTCCCTTGCGCCAGGTGTAAGACTTGTCGGTCGTCACTTCCTTGGCCAAGTCCATGCCTTTCAGCCCAGGGAAGGCCTTGGCGGCGGCCAGCGCCTTGTCTACGTCCTGTTCACCCACCAGAATGCAACCGGCCTGAGCGCCCTTCTCCCGTAGAATACGGGTCAGCTTACGGGTGTCGATATCGGCGATACCGACTACCTTGTTGGCTTTGAGGTAATCACTGAGGGATTGTTGGTTACGGAAGTTACTGGCGAGGAGGGGAAGATCACGAATAATAAGACCACAGGCATGAACTGCATCGGATTCTGTGTCTTCATCGTTGGTACCGGTATTACCGATATGTGGGTAGGTTAGAGTTACTATCTGGCGAGAATAAGATGGATCGGTGAGGATTTCTTGATATCCGGTCATCGAAGTGTTAAAAACAACTTCTCCAACTGCAATACCATCGGCACCTATTGCTGTGCCGGAAAATACGCTTCCATCTTCGAGTACGAGTAAGGCAGACTTTGTCAACGCGACCTCCGAGAAAAGAGCCAAGCCACTGAAATATAATATTTTTATCTTTGTTTAAAGTACCAATTTCCGCTAAAATACGAAATTTTGACAAATTCCGAGCATCCTACACGAGAAATGGTAATCCGTCTATAGTTTGGCGGACGAATTCGAAAAAAAACCGCCGATTGGCGGTTTTTTAAATAATGTCACAGGGGTTTCAACCCCAATACCTGTTGCATGTCGTAGAGCCCGGCATCCTGTTCCTGTAGCCAAAGTGCCGCACGCATGGCACCGTTGGCAAAGGTCATTCGGCTGGAAGCCTTGTGAGTGATCTCCAAACGCTCGCCCATATCGGCAAACATGGCGGTATGCTCACCCACCAAGTCGCCCGCCCTGATAGTGGCAAAACCTATGGTGTCGCGCTCACGCTCGCCGGTGATCCCTTCGCGGCCATAAACGGCCACTTTTTCCAGATCCCGCCCCAGCGTGTTGGCAATCACTTCCCCCATCTTCAAGGCGGTACCTGAAGGAGCATCCTTCTTGTGTCTGTGATGACCTTCGATGATCTCTATGTCGGTATAATCACCCATGACTTCCGCAGCCAGTTCCAGCAGCTTCCACATTAGGTTAACCCCAACCGACATATTGGGTGCCAAGACCACAGGCATCTGCTCGGCAAAGGCCTCAATCTGCGCCTTTTGCGCCGAGTTGAAACCTGTAGTGCCTATCACTATCGCCTTATGATGGCGGGCACACCAATCCAGATTGCTGAGGGTGCCTTCCGGGCTGGTGAAATCCACCAACACATCGAAGTCATCGGCAACCTGATCCAGGCTATCGCTGACCCGGACATGGAGACAACCGACTCCGGCCAACTCTCCGGCATCGACTCCCACCAGAGTCGAGCCTGCTCGCTCGATGGCCGCGCCCAGAATGATCCGGCTGGAATGCGCGGCCGCTTCTATCAGGGTACGTCCCATACGGCCGCTGCTTCCGGCAACCGCAACTCTGACATGTCCACTCATAACTTTCTCCACATACAGGCTAAAAAAATCGCCTGAGTCAAACTCAAGCGATTTTGGTATTACAGAATGTCCAGCAATTCCACTTCAAAAACCAGAGTGGAATAAGGCGGGATAGCCGCCCCGGCACCACGCTCGCCGTAGGCCAGGTGATGCGGTACATACAGCTTGTACTTGGCGCCAACCGGCATCAATTGCAGCGCTTCGGTCCAACCGGCAATCACGCCGGAAACCGGAAATTCGGCAGGCTGACCACGGGTCACTGAACTGTCGAATACTTTACCGTCGATAAAGGTACCGTGATAGTGAGTACGAACATTGGAATCATAGCTTGGCTTCGCGCCTGAGCCTTCGTTGATGATTTCGTACTGCAGACCTGATTCGGTAGTCACCACACCTTCACGCTTGGCGTTTTCAGCCAGGAAAGCATTGCCTTCGGCAGAAGCGGCTTCGGCAGCCTCTTCCTGAGCCTTCTGCAGACGCTGGCTGATTTCAGAGAAAGCAACCTGCAGATCTTCCAGGGAAACAACACTCTCTTTGCCGTCAAATGCATCGGCCAGACCGGCTTGAACGGCTGGAATATCCAGACCGTCAAAAGAGTTGGCGGCCAGTTGCTCACCCAACTGGCGACCTACGCCGTAGCTGGCTTGTTGTTCAACACTGGTGAACTTATCAGACATAATCAGTTTACTCTCAGTTTATCTGTGAATTTTTCGCGGCACAGTGTAACACTTATCCGGGTCCAAGTGTTGCGCTTATTCGTATCCTTACGGTTTGTTCATTCGCCTGGCCTCAGTCGAAATGGGCTGAGGGTCAAGCAAGCCGATTTTCATACACCTCATCTTTGGCAAGAGCGAAACTTACCCTTGCTCGCCTGATAGAGCGGCATCATCTGCGCTTGTAAATCACGCAACTGGGCAATGCGGTTCTCATTGGATGGATGAGTCGATAAGAGCTCCGGCCCCTGACTGCCACCCGCCTTGGCCATGTTTTGCCACAAGGTCACCCCGGCTCTGGGATCGAAGCCGGCCCTGGCCATCAGCTCCAGCCCCATCACATCGGCCTCGGATTCCTGCGCCCGGCCATAGGGTAAGATATAACCCACCTGCACCCCGAGCCCCAAGGCCGCCATGTAGAGATCGGCGTTGGCTATCTGGCCCATCCCCAATGCTGCTCCGGCCAACTGCATACCGGTATTGCTGAGTTGGGCCCGCGAGGCCTGCTCATTGCCGTGCTGCGCCAGCACATGGGCTATCTCATGACCAATAACAGTCGCCAGTTGATCTTCATTGTTGGCCACCTTGAGAAGCCCGGTATAGACACCTATATGGCCACCGGGCAGGGCAAAGGCGTTGACCTGATCCGAGTCAAACAGCACCCATTGCCAATGTTGCTGCGGCAACAAAGAGGTAATACGCTGCGCCACGCAGGCAACATAGGCACTGGCCGCTTTGTCCTGGCTCTGCTTCTCCTTTGCTTTTATCTGCTCGAAAGAGGCGGTGCCCATCTGGTTTATCTGCTCGGGTGAAAACAACAGCATCTGCGAGCGCCCGGTGGGCGACTGGGTAGTGGAGCAGCCCGAGAGCCCCCCCACAAAGAGTATGGCCAGCAGACCGAGAATTCGGTTATTCATCTTTTATCTTCCGGTGATAAAGTTTCCCGGGATTTTACCTCAGTGTCACAAGCAAGCACAGCTTGCCGTATCGCCAAAGGATTGACCGACTCAAAAGTCATTTCCGCTCACAGCCAAGGCGTGAAAAAAGTTGACCTCAAGCCTGTCTGGCACGAAACTGGTTAGCAGACAGGGATACGGAAAAACGCCGTTATCCGCTTATAAGTCACTCATTATTATTGGCCTTTTTATAGGATCCAACTCATACAATGCTTGAAGAATTAGCCTTGGGAGGATTGCTGTTCAGTCCTTTGGTTCTCTTCGCACCTCTTGCGCTCGTACTCTGGTTTCTGACCAGACTGGTCCTTCACTGGACCGGGCTGTATGCAAAAATCTGGCGAGTGGCCTGGTTCGAAGTCGCCCTGTTCGTGTGCTACCTGGCACTGATTATCTACCTGTTTGAGAATTGACACTTACCATGGCAAAAGTACTGCGCATCTCCATTACCCTGCTTCTCGTGCTGGCCGCCATAGTGGCCGGATACTGGATTTGGAATCACTACCTCTATTCACCCTGGACCCGTGACGGCCGGGTGCGGGCCGAAGTGATTACGCTCTCGGCCGATGTCTCCGGCTGGGTAACCCAACTGAATGTTAGGGATAACCAGCAAGTCAAAGCCGGCGATCTGCTGTTTCAGGTGGACGATACCCGTTATCAAGCCACCAGTACCGAATTGGCCGCCGAACTGGAAAACAAACTCTATGCCTGGGAACTGGCCAAACACAAATATGAGCGGCGCAAGAATCTCACCGGCCGCGAGGTGATCAGCGAAGAAGATTTGGAAACGGCACGGATCAACACAGAGTTGGCCAAAGCCAGCTACAACCTGGCAAAGGCCAGACTCGACAGCAGCAAAATAGATCTGCAGCGCACCCAGGTCCACTCCCCTGCCGATGGCACCATAATCAACCTCAGCCTGCGTCAGGGTAACTATGTCAACCAGGGCAAGGCGGTACTGTCTCTGGTTAAACAAGGCTCTTTCTATGTCACAGGTTACTTTGAAGAAACCAAGCTGCCGCTGATAAAGATAGGCCAAAAGGCCAAAATCAGCCTGATGAGTGGTGGCGAGCCGCTCAGTGGCGAAGTAGTCAGCATAGGCAAGGCGATTGCCGACACCAATACCAATGCCAATGGCCAACTGCTGCCGCAAATTCAACAAAGCTTCAACTGGGTCAGGCTCGCACAGAGGATCCCTGTAGATATCAAGCTGGACCCGGCTTCAGAAGAACGTGAACTCAGCGCCGGAATGACGGTTTCCATCCAACTGCAAGCCGAAGAATAACATGGCCCTGTCTCCCACGCTGGCAGTATTCCTGACCCCGGACAAGCGCACACTGATCTTCGCCACCAAAGGGGTGATTGCCATGGCGCTGGCGCTGACGGCGGCGCTCTACCTGGACTTGGAGCGCCCCTACTGGGCGCTGGTGTCGGCGGTATTCCTGCAGATGCGCCCCGAAAGTGGCCTGGTGCTTGAAAAAGGCCTTTGTCAGATAATAGGCACATTGGTAGGCGGGGTTGTCGGCATAGCGATTCTCAGCGGCTTTTACAACGCTCCCGAACTGGCCATCCTCACCCTGACGCTGTGGCTGGGTCTGAACTCGGCGCTGTCGGCCATGGTGCGCCATATCAACTTTGTCTACGCCTTCGCTATGGCGGGGATCACCCCCTGTCTTATTGTGCTCTTGGTAATGGTCAACCCTGCCACCGCCGACAGTGAAACCATCTTCGCCGTCGCCCATTCCAGGGTCAGTGAAATCATAGTCGGCGCCATCTGTGCCACTCTGGTGAGCCAGTTGCTGTGGCCAGTCAGAGTCACCGAAGGGCTGCAGAAACAAACCCGAAAAATAGTCAACCAGACGTTGGAATACCTCACGCTGGAGCTGGATCTCAACGGCTCCCATGAAAACCGCCATCAACAGATAGATGCGATTCTCGAATCACTGGCAGAAGCCAGTGACGATGCCAACGCCCTCAGCTACGAGGGGCCGGAAGGCCCTGGACGCAGTCGTGCGGCCAATTTGTTATTCAACAAGGTGTTGTCATTGCTGGCCGTGATCCAGATATTCGGCCGTTTGCAGCGTAACCATGAAGAGTTGATGACAGGCACCCTCTCAGGGCTAATCCGTACCCTGAAAAGCAACTTCAAGGCGATGTCCGAATCGGACGATTTCCATTTCTGTTATGAACTGGCACACAGGCAGAGGCGCGAAATCATTCACTATCGCAACACTCATGCCTGTATCAGCCCACTGGAGTCGCGGCTGCTGAAAACCGCCTCAGAGCTGGCCAGCGATTTGGTGCTGGTGCTGCGGGCTTTCAAGGCGTTGGAGTCACCGGACAAAACGCTGCTCAATGCTCCCGCGATGCAGACCCACAGAGATCCCCTGCTCGGGCTGATCACGGGTGTCAGAACCATGCTGATTTTCCTGATCGGCGCCGGTATCTGGATTGGCACCGCCTCCAGCGCAGCACTGATGATAATGACCATGCCGGTGATATTCTCCATCATGATGGCCAGGCTACCCTTACCCCTTTTGAGTATGATCCTGCGGCGGCTGCTGATAGGGGTGATGATTGCGATTCCGGTCGCGATATTTTACGCCCTCGAACTACTGGCCCAGAGCAGCGGTGATATTGAGATCATGTTGTTGGTATTGGCAGGTCCCTTCTTTATTGGCCTGATGGCACTGGCCAATCGTGCCACCCTGCCCTACGGCCTGGGATTTTGCATCCCATTTGCCATTTTGGTCAGCCCCAGCAAAGACATGACCCAGGCCTTTGCCATAGACAGCACCCTGAGCAAGGCGATGGCCATCTTTGTCGGCGTCAGCATCCTCTATTGGCTGTTTAAGCTGGTGACAGAGCCAGGAGTAAAAATGATGCAGCAACGCCTGCTCAACGCCACTCGCAAAGATCTGATTGATATGGTCAAACAGGACAAGCCTGAGGACTGGTTCAATGCCCGCATGGCAGATCGCCTGCTGCGCTTGGCCAATTATGAACGTAGCAGCCAGAGCAGCAACAGAACCCTGACCGACTTAGGCCTTACCGGCCTAAACCTGGGCCATGTTTCGGTGCGCCTGCGCCGCCTGCTGGCAAGCATCAGCGACAGCCAACTCGACGAACTGCTGCAAGACTGGCAGTTGGCACTCGCCAACGCCTTTATCCTCTGTTCCCGCGGCGAAAACCCACCCGAGTTCCGTGCCAGCTGCGAACGCCTCTTGGCCCGGCTGCAAACCGATGGTTTGGCACAGGAGCAATTGGAGATGGTTCAGGGGATGTTTGAGCGCCTGATAATGACCTTTGAACGCAGCGCCGCCATGATAAGCAATGCCAATGCACCCGCTACCCAAGCTGAGTCTGCGCCACCGCAAGAGCAAGAGTCTACCTCCGAACAAAAGCCTTAGGTAAAGACCAGAAGCTCAGCGCCAGGAGTCATCAAACCAAATAAAAAACTTGCAAACTACTTGACTGCTCAAGCAAATAAACTGATGCTTGCGCAATCAAATACTAATAAAACATTGATCAAGTTAGTTTCGTTCTAAAGAGGTTTCAGATGACACAACCCATTACGGCAAGTATTGCGCTTGCCATAACCGAGATACACAGCCAACTGCAACGCAGTCTGGCAGGCAGGCTGTCGCTGCACGGCATCAGCTTCAGCGAGTTTTTGGTATTGAGGCAATTGGCAAAGGCCGAGGGCAATAAGCTCAGAAGGATTGACCTGGCCCAGGGCGCCGGACTCAGCGCTTCGGGGATCACCCGCCTGCTTAACCCAATGGAAAAAATTGGTCTGGTAGAAAAGGAAGCCGCCAGCCGGGATGCCAGAGTCAGCCTGGTGGCCCTGACACAGGCGGGCGCTAAGATTTTTGCAGAGGCCAAGGTATCGTTTCAGCAAGTCGCCGATGAGTTTATGTCACGCTTGAGTGAGCAAGAGCAACAACTGTGGCTAAGCCTGCTCCATAAGCTGGGTGCCTGAATACCAGGGCTCTGATTACAAGACAGGAGCCCCGAGCACTGCAATTCTAAAAGTGCAAAATAAGCCGCCGGGAAGCCCAAACAGAAGAAACTGAAGAAGCGCATAAGTATCGAACCTACCGTTAACGCTTCTCCGGGAATAGCCCAAAAAAAACCGATGCCTTGAGCATCGGTTTTTTGTTTCGGCCGAAAGCAAGTTAGCTATTCAGATCCTGAAAGAACTTTTTCACCCCATCGAAGAAACCTTCGGCCTTGGGGCTATGCTTCTTGGATTCGCCGGTGACTGAGGCTTCGAATTCCCGCAGCAACTCTTTCTGGCGCTCGGACAGATTCACCGGCGTTTCCATCACCACTTTGCAAAGCAGATCGCCAACCGCGTGACTGCGTACCGACTTAACCCCTTTGCCGCGCATGCGGAACATGCGTCCGGTCTGGGTTTCGGCCGGGATCTTCAGGCTTACCTTGCCATCCAGTGTCGGTACTTCCACTTCACCGCCGAGGGCGGCCTTGGCAAAGGAGATAGGCACTTCGCAATAGAGGTTATTGCCGTCACGAACAAATATCGGGTGCTCGCGCACAGTAACCTGAACATAAAGATCACCCGCCGGAGCGCCAAATTCACCGGCTTCACCTTCACCGGCCAGACGGATACGGTCACCGGTATCGACACCGGCCGGAATTTTCACCGACAGTGTCTTGCTCTTCTCTATGCGGCCATCGCCATGACACTTGCTGCAAGGCTCTTTGATGATCTTGCCGCGGCCATGACAGGTAGGACAAGGCTGCTGCACGGCGAAAAAGCCCTGACGCATCTGTACCTGACCGGCACCATGACAGGTACCACAAGTCGTAGCCGAGGTACCCTTCTTGGCCCCTGAGCCATCACACACGTCACAGCTTGCCAGAGTTGGGATACGCAGCTCTTTGGTCAAGCCACGAACCGCTTCTTCCAGCGACAGCTCCAGGTTGTAACGCAGATCTGAACCACGGGCAGCTTGACGATGCCCGCCACGACGACCACCACCGAAGATATCCCCGAACACATCGCCAAAGATATCACCGAAATCGGCGCCGCCGCCAAAGCCACCGCCGCCACGGTTGGGGTCAACCCCGGCATGACCAAACTGGTCATAGGCAGCTTTTTTGTCTTCGTCGGTCAGGATCTCGTAGGCTTCTTTGACTTCTTTAAAGCTGGCCTCGGCCGCCTTATCGCCCGGGTTGCGGTCAGGGTGATACTTCATCGCCAGGCGCTTATAGGCCTTCTTGATCTCCCGCTCGCTGGCGTCGCGACCGACGCCCAATACTTCGTAATAATCTCGCTTTGACATAATCTCACGCTTTCCAAGCTGGATTCACACAAGCGGGCGTTAGGGTTGCCCCGTAACGCCCGCCGGAATTAATCGAGTGTTACCACCCAATTACTTCTTGTCGTCTTTAACCTCTTCGAACTCGGCATCGACAACGTCATCGGCCTGGGCATTGCTGCTCTGGGCTTCGCCTTGACCTTGGGCTTGTTGTGCCTTGGCCTGAGCGATTTCCATCAGCTTGGCAGAAGCTTCGATCAGCTCTTGAGTCGCCTTATCGATGGCTTCTTTGTCGTTACCCTTGGCGGCAGTTTCTACAGCGGCCATAGCGGTTTCGATCTTGGCCTTGTCGTCTGCTGCCAGAGCGTCACCGGCTTCTTCCACCTGTTTCTTGGTGGCGTGTACCAGACCGTCGGCCTGGTTGCGGGCACTGACCAGCTCTTCAAACTTCTTGTCTTCCTCGGCATGAGCCTCGGCGTCGCGGACCATTTTCTCGACTTCATCATCAGACAGACCGGAAGAGGCCTTGATGGTGATGTTCTGCTCTTTGCCTGTCTTCTTGTCTTTGGCAGACACGTGCAGAATACCGTCGGCGTCGATGTCGAAAGTCACTTCAATCTGTGGCATGCCGCGTGGAGCAGGCTCAATACCTTCCAGGTTGAACTGACCCAGTGACTTGTTGGCGCTGGCTTGCTTACGCTCACCCTGCAGCACGTGAATGGTCACTGCGCTCTGGTTGTCGTCTGCTGTAGAGAAGGTCTGCTGTGCCTTGGTAGGAATAGTGGTGTTCTTCTCAATCAGCTTGGTCATTACGCTGCCCATGGTTTCAATACCCAGAGACAGAGGCGTTACGTCCAGCAACAGTACGTCTTTCACGTCACCAGCCAGTACACCACCTTGAATCGCAGCACCTACGGCTACCGCTTCATCAGGGTTCACGTCTTTACGTGGTTCCTTGCCGAAGAAGTTGGTTACCGCTTCCTGAACCTTAGGCATACGGGTTTGACCGCCCACCAGGATCACTTCATTGATGTCAGACACTGACAGGTCGGCATCGGCCAGAGCCACTTTCAGAGGCTCCAGTGAGCGCTGGATCAGGTCTTCAACCAGAGATTCCAGTTTGGCACGGGTGATCTTAACCACCAAGTGCTTGGGACCTGTCGCATCAGCAGTGATGTAAGGCAGGTTCACCTCGGTCTGAGTGGTGCTGGACAGCTCAATCTTGGCCTTCTCGGCAGCTTCTTTCAGACGCTGCATAGCCAGAGGGTCGTTACGCAGATCCAGACCTTGCTCTTTCTTGAATTCGTCAGCCAGGTAGTTGATCAGACGGTTGTCGAAGTCTTCACCACCCAGGTGAGTATCACCGTTGGTTGCCAGTACTTCGAAAGTCTGGTCGCCGTCGTTGCTGTCGATTTCGATGATGGAGATATCGAAGGTACCACCACCCAGGTCATATACAGCAACAATGTTGTCGCCCTGCTTCTTGTCGATACCATAGGCAAGTGCCGCAGCAGTTGGCTCGTTGATGATACGTTTTACTTCCAGACCCGCGATACGGCCGGCATCTTTGGTGGCCTGACGCTGAGAGTCGTTGAAGTAAGCAGGTACTGTGATTACCGCTTCAGTCACTGGCTCACCCAGGAAATCTTCAGCAGTTTTCTTCATTTTTTTCAGTACTTCGGCAGACACCTGAGGTGGTGCCATCTTCTTGCCATGGCTTTCAACCCAAGCGTCGCCGTTGTCGGCCTTGATGATCTTGAAAGGCATGATGCTGACGTCGCGCTGAACTTCATCGTCAGTGAAGCGACGGCCAATCAAACGCTTGATGGCAAAGAAAGTGTTGGCTGGGTTGGTCACGGCCTGACGTTTTGCAGGTGAACCAACCAGTGTCTCGTCTTCAGTGAAGGCGATAATAGAAGGTGTAGTACGATCGCCTTCGGCATTCTCCAATACGCGAGCCTTGTCACCATCGAGGACAGCTACACAAGAGTTTGTTGTGCCTAAGTCGATACCAATAATTTTACCCATGAGGTCCTCCGAAAAATCTTTTCTTTCGAACTGAATATGTTTATCTGATTTCAGATATGGGGGTAAACTCGCTGTTTTCAAGCCCGTTGTAGATGGCCCCCAATCTTGCCTTACCCCCTATATAGGGGCGTAAAATTGCTTTACAAGGGCCAGGAAGAAAAAAATGGATCTTTTGCTCAATCTTTTTACACATCGCCGCGCCGGGATCTTTTTTTATTCACTGACGCTGAATAAAATGATGTCAATTCCGGAGGTGGCCAGCCTGGCCGCCAAATAGCTGTACTGGCAGAGAAGTCTATAGTGAAAAAATCCCAGCTGGCCCTGATCTACGGGATGGCCGCCGTATTCCTATGGTCCACAGTGGCGACCGCCTTTAAAATCGCCCTTGGCTTCTTCTCGCCGTTGCAACTGGTGTTTGTTGCCGTCATCACTTCGTCTGTCTGCCTGGGGCTTATTCTTGCCTGGCAGGGAAAACTCAAATTATTAAAGCAACAGTTTTGCGCCCGCCCCTGGTTTTACCTGCAAACAGGGTTGCTGAACCCCTTTCTTTATTATCTGGTGCTGTTCAAGGCCTATGATCTGCTGCCGGCGCAGCAGGCGCTGTCGCTGAACTACACTTGGGCGGTATTACTGCCGCTGTTGGCAGCGCCCATGTTGCAGCAAAAACTACGGGGCAGTGACATGCTGGCGGCCGTCACAGGTTACTTTGGAGTATTGGTGATAGCCACCGGTGGCAATCTGTTGTCAATGGACTTTGCAAACCCCTTTGGCATACTGCTGGCACTCTCCAGCACCCTGCTATGGTGCCTATATTGGATCATTAATACCAAAGACAAGGGCGATGCCATTGTCAGCCTGATGCTGAGTTTTTTGGTGAGCCTGCCGCTGATAACCATCACCTTGCTGACAACCGAAAGCCTACCCTCTTTGCATTGGCAAGCCCTCGGTGCCGGTGTCTATGTCGGCCTGTTTGAAATGGGAGTCACCTTTGTACTCTGGCTGATGGCACTAAGAACCACAGAACGAGCCGCCAGCATCACCAATCTGGTGTTTCTGACGCCACTCCTGTCCATGGTGTTTATTGCGCTGATATTGAAAGAAACCATCACACTGGCGACTCTGGTAGGCATGGGGCTTATCCTGTTAGCCCTCTTGATACAAAAAGTACTGAAACCCAAGGCGCCGAAAGTGAACATTGTTTGATGGGAAACGGGCTTTGATAACAAGCCACATTTGATTAAATACAGTTGTTGAAGCGGTTGTTGAAGCAGCGTTTAATAAAAACAAAACCTTGGCCTTTTTGCTGGCAGGCGATGCGGGAAATTGTGTCGCTTGAATCTATCTCCAGCTCATCCTTATCTAGCTAAGCCCTACAAAAAGCCACGGGCAAAAGAGGAAAAGATAGTTCAGTCATCAGGGCTATCTGCCTGAAACTATTTCTATGCTGCCCTAAGCTGTACACCCTAAGCTGTACTAGCTCAGACCTGATCTGACAGTTACCCGATTTTGGGTGCCGTTGTCAGATTAGATTTGGGCTAAATTCTTTTCCGCTAATACAGGTGAATAGGGGTGTATTGCTTGGCTTTGTTGCTTACCCCGGCACCATTTACCGCCATATTTGGCCTTCATGGCACACATCGCATCCCATCGGCCACTCATGCTACTGTACTGACGGCGAAACTCCTTGGCGGAAGTTATCCAGGCATC
>NZ_JBKORJ010000026.1:0-116123 GCF_047314585.1 Shewanella sp. BJSY2023SW005
TTGTTGAAAGTCATCTGGAAAGAGGATGGGTCCACTATGAAGATTACAACCATCGGTTTGGATATCGCAAAGTTGGTGTTCCACGCTGTTGCGGTCAACAAAGCAGGTAAGCTGGTGCGCAAGAAAATGCTTAAACGAAAAGAAGTACTCGGTTTTTTCGCTAAGTTGGAACCTTGCCTGGTCGCGATTGAAGCCTGTGGTGGCGCTCACTATTGGAACAGGGAAATTACTGCCCTTGGTCATCAGGTTAAGTTGATCCCTCCTCAATATGTCATTCCCTATCGGCAGGGAAATAAAAATGACTACAACGATGCCCTTGCCATAGCGGAGGCGGCTCAGCGACCAAACATGCGCTTCGTGCCCGCCAAATCTATCGAACAACAAGATGTGCAGATGTTGCACAGGGTTCGTGAGCGACTCACACAGCAAACCACCGCCTTGGTGAATCAGGTTCGAGGCATGTTGGCCGAATATGGCATCGTGCTGGCAAAGGGAAAAACGGCCTTTCGCAGTCAATTGCCCGACATTTTGGAAGACGGTGAGAATGCACTCACAGCCAAAGGTCGAGCGATTTTCCATGGACTGTATAATGAGTTTGTCGAACTTGAGAACAGGCTGAAAGGGTGTGAAAAGCAGGTATTGCAGGAAAATGCTGATAATCCTATCTGCCAACGATTAGGCACCGTCTTGGGGGTTGGTCCTGTCACTGCGACGGCATTTTATGCCGCTGTTGGGGAGGGGAAGGCATTTCACAATGGCCGCCATTTTTCAGCTTGGTGCGGTCTGGTGCCCAGGCAGCACAGCAGTGGCGGCAAGGATAATCTGCTGGGGATCAGTAAGCGAGGCAATGCCTATCTACGAACCTTGTTCATTCATGGTGCCAGGTCCATTTTGCGTCACTGCGAGCACAAAACCGATAAGCTCAGCCTGTGGGCGAAGGCCCTCGTGGAGCGTCGAGGCTTTAATCGCGCCTGCGTTGCAGTAGCCAACAAGCTTGCCAGAATTGCCTGGGTCATAGCGGCCAAAGAAGAAACGTATCGGCCGGCGACATGAAGCTTATAAATCAGGTTGTGAAGTAAGATAATGCCAACCTATCACCAAGTTGCGGTGACAATTGATTTGATGATGAGACAGTCAGACTGTTCTACTTAAAACCTGTTGAATCCATAGGCTCATCGTGAAGCCGCAAGGATGATGAGGAAAGTAGAAGCACATATCCATCAGGGCCAGAGATTTAACTCAGTAACAGGCCGAATATATGGGTGCAATGAACTCTTCTCAAATTGAAATCAAAAGTCTTGCAAACGGGATGGGTCCATATATGCATTTGGCGAGTCCTGAGTGTAGCCAATTTGCTTCATAAGCCAGCGGGGATTTCGGCTACATTGGGGTGTCCTTGGGGATGCAAGGGGCTTTGGACAAGCAAAGCCCCTTGCCCGGTGTGGTTTGGCGAGAGTTGGTAAGCAACGTGCTTTCGAGCGAGAGCCAGGGATGACGAACTGGTCCTTGTGCATGGATGCACTTGCACCACGACTTTAGGCCGCTGGCACAGCGGCTAGCATGGCTTTAAGCCAAAGCTCACCAATAAACTTGATCTCAGCTTCCAGCTAAACCGCAAGCCCGTCACCCGCGGTGCGGATAGACTGAAAGCCCGAATACAGTGAAGGACAGCACGTCCGAGAACGGCCACTCACACAGGCTTTTCCTAGCCAAGAGCCCACCAGCTTCAAATATGACGCTAATACCAGTCCTACTCCTGCAGCAGATCGCGACAGATCTGCACCAGATCCGACTGTACTGCCGCGGCAGTCACTTCCCTGCCGGCACCTGGGCCGCGAATGATCAGCGGATTACCCTGGTAGAAGGCCGAGCGGATGACAAACACATTATCTCCCGGGGTCAGATTGGCGTATGGATGCTGACGCTCGACCCATTGCAGAGAGACTTCGGCATTAACCTGGCCATCTTGCTGCTCCAGTGAAGCCACATAGCGCAGCACCTTGTTTTGCTCGGCCGCGGCGGCAAACTGCTGCGCGAGAGTGGCATCCAATTCGGGGATCCGCTGCAAGAACTCATCCAGCGGAATATCGGCCAGCGCCTCAGGCACCAGAGAGCTTAAGCGAATATCTTCAAGCTCCAGTTCCAGACCTATTTCACGAGCCAAAATCAACAGCTTGCGCTGCATGTCACGCCCGGAAAGATCGTCCCTGGGATCCGGCTCAGTGATCCCCAGCTCTTTGGCCTGCAACACCAGCTCGGAGAAAGGTTTGATGCCATCGAAATGCTCAAACAGCCAGCAGAGCGTGCCGGAGAAGATACCGCCGACAGCCTCTACCCTGTCGCCGCTGTTGTGCAAATCATTGAGCGCGTGCTGCACCGGCAGCCCGGCGCCGCAACTGGCGTTGTAACGCCAGAACAGTCGGCGGTTACCCAACTGCTGTTTCAGCTCGCGGTAGAAAGGCAATGGCCCGGAGCCGGCCAACTTGTTGGCACTGACCATATGAATTCCACGGGCAAAAAACTCAGGATACTGTAGTGTCAGTCCGGCGCTGGCACTGATATCCAGCGCCACCAGTTCATCGGCTTGCAGCAACGCAAGCTGTTCGAACAGATGTTCATACTGCCAAGGGGTGGCTTCGGCTTCAAACCTTGCCTGCCAGTCATCTCCAAAGATCCCTTCATTGCAGATCCAGGCACGGCTCGAACTCGCCAAGCCCAGGAGTTCAACACTGGCCTCCAGCTCACGTTTGAGGCCGTCGCGGGCTCGGCCGAACAACTCCACCCAGGCTTCGCCTATGTTACCCACCCCCAGCAGAATAACGCCTATGCGTTTGCGGGGGCCTGCGCAGCGCCTGTGCACCTTCTGGGTCAACAGGTTCACCTGAGATTTGGGTACCAGGGTGACCAGGCTGAGTTGGTCCTGATACAGAGGCCGCGCTTCACGGCTCAGCAAGCGGGCAAAACTACGGCGATAACTGCCGGCGCCACTGCTTACCAGGGCCACCAGCCCAAGCTCTCTGTCCTCGGTAATACTTTGAATTTTAAGCTGGGATGTCTGCGCTTCCAGTAACTGCCAGACTTGGCGGGATAATTCGGGAGTAAAGGCCAGCTCAAGTTTGTGTTGCCCTTGAGACCAGTAGGCCAGCGGGGTCAAACCCGCCTCATTGAGCGCATCGAGCGTCTGAGTCTGAGCCTGGGTGCCATTGAACTCCAGGCTCAAGAGGGACACCTGATTGAGATTGGTCACCACAGGGGCGCTTGCGGCATCACTCTTGGGGGCTATCAGGGTAAAGTCGGTATGCGAGGCGTAGCTCGAACGCACCGCCAGGCTGACATCGGTATTAAATAACGGCTGCAGGGTACGGCAATGCAGTACCGGGGAGCCGAGCCGCGCCAGGCGGTCGGCCTCAGCCAGCGACATGCTACTCAGCAATTTGGCATCGGCAATCTTGTTGGGATCGGCATTGAACACCCCTTCAACATCTGTCCAGATAGTGACCCTGTCGATATCGGCCAGGCTGGCTATAAGAGTGGCACTGAAGTCGGAGCCGTTGCGACCGAGCAACAGAGTTTCGCCTTGGCTATTGGCGCAGATAAAGCCGGTGATCACCAGGCGCTCATCGGGATGCTCGGCCAGCAGCCGCTGCACCCTTTCACGGGACTCATCGAGGCGAATCCTGGGTACTGCGCCCTCATCGGCAATCAATAAACTGCGGGCATCCACATGGGAAGCGGCAACACCGGACTCCCGCAGCAGCGCCGCCATCAGTCTGGCCGACCAGCGTTCGCCGAAACCCACCACCTGATTGCATTGGTATTCGCTGAGTTCAGGCAAGGACAATAAACTGGCCAGTTGCGCCTTATCTGTAGACAGACGCTCCCGCAGCTGGCGTGCCTGTTCATTGCCCAGCAGCTGTTCAATCAGATTCTGCTGATAACCGACAAGCACCTGTAGTTCTTCCTGCCACAGAGCGCCAGATTCCTTCAAGTTCAGCAGTTTATAGAGAAAATTGGTACTCTTGCCGGCGGCGGAAACCACCACAAGATCATCGGCATGACCATGGGTTAGCAAAATATGGGCGACCCGTCGGTAGCAATCGGCATCGGCGAGACTGGAACCGCCAAACTTATGTAGGTGACAACGTGCCATCTCAAGCTCCTTCAATTCAACAGTTTGCGGCTGCCGCCAATCCGGCGGCGATATCGTCCAGCAGATCCCGGCCATCCTCTATACCCACAGACAAGCGGATAAGCGTGTCTTTAATACCGGCTTCGGCGCGAGCCTCACTCGCCATGGCTCTGTGGGTCATGGTGGCGGGCACGGCCACCAGGCTCTCAACCCCTCCCAGGCTCTCGGCCACGGAAAACAGCTTGAGCGCGCCGAGGAAGGCAACCACCTGCGCCTCATCACCCTTGAGTTCAAAACTCAGCATAGCGCCAAAGCCACTCTGCTGCCTGGCGGCAATCTCATGACCTGGGTGGCTCTTAAGCCCCGGATAGTAAACTTTGTCTACCACGGGACTCTGGCTCAGCAGCGCCACTATGCGCTCGGCATTGGCCTGATGCTCGCGGATCCTCAGCGCCAGAGTACGCAGGCCACGCAGGGTCAGGTAGCTGTCGAAGGCGCCACCGCTCAGCCCGAGCGTGTTGGACCACCAGTGCAGCTGCTCTGCCAGTTCAGGATCTTTGGCAATCACGGCGCCGCCCACCACATCGCTGTGGCCATTGATGTATTTAGTGGTCGAGTGCACCACTATGTCGGCCCCCAACAGTAAAGGCTGTTGCAGCGCCGGCGATAAAAAAGTGTTGTCGACCACCACCAATGCGCCCTGCTGGTGGGCCGCCTCGGCAATAGCAGCAATATCCACTACCCGCAGCAGCGGATTGGACGGAGTCTCGAGCCACACCATGCGCGGCTTTTGCGCCATGGCAGCGGCGAGTGCTTGCGGGTCGGTTTGATCCAAAACCTGCAAGCGAAACTGGCCCTTGGCAGCCAGATTGGTGAACAGCCTATAGCTACCGCCATAACAGTCATGGGGCACCAACAAGAGGTCATCCGGCCCCAGCAGGTTGACCACCAGAGTAATGGCCGCCATGCCGGTCGCTGTGATTGCCGCACTGCAGCCCTGTTCCAGCTCCCCCAAGGCATCCCCCAGAATGGAGCGGGTAGGATTACCCGAGCGGCTGTAATCAAAGGCTCTTGGCTGAGTGTGGCCATCAAAGGCATAGTTGGTCGACAGATAGATGGGTGGCACCACGGCCCCGTGCTGGCTGTCTGATTCGATGCCCTGCCGGACCGCTGTGGTTGCTAATCGCCGCTCTGTCATAATCGACTCCTGAATGCTGAGGTTCGACACCATAAAGATGTCTGGACGTCTAAATCTAACCAATGACCATCCAGCCGTCAATAGGCATCAAGACGTTTGGACGTCCAAATGTATGGATTTCTGTTCATATTGCACAGATTTTGCAGGCAATCATTTGACTGTATCCTGTAAGGGTTTAAAATCTGCTGCGAATTAGTGAGATCACAGGTGAATCAATGACTGAATGGAATGGCGAATACATCAGCCCTTATGCCGAACACGGCAAGAAGAATGAGCAAGTGAAAAAAATCACTGTCTCTATTCCGTTGAAGGTGCTGAAAGTATTGACCGATGAGCGCACCCGGCGCCAGGTAAACAACCTGCGGCACGCCACAAACAGCGAACTGCTGTGCGAAGCCTTCCTGCATGCCTATACCGGCCAGCCACTGCCCAACGATGGGGATTTGTCCAAAGACAAACCCGACAGCATCCCGGAAGAGGCCAAGCGCATGATGGATGCCATGGGCATAGAATGGGAAGACATGGAGTAAGTGTGTTGTCCCTCAGAATTACCTTATAGTTGAACAAGGATCGCGGTGCGATCCTTGTCTTTTTTGGGGCTTGCGAATGTTGTCACTGATAGATCCCGTCACCCTGCTACTGGCGTCCCTGATCATATTTACCGGCGCCCTGACCCAGTCGTTGATAGGCTTTGGCTTGGCCGTGGTAGCCACACCTTTGCTGTATATCGTCGATCCGGAACTGGTTCCTGCCCCAGTTATCGCCATGGGGTTTTCCATCGCCCTGCTGACACTGGTACGCGAGCGTGGCCACCTGGAATTCAACGGCCTGCAATATGCCTTGTTGGGAAGGCTTCCCGGCGGCCTGATTGGCGCCACCCTGCTGTTGCTGGCGCCGCAGCCTATTCTGGGCTTGACCATAGCCCTGATTGTGGCCGTAGCCGTATTCCTCAGCCTTAGAAAGTACAGCATCAAGATCAACCGCCTCAGCCTGTTTATTGCCGGGATATTTTCCGGGATCTTCGGTACCGTGGCCGCCATAGGCGGACCGCCGATGGCCCTGCTGCTGGCGGGTAAGGATGCCAGTCAGTTCCGCGCAGCGCTGTCGGCCTTCTTCATCTTCAGCTCATTGATAGCCTTGATTATTCTCGGCTGTTTTGGCCTCTTGACCTTGAGACACCTATGGCTTTCGCTGTTGCTGCTGCCTTCGGTATTTCTCGGTTTTCTGGTGGCTGGCCGCTTGGTGGGCCGGGTGGATAAAGAGAAGACCCGAGTCCTGACGCTGGCGCTGTGCGCGTTGAGCGCCCTGTTGCTGACCATCAAATCAAGCCTGGCGCTCATCAACGGTTAATTTTAGAAGTGATAGCTGGTTTGCAGTACGCCGCCTATGGCGTCATCGCTGCCAAACATGCCGGTGAGATCCAGCCGGAAACTGTTGCCTATGGCGAACCCTGTCCCGAGTGAATAAAGATCGGCGGTGTGATCATTGAGATCCTGGCGATAACCGAGCCGTAAAGCAACCCAGTCGGTAGGCCGGTATTCACCGCCTAAACGCCAATAGCGGCTGCCCTCAAGCTCGGCAAACTTGTCGTCGTCGGTAAGATCCAAGTCGCTGCTGAGTGAAAAGGCTGCCCAGTCATAGGCCACCCCTGCGGTAACCATAGGTTTCACCTGATAGGTAAGCTGCACACCGCCGGCCTCTATGCTGCTCAAGTCCCGCTTGATGAGGTTGCGACCACTGACACCGATAACCAAACCATCCAATGGCTGGAATGCCAGACCAATATCCAGGTTAAAGCCAGTGTCATCGCTTCGATAATCATCATCGTTGAAATCATCGGCATCGAAGTTATTGGCGCTGACAGCATAATTAAAACTATCCAACCGTTGCAGCTTGGGAGTGACTCCCACTGTCACCGGCATGTTGACAATAGATAGCGGATAGCTCACGGCCACCCCGAGCTCGGAAACCGCCCCGGCCACCACTCGCCCCTGGGAGGTCAAATCTTGGATTTCCGGCGGATTATTGGGGTCCAGATTATCCAGGGCATCAATATCCGCGGCGGCGATTTCGGCTATTCCCAAGGCATCGAGATAACTCTTGAATACAAAGGCATAATTAAAACCATCCGAGGGCATGACCAACGCCATATTGATACCGGCACTGACGTAAGCGCTATTGCCCTGCAGCGATTGCAAGTCACCACTGAGGCGCTTTCGGTAGTCATCGATAGCCGCTGTGTCGGCGGCGTCTATGGCATTAACCAGGGCGTCATAGTTATCCTGCAGGGCATCAAACTTATCGATCATCTGATCTTTATCGGCGCCATCGGCGCCTATGGTTGGAATGAGTAAAATGAAGTCATTGCTGCGGCGCGAAGGCAAAGCCAGCAGCGCCGGATTGGAAAAGGCCGCCGCCTCACGATTGCCAGCCGCCACGGCAACGCCGCCCATGGCATCGGCGCGGGCCTCATAAACATCCTGCCCAGCCAGTGCCAGCGTGCTGGCAAGTCCCGTGGTAAGCAGTGTCAAAAGACTCAGTTTCATCTCATCACCCTCTTGCTTTTATCTGTAACCTGACACACGCGGTTACCTGGGTTAAAGATAGTCCAAATCTCGATGAAACTATGGCATCAAACACAAAAAAGCCCGTACCAAATGATACGGGCTGAGGCTCAAACAGGTTCAGAAGTGCTTGTTAACCAAGATAGCTCTGACCTGCATAGAGAATAAAGTGTCTAAGTGCCAGCACGCCGGTCAGGCTGCAGCAGGCTACCGCCAGCATGGCTCCCTTGGTGTGACGGGTACTCGCCGGCAGCAACAGCATGGAAAGCAGCGGGATACCAAAACCTATACCCACAACCCCAATCCAGAACACGCTGGCCCAGACGCCGCTTGTCAGTGATGCCAGCGCGGCGGCAGCAGCGCCACCCTTGAAGTAGAGCGCGCAGAACAGCATAAACAGGAACAGGATTTCTGCCACCATTACCGGCAATTCCAAACCATGCATCCGTCCCAGCTGTGAGCAGTGCTTGTCTGTCTTGAACAGCAGCAGCGCTACTACCGCGTTGGCTGCCGCACCGGCCGACAAGCCGGACACCAGGAACAGTGCCGGTAAGACGGCAGTGTTCAGCATGGGGTAGGCGTTCATGGCGGAGATCAGGAAGCCGGTATAGGCACCCACGACAATTGCCAGCACGAACAGCAGCACTTCCATGGTCTTGCGCAGGCCAGTCAGTGATTCCGCAATCCCCTTGAGGAAACCCAGGCCCCAGTTGCCGAGATCATCTTTCAGCACGACCAGCGCATAGGCAAAGGTCAGCGGAATGTAAACCAACAGCGCCAACACCCCGATGGACATGACAGAGGTCAGGTTATAGTTGATCAGAATCAGCCAGAAGTGGAATGGCTTGGTCAGGTCAAACACCAGACACAGCATCCCCAGACAGATAGCCACTGGCGCTATCAAGGCTGCGGCCTTGAGAATGCCGCTGTCACCCTCTGTCTTGTTTTGCACCCAACGCAGCCCGATCCCAATCAACAGACTACCCGCCGACAACCCCGCCAAGAAGAGGTAAACGGCTATGACCCAGTGCCAGGTTACAGGGTCGTATTGCGTCATATCGCCCCAAGTATTGTTCATGATTGGATCCCCCCTCTCTTGACAGGAATACGGTAGATTCTGGGTTTGGTTCCCAGATGGGTCTTGTCCTGATAAGTCACGCGGGTGTTGAGCAGAGTCGCCACCTCGCTGCCGGCCTCGTTGGCATCACCGAACACCAGGGCGTCTGTGGGACACACAGTCACACAGGCGGGTTGTTCGCCGCGCGCCAGTCGGGTGTCCTTACAGAAGTTGCACTTGTCGGCCACCTTGGTTTCCGGGTTCATAAAGCGCACTTTGTAGGGGCAAGCAGCCACACAGTACATACAACCGACACACTTTTCCGCCTTGATGGAGACTATGCCATCCTCGCCCACATAGGCCGCTCCGGTAGGGCAGACCTTGACGCAAGGGGCATCTTCACACTGCTGACAGGACACCCTGTGATACTTGAAGTGCAGATGCGGCGCATCCCCGAATGGACCTTCTACCCGTACCTGCAGGCGGGTTACGCTCTCAGGTACACCGTTTTCGCTGCGGCAGGCGACGTTACAGGCCTGACAGCCGATGCACTTATTCTCGTCGTGCACCATCACATATCTTTTAGTCATCTTCGCCTCCCCTTATGCCTTTTCCAGCTTCACACCTGTGGTGTGTACGTTCATACCGCACACAGGTGCAGTCACGTTGGGCAGCAGGTTGCCGCAGTGCACGCCCTTGCCGGTCGCCCGTGCCAGCTCCTTGTTCTTGGAGCCAAAGCCCATGTAGGCGAACACAGTGTCGGGACGTATGCCCTTGGTCACCAGCGCATGGCCCTCTTCACTGCCGACACTGGAAGTGAGGCGAATGGCATCCCCATTCTCAATGCCATGCTTGGCGGCGGTGTCCGGGTGGATCCAGACGGCGTTGTCGGACATCAGGTTGGCCAGCATAGGCACATTGTGGGTCGCGCCATTGGTATGCACCGCCACCTTGCCCTGAATAAAGTAGAGCTCGTCCGGCTGTTTCAGGGTCACTTCGCGATAGGCGATAGTGCCGCGTCCAGGCGCCATGTCTTCCACCTTGGCTGAGGTCAGTTCAATCTTGCCGCTGGGGGTCTTGAACTTGAGCGCGCTGCCGTAGGTACCGTCTTCATCCATGGCTCTGGCGTTGGGGTATGCGGCAACAAAATCGGCCACCATCTTGGGTTCGCGCAGCATCAGCGGCTTGCCGTAGCTGACAAAGCCCTTGTCCTTGATGTGCTGCAGCAGCTTGGCGTCTTTATTCACCTGCAGGAATTGCAGGGTTTCCATGTTTTCCCAGGGATAGTACTGCTCCAGGCCCATCTCTATGCCCAGTTCACGGAAAATTTGCCAGGAAGGCTTGGCATCGCCAATCACATCCACCACTTGCTGACGCAGGTAGTAGGCCGGGTTCTTGCCGGACTTGTCGGCCACCTCTTCATCCCGCTCCAGGTAAGTGCACTCGGGCAGTATGATGTCGGCCCAGGCGGCGGTTTCACTGATATAAACATCACAGGAAACCACAAACTCCATCTTCTTCAGGCTCTCAACCACCTTGGCACGGTCGGTCATGGTCTGCATCGGGTTGGTGCGGCTCATGACCCAGGCCCGCAGTTGGTAAGGCTTGGCTTCCAGAGTCGCATCTATGATTGACTGATAGATACCACCGCCGGACCAGGCCATGGCAAACTGTTCATCCATCTGGTCGATGCGTTTGGCTTGCGGTTTGGGCAGTTTGACGCCCGGCTTACCCAGCTCAGGGGCCACAGCCTCACCGGCAAACTTGTTGTAGCTGCCGGCCTTCTTACCCATGTAGAGGCCACCCTTACGCTCCAGGTTGCCGATCAGCACGTTGGCGGCATACAGCGCCCGGCGCATATCGAACTCTTCCGGAGTGAAGGTAGATCTGTGGCCAAAGTCGACCACGGCATGGGGCGCAGCGGCGGCATACTCGTGAGCAATACGGCGGATATCTGCGGCGGGTACGTCGGAAATTTTCTCAGCCCACTCAGGGGTGTAGGCTTTAACCTCGGCGGCAAAGGCCTCAAAACCTTCAACATAGCGCTCGATAAAGGCCTTGTCATAAAGGTTGTCGGCAATCAGCACATGGCACAGCGCCAGGGCCACGGCCACATCCGAGCCGGGACGAATGGCATACCACTCATCGGCCTTATCGGCCACCACAGAGAACCTGGGTTCAAACACCACCAACTTGGCGCCTTTGTCGGCCTGGGCCTTCATCAGACCTCGGGTCTCGGACATATTGATCCCCTCATAGAGGTTATGACCGAAGTTGATGATGTACTTGGAGTTGGAGAGATCCCGCTTCACCTTGGTACCGAACATCGCCTTGGCGGCGACCACATAACCGCCTGGGCAAGTGGTGTTATGGGTAAAGGAGTTGGGGCTGCCGTAAGCCTGCCCCAAATAGAACAGGTGTCCGGACAGCGAGCCTGACTTGGAGGAAAACGCCACGGCTTCAGGGCCATGCTCGGCTTTGATTTGATTCAGCTTGCTGGCGATGGTTTGATAGGCTTCCTGCCAGCTGATTTCGGCCCACTTGCCTTCACCGCGCTCACCGACGCGCTTGAGTGGTTTGACAATCCTTTGTGGATCGTACAATAAACTAAGGCCGGCGCCGCCACGGGCACAGACCTTACCGCCGAATGATTTGGCTTCTTTGTTGCCAGAAATAAAGACGTTTTTGCCGTCGATTATCCGCGCCGAAATCGGGCAACGGGTTGAACACATCTCACACATACTGGCAATTTCAGTGGCACTGCCGGTCAGTGGGCTACGCCCCAAAGCCGCCAGCGAACCGGGCAGAACTCCGGCCAGGGCACAGGTTGCCCCTCCGGCTCCAGCCCCTTTCAGAAAGGTGCGCCTATCAAGCTCTATCATGGTTACCTCCATCCTCTCCCCTTGGGAAAAGGTCGCTCACACAGGTTATTGTTTGAATTGGATTCCGCTTGACTACAGCGGCTTGAGCTCATTGTTTACCCATTAAATTCCTGTGGGTATTGTGGTAAACCACATAGGGGGAGCGAGTGTGATCCAGCCCCCGCAAAGACGCCGGAAAGGGCGTGAAAGTGTGAAGGGAATCCTGCCCCGGATTGATGAGAAAAGAGTCTGTAGATGCACCCCAGGAGTGAACAAATGCAACTTTAGCCGCGACAAATATTCACAAACGTTAAGCTGATCACGCCTAAAAAACCGCTATAAATCCCACTCACGGCGTCTCTAACAGGTCAACAGATAAAGATTAAAAACAAAATAAATCAATATATTGTAAATATAAAACCACCCAATCCATTAGATTTATTTCAATGATATTTTTATCAATTAGATTATTTTTATGAAGGTGATCCAGTTCAAAGCTGACGCACCTCAGGATTGCTAAATTGACAACCGCAAGGACACATAAAATAACAGCCCATTAACGGAGCGGGCGGTCACCCCAGAGGAATAGATGATGAACACCAGCAGCAAACTCGGCCTTCTGCTTTTAGCCTGTGCATTGGCCACAGGCGCCACCGCAGCCGACGGCGGCAACCCCAAGAAAGGCAAACACTTGTACAAAAAAGTCTGTAAAGAGTGTCACAGCAAAGCTGGCATAGGCGGCGAACTGACTCCCATGAGCAAGACCATGAGCCAATGGGACAGATTCTTCGCCAGAGACAAACACAAAGCCAAACCCGAGGCGTTTCAGCCTTTAACTGAGCAGGAACTCAAGGATATTCAACAGTTCCTGTACGACCATGCCGCCGACTCGGATCAACCCCAGACCTGCGGTTGATCCGAGCGCATAGGCGCCAATCACTTAACTAAATTTACGGCTTGCAAGCCAAGTATGGGGTTACCCCAGGGCTGCTTGCTGCCTGAAAACGACCGGCAAGGCCGGTCAGGAGAATCAACTATGCGTACTCTTATCGCACTGGCGGTGGCCCAGGCACTGGGTTTGGCTCTGCTGGGCAGCCCCCAGCTCCAGGCCGGGGAACTGGATGACAGCACCAAGATCCGCGAGCTTAAACAGCAACTGCAGGAGATCACCGAAGAGCTGGATATACTCAACAGCCGGGTGGACAAAACAGAGCGGCACACGGCGCTCGATCGACTGGAGATCAGCGGCGACTTTCGCACCCGAGCCCACTCGCTGCACTATGGCAATGTCACCTGGCATCCGGCGATCAAGATGGACTTCAACGACTTCGGCGCCAAAGCCATGGCCGGCGAACTGGGCAACCCCATGGACCCCACCTCGCCCCTTGGCAAGATGATGGCCGCCAACCCTGAGCTGGCCAACGCCTTTGCCCAGGGACAACTGCAAGGCGTTATGCCCTATGTGCTGGCGCCTTATAGCAGTGGCGACATAGACAATGACATCTTCTACACCACCCGGCTGCGGCTCGATCTCAAGGCCAAGGTGTGGGACAACGTCAGCTTTGCCGGACGCCTGACAATGTTCAAGGACTGGGGCGATTCCACCGGTGTGCAGGTGTTTGATTCCTGGCGTTCCTTCACCATGGACGGCACCAACTCAGGCAACCCCAGCGGCGACTGGCTGCGGGTCGAGCGCGCCTACTTTGACTGGAAAAACATCGGCGGCAGCGAGTTTTATCTGTCTGTCGGCCGTCGCCCCTCCACCTATGGTCCGCCGAGCCACTACCGGGAAAATGAAAAGCGTGGCGGCACCCCTTCCGGGCACCTGGTCAACTTCAACTTTGACGGCGCCACTCTGGGCTACAAGCTTGGAGAGCTCACAGGGATAGAAGGCCAGGTGGTGCGTTTCTGTTACGGTCAGGGCTTTGAGTCCCAATGGGGCAACGGCGAGCTCTATGGCGATACCGTCAGCAAGGACACCCATCTGGGCGGTTTCAACATTGATGTGATCAACGACGGTAACCACTTCCTGCAGCTGACCCTGTTTGCCGCGCGGGATATCAACGACGGCTTCAAGGGCACCATGGCCTTCCCCAACGAGTTGGCCGGGATTTTCGCCCCCACCCTCTACAGCGATCTGCAGAAATTCGACAACTTCAACTTTGTTACCCGGGTGCAACCCAGCGGGGTCATAGGCGACATGTACCTGGGCGGCCTGGGCTATGCCTATGAATCCGATGACGATCTCAAGTTGTTTGCCTCCTTCGGCTGGACCCGCGGCGAGAGCAACGGCAACGCCGGCATGTTCGGCGGCATGTTGACCGACGCCGTGTTCCAGGCAGAGCTCAACAGCAGTGGCGATGAACTGCTGCTGGTGCCATCCAGCGCCGAGTCCGATGCCTCCCACGATGGTTACGGCATCTATATCGGCATGCAGATCCCGGCGCCTTACGGCAAGTTCGGTCTGGAATACAACTATGGCTCCAAGTACTGGACGCCCTTCACCCAGGCCCAGGACGACCCGGTCGGCAGCAAACTGGCCACCCGCGGCCATGTGGCCGAGGCCTACTACATCTTCGACATCAACCCCAGGATGTTTATCAAGCTGGCGGGGCTCTACTACGACTATGAATACACTGGCTCGGGCACGCCCGTGGGTGCACCTGTGAAGGTGGATGAAGTGCTGGACGGCAGCGCCTATTCGTTATTGCCCGTGGTGGATACGGCGCTGGATATCAACGCCTCACTGACAGTGAATTTCTAGGGAGGAACACAGATGAAAACATTTTATCTGCCATTTATAGCCACGGCACTCTGGCTCGGCCTCCTGAGCCCAGCCCAGGCCGGAGGCCCCCACAAAGAGGTGCTCAAGGGCCCCTTCAACACAGGCTCGGAAGTGACCCAGGCCTGCCTTGAGTGCCATGAAAAAGATGCCGATGACTTTATGCTGTCATCCCACTGGACCTGGGAGCTGGAGCAGGAACTGCCCGGACGTACAGTCAAACGGGGCAAGAAAAACTCCATCAACAACTTCTGTGTTTCCATCGCCGGTAACGAACCTCGCTGTACCGGCTGCCATGCCGGTTACGGCTGGAAAGACAACAGCTTCGACTTCAAGGACAAGACCAAGGTGGACTGCCTGGTGTGCCATGACACCACGGGCACCTATGTTAAAGATCCCGTCGCGGCCGGAGAGGTATTCAAGACAGTGGATCTGCTGCGGGTCGCCCAGAATGTCGGCAAGCCGGTGCGGGATAACTGCGGCAGCTGCCACTTCTACGGTGGCGGAGGAGATGCGGTCAAGCATGGCGATCTCGACTCTTCCATGGCCTACCCGGATAAGGCCACGGATGTGCATATGGACAGCGATGGCAATGACTTCCAGTGTCAGGAATGCCACACCACCCAGAAGCATATGATCAGCGGTAACGCCATGGGTGTGTCCCCCGGCGGTGAAGATCATATCGGCTGTGACAATTGCCACGACAGTGCACCACACGGCAACAAACAGCTGAACAAGCACGCAGCCACTGTGGCCTGTCAGACCTGCCACATTCCCTTCTTTGCCCGCCATGAACCCACCAAGCTGCACTGGGACTGGTCAACTGCCGGTGAAGACAGGGAAGAGAGCCTGGATCAATATGGTCGTCACAGCTACGCCAAGAAAAAGGGCAGCTTCGTTTGGGGCAAGATGGTCAAGCCCAGCTACGCCTGGTACAACGGCCGTGCCGATGCCTATATGGCCGGTGACAAGATGGATCCCGAGCAGGTCACCCGTCTGACCTTCCCCCTGGGTGACATTCAGGATCCCAAGGCGAAGATCTACCCCTTCAAGGTGCACACAGGCAAGCAGGTGTACGACAAGGTCAACAAGGTGCTGCTCAATCCCAAGACCTATGGCAAGGGCGGTTTCTGGTCTGAGTTTGACTGGGATAAGGCGATTCGCTTAGGGATGGCCGCCAGCGAGCCCATGCAGGCCAAGGGCATCAGCTATAGCGGTCAGTACGGCTTTGCTCAAACCGAAATGTGGTGGCGTATCAACCACATGGTCTCGCCCAAGAGTGAAGCGCTCAAGTGCGTCGACTGCCACAATGGCGGTGACCGCCTCGACTGGCAGGCGCTGGGCTATGAGGGCGACCCCATGAAGCACAAAGGCGGCGTCCGCCACGCCCGCTGATCCGATTCAGGCAAGCCCTGAAGACCGGCTCCCGCATCTCCCTGCCTCCCGGGAGCCGGTCACTCTCATCTGCCACTCTCTCATCTGGTACTCTCCAAACGAGATGCCACTTATCCCCAAAAAAGACATTTAGACCCAGAATCGGGCCAAAGTGTCCAAGCGGCACTACACTGAATTAGACTATGACGGTAAATTCGGGTCATTGGTGATGCAACTCCCTACAAAAAATGGCATTTTTCTTGCGTTGTCTGGGCATCCTTTTCTGTGGCAAGTGCAATGACAACAAACGGCAAGACTTTTTCCTCATTAAACCGCTCCCTGGGTGAGCTCAGCGGCGCCTTTGCCGATCTGGGAACCTTTCTCCCTCTGGTGCTTGGGCTGATCGCCCTGAATCAGTTTTCTCCCCAAGGCATTTTTCTCGGTTTCGGTCTCTTTGCCCTGGCCACCGCCCTGTTTTATCGCCGCCCCATTCCCGTGCAACCCATGAAGGTGATTGCCGCCCTGGTCATTGCCCAGGGGCTGACACCCGGCATGATGCAAGCCAGCGCCATGCTGATGGGAGTAATACTGCTGGTACTGGCGGCCTCCGGCGCCATCAGTTGGCTGTCGCGGCAAATATCCCAGGCTGTCAGTGTCGGTATCCAACTGGCCATAGGGCTGCAGCTGTTGTGGATGGGTTTCAAGATGATGGCCGACGAGCCTGTGCTGGGATTCGGCGCCTTCGCACTGATTTTCTTTGCCCGCTTTATCCCGCTGCGCTATCTGGCCATGCCCTTGGTGATCGCCCTCGGCATGCTGTGGCAATACCAGCAAGGCGGCAGCGACAGCAGCTTTGTGTTCAACAACACGCCTTGGCACTTGAGCTGGCCCGAGTTAAATGACTGGGGCGCCGCGGCGACCCTGTTGGTGCTGCCGCAACTGGCGTTGACTTTGACCAATGCCGTTATCGCCACCTCAGTGATGGCCAAAGAGAAGTTCCCCGAAGACAGCAAGCGTTTCAGCCCCAAGGCCTTTGCCACCAGCTCTGGCCTGGCCAATCTGCTGCTGAGCCCCTTCGGTGCTTCGGCCATGTGCCACGGTGCCGGTGGGTTGGCGGTGCAATACCATTTCGGTGCCCGCCGCCTGTGGGCGCCGCTGATCTTCGGCGGCAGTTGCCTGCTAATAGCCCTCTCCTGGGGGGAAAACGTGGCCTGGCTGCTGAGCCTTATTCCGCTGGCTATTCTCGGTAGTCTGCTGTCCACCGCCGGCTTGCAGTTGGCCTGGTCCAAACGCCTCTTGGACGGTAAGCCTTTCTGTATCTTTGTTATCCTGGCGACCGCTGTGGTGAGCCTGGCCGTCAATGCCGCCGCCGGTCTGGCTGTAGGTGTGGTGCTGGAATTCGGCCGCCGTCAGTGGCAAACCCTGAGCGCACTGCGCTGATCTCAATCCACAAAGCCACCATCCCGGTTCAAACTGAGCCCGGGATGGTGGCTTTAGAGTCGATGGAAGGCGTTATCTGCCGGGCCACTTAGCCTGCCGGAAAGCGTCGCGGCGGATTAAGCGGTACATCGTTTTGGCTCAAGGCCCACCTGGCAATCTCATCCTTACGCATAAAACCGACATCTGCATGAGACTTGGCATACTCGAGGAAGGAATTGAGTGCGCTGACGATTCCGGGGGCACCGCCTATCCTGTCGTGAACACTGATGGACATCATGCGTCTGCGGTCTGCCCCTTCGAGATAAAGGCAGTCAAATTCATCCTTGAGTTCCTGCAGGAAGGCCGCGGCTGTCATGGCTGTATTGCCGCCGAAGCGACCTATATCGTTGTTGCGCAGGCTATAGGGCACCACGGCAAACGGCTTTCCTTTGACAGGGATCAGCGACGGCTCGTCGCGCCCCAGATCATCTATGTGGTAGATAAAACCGAGCTGCTGCAGTATCTCCAGCGTCTTGGGGGTATGCCGCATCCAAAAGGCGTTGAACCCCAACGGCCGCTGGCCGGTGATCCGCTCAAGAGTGGCAATACTCTGCTCATAGGAGGCGCGCTCTTCGGCTTCACTCATGCTGTACTGCGGCGTCCAACTCTGACCATGGCCGGAGATCTCATGACCATGCTCGGCCACGGCTCTGGCAAGCTCAGGAGCCAGTTCGGCAGCCCGCCCCACCATGTGCGACGTCACCTTGATACAGTGTTTGTCCCACAGCCGCAAAAGCCGAGGGATCCCCTCATTCATGCCGTAGGCGTACCAAGTCGGCGTGATGGTATCAACATAACCCGGCTCCATGGGGGGAAACGGCCCTTCGGCATTTGCCCCTTGGGCTCCCGCTTCAAACTGCATTGAGATGGAGATAACCAGGCGCTCACCATTGGGCCAGAAATGGCGCTTGCCTGCTGGGTTATTTTTGCCATCAGCGGCCGCTGCCCCTGGAAGCAACATGGGCGTGCTCATACCACCAGCGGCCACGGCGGTTTGACTTAGACCCAAACCGGCAGCCAGAGCGCCGCCGGCCATTAAAAATTGTCTGCGTGAATGCATACTCTTTGCTCCTTAAGGCTTGAGATTCATCTGGGAGAAAAGACTCTGATAGTCTTCCAGATGCCAGTTGTCTGTAATACGGCCTTGCTTAACCCGGTAGAGATCCACCGCCTGAAAATTTATCGCCTGCCCCTGACCCTGCTGTTCGCCAAATTGGCCACTGAAATGACCACGAAACCTCAGACGCACAGTGACATAGTCATCGGCCACCAGGAGATGCTCAATCTCAGCACTGAGATCCGGCACCGCCTGTCTGAAGCCCTCTGATGCCTGTAATACCCCGCCAAGTCCCTGGGGCCGCCCGCTTGGCAGCGTACGATCGACAAAGTGCTCACTCAGGGCTTCACGGGCAAAGGCCGGATCGCCACTGTTCCAAAATGCGGCGTAAAGACGGGCCGCCTGAACAATCTCGGCCTCAGCCTGACTGCCATCTGTCACCAGAACCTTGGGCACTGGCAGGTTTGTTGCCAAAGCAGCCGGTCTGGCCACTACTGATGCAGCACTTAAGGCCAGAGCGCTACAGAGCAAGGCCGGCCAAATGGCGGCGCGGCTCACGGCCCGAGACGCATTGAGCGCCAGGCTTTCCCGCTTCATTGACCCACCTCAAGAGTCTGCAACGCCGGATAATCTGTGTATCCCTCGGCGCCGCCTCCAAACAGTGGGCCAGTGCCGAGCGGCGCCAGCGGCTTACCGAGCTGTAAACGTTTGGGCAGATCCGGGTTGGAGATAAAGGGGCGACCAAAGGCCACCAGATCGGCATAGCCTTGCTCCAATACTGTCTAGGCGCGCTCAAGATCGTAGCGACCGGCCACTATGATGCAGCCTGGAAAGGCATGACGCAGGCTGCGACGAAAGCTTTCGGGAATCTCAGGCGCATCGTCCCAATCGGCTTCAGACAAGTGCAGATAAGCGACTCCTCGCTTGTTAAGCTCGGCCGCCGCCAGGAGTATGGTGTCGACGATTTCCGGGCAAGCCATATCCTTAAAGGTGACATAGGGCGCCAGGCGAATCCCCACCCGCTCCGGGCCTATGCGTTCGGCGATGGCATCTACCACCTGCAGCAGGAAACGCACTCTGTTGGCCTTAGTGCCGCCGTAAGCATCGTTACGCTTATTGGAGTTGGTCCGCAGAAACTGATCGATCAGATAACCGTTGCCACCATGTACCTCAATGCCATCAAAACCCGCTTCAACGGCATTGACTGCGGCATTGGCAAAATCATTCACAACCCGGTCGATATCAGCCTGGGTCATGGCTCTGGGTTCCGGACAATCCACCATCTGGCCACCATCACTGCCGTTTGAAACCCACACCTGAGTCGCCGTCGGTGCTATGGCCGAAGGGGCTATCGGCGCATCTCCCTTCTGGAACACGGGGTGAGACCCCCTGCCAACATGCCAAAGCTGATTGAAGATTCGTCCACCGGCGTCATGCACGGCGCGGGTAACCAAACGCCATCCCTGCAGCTGCTCTTGGGTGTAGATCCCAGGTGTAAAGGAATAGCCCTGGCTGTCGTCGGAAATCTGGGTGGCTTCTGTGATGATAAGCCCTGCCGAGGCGCGCTGACGGTAGTATTCCGCCATCATGGCATTGGGAATATTGCCCGGTTGACTGGTACGCGAACGCGTCATGGGGGCCATGACCACCCGATTGGACAGATACAATCCCTTGAGGGAATATGGAACGAACAGTGACATATGAAACTCCTGATGACTGAATGGCGAGCTCGCCGGAACACTTCACAGGCTCATTGTCTATCTTTCGAACTTGATTGATAATTGGGCTATTACTTAACTTATTTTCAAATAATTTTTGAATGTATCATCTCAATGATCTGCAACTGGCCTTACGGGTGGCCGAACTTCAGAGCCTGTCTGCCGCCGGACGCGAGCTGGGCATGACCCCGGCCGCCGCCAGTGCCGCACTGCAGCGGCTGGAAAAGAAGCTGGGCAGCCAGTTGTTTGCCCGCTCCACCCGGCGACTGCAGCTCACCGAAGAGGGACAAGTGTTTGTCGATGCCGCCCGTCAGGCGATGGGGCTTTTGGACAACGCCGCCATGGCGTTGGCGGAAAGCCGCGGCGAGCTCAAAGGAGAAGTCAGGTTGGCACTGCCTTCGGACTTGGGCCGCAGCCTGATACGTCCCTGGCTGGACCAACTGATGGCCGGGGCGCCCGAGTTGTCACTGCAGTATTTCTTCGGCGATCAGCTGACAGATCTCATCGGCCAGAATGTTCACCTGGCACTGAGGTACGGCCATTTGAGCGACTCCAGCCTGATGCGGCGGCATCTCTTGTATGTGCACAGGGTGGCGGTGGCCTCGCCTGAGTATCTGGCCCAATATGGTCGGCCCAAGACGCCCCATGAACTGAGCCAACATAAGGTGCTGATCCTCAATCGTGGCGGCGAGCCTTGGCAACGCTGGGGCTTCACGGAAGCCGGTAACCCATTGGCCGTCGAGGTGAAAGGCAGGCGAATAGCCAATGATGGCGCCGTCATTCGCGACTGGGCCCTGGAGGGCCAGGGCATCGCCTTCAAGAGCTGGTTGGATGTCGCCGAAGATGTGCATGCCGGGCGACTGATTAACCTTTTTTCGCCCCAGCAATGCGAGACTGTGCCGCTGCAAATCCTGTACCTGCACACCGACTACCCCAGCTTCAAGGTGCGGCGGGTGATAGATTTTCTGGCCGACAGGTTTCAAACATTTGAGCGGCGCTTTCCGTTGATTTGAACCGAGCCCATTCTTGCGCAACGTTGCCGGGATTAGCGCCGGGCTTTCTATTCGCTCAGGGCTTTTTTCTCGCTCAGGGCTTTCTATTCGCTCAGGGCTGTTGCCCCCAGAGGCAGCCACACTCGCACTCGGCAGCCGCGGTACTCGCGGCGGTTTTCCAGCTCCAGATGACCATTATGCTGGGTCACCACGTCGCGGCAGATAGCCAATCCCAGCCCCAAACCATCCTCCTTGGTGGTGGCGAAAGACAGCATTAATTCCGCCGCCGAGGCACTCAACCCCGTGCCTGTATCCAAGAGTTCCAACAGCAACCACTCTCCCTTGGTCCCGACGGCTGGGGGCGCGGCCTGATAGTCGAGTTTGAGTTGGATCTCCCTTTTACCCGATACCGCATCCAGGGCATCCATGGCATTTTTCAGCAAGTTAACCAGCATCTGACTCAGCCCCACTGCATCCCCCAGCAATGGCCGCTCCGGCCCGCGGCGACTTATTTTGAGCTCGACGCCCTGCTGCTCCATCGGCCTCTGAAACAACGCCAGTGCATCCCTGAGCAGCGACTCTATCACCACAGGCTCAGATTCGGCCCGGCGCCGACGCAGCAAACCGCGAATACGATGCACCACGGCTCCTGCGCGGATAGACTGATTATTGATCTTGGTCAGCACCTCACGCATGGCATCGGCGCGCTCACCACAGCCCTCGGCGGCGCGCTGCTCCAGCACCATCATGGCGCCTTCGCTGTATTGGGTAATGGCGGCAATCGGCTGGTTGAGCTCATGCGCCAGCCCGGCGCCAATTTCGCCCAGAATAGCGGCACTCTGCATTCGTTCCAGTTGCAACTCTTTATCCCGCAGCTGTCGCTCTGTTGCCAGCAAGAATTCGCTCTTCTGGCGGAACTTGTACTCCAGCCACAGGTGGTAGAGAGTGGAGATCAGGAACAGTAACAGCAGCGCTCCGCCCCACTCCTTGTTCTTGCGTACCCAGTCGATGGCGGCTTCATACAAAGGGGGTGGGCCGCCGTGGAGATCAAGCTCCTCATACAGCTTGATCACCTTGAGCTGACTGATAGGAGCTGTCCAGCCCATGGTGTCGGCCTTGATCGCCGCTTCAGAGTCGGAAGGCAAGTCGAACAGCGCCCGGGTCACCGCCTGGGTGATATGGCTGGGCACCAGGTCCGAGGCGGCAAATGACCAGTTGGGATAGAGGGCACTGCTGGTTTCACAGTCATAGCCCTCGGGCTTGACGCCGTTGATCACCCGATAGTCCAGGCGCTGCACCAAGCCGGTTTCCACCATCTCTTCCAGGGTACAGAAGGGGGTGATGGCGGCATCCACTGTGCGGTCACGCACCTGGTAAACCAGAGGCTCCAGCGGAAACCCCAGAAAACGCACCTCGCCGAAAAAACGCTTGGCGGCAAAGCCACGCTTATTCAGCAAGCCTACTGTCGCCTGATATCCCCCCAGCGCCTGAGGATCGCTGGCCACCACAGTGGCACCACGCAGCTCTTCAATATTACGCACCGGGCTGTCGGCCCGCACTATGATCGCCGAGCTGATGGCAAAGGTGGTTCCCTGATGCTTGCGACTGCGCATGGTGGCAAGCCAGGACAGGGGCAGCTTGCTGCTGAGACTAAGATACTGCCCCGGGTTGGTCACAATAAAGTGGATCCTGTGCTCCAGCAGTTGCTGGCTCATTTGATCAAAGGTCAGCGGCTCCACCTCGAAACGATTGCCGGGCAGCTGTTGGCTGAGATAACGCATCATGGGGCGCCATCTCTCTTTTGCCTGGGCAACCCCGTGATTGGCCAGTACCCCGACCCGAAACACAGCCTCTATGGGCTCGTCACCCATTTCGGCATCGGTCGCCGGTTCATACAGTTGCGCCGAAGCCGAAGCACACCCGGCCCCCAACAACAGTATCAAGATTAATATTCTGGCCATTCCAACTCCCCTTTCATCCATGAAGATAAGCTAATACAGACGGCGAAAAAATAACTTGATGGAGGGCAAATGTCGGCCAACACCTCAGTGATCTGGCTCTAAAAGCCAACAACCGGGTTTGAGCCCAGTCGCGACAAAGATTAGGATTGGCTTATTCACCCGAGAGAGGCAAGTATGTGACTGACACAGCGCTTTATTTGGTGGACGACGATGCCGCCGTCCGGGATTCACTTGGCTTTATGCTGAGCCAATTCGGTTACCGGCTGCAAGCCTTTGACAGCGGCCAGGCATTTCTCCAGGCCGCCGAATTGGAGGCGCCTGGCTGCGTAATCCTCGACAGCCGCATGCCGGAACTCACCGGCCAGCAGGTACAGCAGAGATTATTGGAGGCCAACAGCCCCTTGGGGATCATCTTTCTCACCGGCCATGGCGATCTGCCGATGGCCGTTGACGCCTTTCGTCAGGGAGCCTGCGACTTTTTCCAGAAACCGGTTGCCGGCAAGGCGCTGGCCGCCGCCATCGAAAAAGCCTTCGACTACAGCCTCAAGACCCATGAACAGCAGCAACTACAGCAGAAATACGCCACCCTGACCGAGCGTGAGCAGCAGGTACTGCAGCTGCTGGTGCAGGGAATGACCAATAAACAGATGTCCGAAGCTCTCTATCTGTCGCTGCGAACCATAGAAGTGCATCGCGCCAAGATCATGAAAAAGCTTGGTGTTCACAGTATTGCCGAACTGATTAAGTTCACCCCCTTGGTTTGACCCTCTTCCGGGTGCGACAGCTTGTCGCACTTTGGCTGTTTAGCTTTGCCCCATCCGCGCACAAGACCCAAAATGGGTCATTCAAAACAACCAAAATCAATAAGATATGCGCTTTTCACCTTCTCCTCTCGCTCTGGCTTTACTGCCAATAATCGGTCTGGGCTCAGCCGCCAAGGCCAGTGATTCTCCCATGGAAGTGCTGGTGGTACGCGGCAGCGTACAGAGCAGCGTGCTGCAGACCTCGCCTGAAGCCACCGCGCCCAAGGCCGATATCAGTGGTCTGCTCAAGTCACTGCCCGGCGCCAACGTCAACAGTAACGGCCCGCTTACCGGCATAGCCCAGTATCGTGGCCTCTTTGGCGATAGAGTCGAAACCCAGGTCGGCGGCATGAGCATGGCCGGTGCCGGTCCCAACGCCATGGATACCCCCTTGAGTTATGCCGTACCTGTGATCACAGAGCAATTAGAGCTGGATCGCGGCATAGCCCCGGTCGCCAGCGGCGTCGATACCTTGGGTGGCAGCATCCGGGTAGTGGAGTCCCAGGCACGTTTCGATGAAGTCAGCGGCCTGGTCAGCGGCCAATACCAGCACAATGGCGAGCAGAGCCGCATCGGCGTCAAGAGCAACTTCGGCGGCGAGCGGCAGGCACTCATGCTGTATGGCGACTTGTTCAAGGGCAATGATGTGCCCGAAAGCGGCGATAACCACCCACTGCTGCCAGGGGTCTACGACAAGCAAGTGTTCGGCGGTGAATACAGGTTCAACCTGGCCGACAGCAACGCCGATGATGAGTCGATAGCCTTCTCGTTCCAGCATCTGGAAACCACAGATGCCGCCACCCCGGCGCTGCCGATGGATATCGACTATATCCGCACCGACAGGTTCAAGCTCAGTGGTGAGCACCTGCTGGCCGATTGGCAAACGCGCTGGCATCTGGGCTACAGCGATGCCCGTCACGGCATGGACAACTTCAGTCTGCGAATGAAAATGCCTACCATGGCACCGCGCTACACCATAGCCGACTCCAAGAGTTTCGACGGTCATTGGCAAATGGCGAAAGACAGCTGGGAATTTGGCTTGGATTGGCGCCATGCCGAGCACGACACTGTGGTGACAGACCCCAGCAACAGCAAGTTCCGGGTGGATAACTTCAACGGTGTCAACGACAGTGTTTACAGCCTCTACGCCCAATGGCAGCAGGATTTTGGTCGTTGGAGCTGGCAACTGGGTAGCCGGGTGAAACACTACAGGTTTGATGCCGATGCCGTGAGTCACTCTATGGCGGCCATGAAACCGGCAATCAAGACCCTAATGGACAGATTCAATCAGGCCGATCGCAGCCAAAACGATACCGGGCTGGACTTGGTGATCAACGGCCGCTTTGAAATCGACAGTGAGCTGGATGCCATAATCGGCCTGGCGCGTAAACAGGCCAGTGCCAGCTATCAACAGCGCTATCTCTGGGTACCGATGCAGTCCACCGGTGGCCTGGCCGATGGCCGCACCTATGTGGGCCAGATGGACTTGGATCTGGAAACCGCCTGGCAACTGGAGCTGGGGCTGGATTTACACCGTCAGGATTTCAACCTGACCCCTAGGGTATTTGTCCAAAGGATAGACAACTATATTCAGGGCCTGCCCACGGATGATCCTGCCGTTATCGCCGCCGGCGATGCCAACACCTTGGTATTCAGTAACACCGATGCCCTGCTCTACGGCATGGATGTCAACGCCCACTGGCAGTTGCATGAACAGTGGAGCCTGGATCTGCAGGCGGCCTATACCTATGGTGAGCGCCGCGACGTGGAAGACAAGCTTTACCGTATCGCCCCACCCAACCTGACTCTGGGACTCAACTGGGATCAGGGCAGCTGGTTTGCCCGCCTGGAGACAGTAGCGGTTGCCGCCCAGGATAAGGTCTCGGCCACTCAGCTGGAGCAGGAAACTGCAGGCTATGGCTTGGTGAATCTGGCGGCCGGTTACCGCGGTGACAGCTTTATGCTCAAGGCCGGGGTCGATAATCTGCTGGACAGAGAATATGTCGATCATCTCGCCGGTTATAACCGGGTAATGGGCGGTGATATCGCCGTTGGCGAGCGCTTGCCACAACCCGGTCTCAACGCCTGGGTCATGGGCGAGTACCGTTTTTAAGGGCGCCCCGGTTGCCCGCTTAAGGGTTCATCCTCACCGTGCTCCCGCAGGCCGTTGAGATTTCCACTGCAATTGAACCTGCCCCGGCCTTTTCTCGTCTCGAAAGGCCGGGATTTTTTTAAGCAACTGGCTTCTTGGCCAGCTTGCGTTGCAGGGTGCGGCGATGCATTCCCAACTGGCGGGCGGTGGCCGAGACATTACCCTTATTGGCATTGAGTACCTGCTGAATATGTTCCCACTCCAAGCGCTTGGGGTGCAGCGGGGTTTCATCAGGCAAGGATGAAGCCGTGTGGGATTTAGGCTCGACTTTGAGTGCCGCCAGCAGTGTCCGGGTGTCGGCCGGCTTGGCCAGATAGTTGTCTGCCCCCAGTTTCACCGCCTCCACCGCAGTGGCTATGCTGGCAAAGCCTGTTAGCAGCACAATACAGGCCTTGGGCAAGCTGGCTCGCAGCGGCACTATCAGGTTGAGGCCGTTGCTTTGCGCCAATTTCATATCCAGCAGCACATGGCTCGGTTGCCAGCTACGGGCGCTGAGCAGTGCTTGGCTGGCATCTTCGGCATGGCAGCACTCGAAATCATGCCGCTGCATACGCCGCTTCAGAATGGCTGCCAGCGCCAGGTCATCTTCAACTATCAATAACCGCTTCATGCCGCATCTCCTTTACCGGCAGAAACCGGCAATAAGGGCAGACTGATACGCGCCTCACAGCCCTGTGGGCCGTTGTGCAACACCAGCTCGCCCCCCAGCTTCTCCAGGCTGGCGTGACTCAAGAGCACGGCAACCCCCATACCTGTGTGGCTCGCCACCGGCATCAGCCCAAGCTCGCCCAAGAGATGCGCCTCTATGCCGCGGCCATAATCCTTGATGTTAATTTCAAGCCGAGTGTCACCGAGGGAGTCGAAGCCAATTTCAACCTTGGGCTCGCCTGTATTGTTGAGGCTGGCCTTGGCGGCGTTATCCACCAGCGCCAGCAGCGCCGGCAATAGACTGGCATCTGTGATAATTTCACGTTCAGTCAGGCCAGCAGGCAGGGTGAGGCTGAAATCCACCTCGGGCATCAACAGCATGAGTTGCTGGCGCATATTTTGCCCCAGTGCCGCCAATGTCACGGCCTGGCGGCGACGTTCACGAATCGATTCGGTGGCGCGGCGCAGTTCATTGAGAGTGACTTCACAGCGGGACAGCGCTTGGCCCATTTGCGCCTGCGCCTCGGCATCCAGGCCCTCTTCCATGGCTTCATCCAGCAGTAATCTCAGGCTCGCCAGCGGCGTTGCCAACTGGTGTGCCATCTGCGCCGAAGCTGTGCCCAACGCCAGCAGTTGTTCCTGCCGCAGCTGATTTTCCCTCAGCCAACCAAGCTCGGTATCCTGGCGCCGCAGACGACGGCTTATCAGAGCGACACTGGTGGTCAACACCAGTGCCGACACCACGAAGTTAAGCCACATCCCCAGGAAGTGAGAGCTCATATCCATGCCGTGATGGCGCATATGCCCTTCCGGCAAGCTCAAGATCATCAGGCTGTAGGCCAGGGTCGACAGCGCCGCCAGGCTCCAACTGCCCCAGGCGGGCAAGGTGACCGCCGCCAGCGCAATCGGCACCAGCAGCAGCGAAATAAAGGCATTTGTGGCCCCACCGGAAAGCCACAGCCAGGAGATCCAAAACAGGGTATCCAGCAACAGGGCGATAAAGATACCGGCACTCTGGCGATAGAGGGGATGACGCAGCCACAGGGTCAAGGCCAGATAGGCGCTTTCCAGCCCAAACACCCACCACAAGGGTTCAGGCTGCAGCGTCAGGCCAAAGGCATCGCTGCCGAGCAGGGTCAGCCCCAGTTGCAGCAGCAACCCCAAAACCCGCAGCAACGCCAGTTGATCGGCCGCCGCCAGGCCACCGGTTCGACCAAATATGCCATCCATTCCCATCCGGGTGCTTTTCATTCGTCTATTATCCGAAAACCTGCAAAGGCATTGAGGCGGCAGATATGCCAAGTTGGCTGTGGTGTCACAAGACTCAGGGATATCAATGCTTGCCGCTATCGCCTTGGCACAGCTGCTTTACATCATTAACAAGGCTTCACATTTTAGGGACTTTTCAAAGCCAAAGCACTTGTTTACCCTGTGGATTCACCTTTTTCATTCCTGAGAGGCTGCAGAACCCGCCGATGACCACTTCCTCTTCCTTGCCGCTGATCCTGGCCGGCCCGATATTGCGCCACTGCGACCGGGACCATTTCACCCTCTGGTGGGTCAGCAGCAAGCCGTTGAGCCCGCAATTGACGCTTAAGTTGAGTCACAAGTCGGCGCCCTTGCCGTTGAATGAAGAACAAGTGCACAGAGTACAACTGGGTGAACATGCCTGGCAGTATCTGCTGCACCTGGAGGTTCCCGGATTGCTGCCCCAAGGGCAAGCCGTGGGTTACAGCTTGGAAGATGCCGATGGTCAGTCGCTGTTCGCCGATATCGAAGGCCTGTGTTATCCGGATAAATCCACCCCCGAACTGGTGCTGCAGCCCAGGCTGGATCGTTTGCTGCACGGCTCCTGTCGCAACCCGCATCATCACAGCGGCGACGCACTGGTGGCGGCCGATACTCTGCTGGAGCAGAACAATGCCCCTGCCGAGCGACCGGCGCTGCTGATGTTGAGCGGCGATCAGCTCTATGTCGATGATGTGGCTGGCCCCACCCTGGTGGCTATTGCCCAGGTAATAGCGCTGCTGGGACTGAAACAGGAGAACTTTAGTGACGCCCCGCTCAAAGACTCGGCGCAGATAGATTATGGCCCAGACTCCCTCTACCTGCGGCCAAAGCAGCTCTTGCCCCGAACCCAGTATCCGGCCAAGACAGCACTCTGGCGCTGGTATATCAACCACCCCATATTCACCTCCTCGATGGCAGAAAACCATCTGCTGAGCTTCGCCGAAGTTACTGCCCTGTATCTTTTAATCTGGTCGCCGGAACTGTGGCAGCAACTGGAACTGCCGCAACAGTTGCCCGGGCTGAGCGGTAAACGGGCACAGGAGTGGCAGGCCCAGTGGCAACATCTGTTGGAGTTCAAGGCTGGCCTTGGCAAGGTTAGGCGCCTTTTGGCGCATCTGCCTACCTATATGATTTTCGACGATCATGACATTACCGACGACTGGAACCTGACGGCCCGCTGGGAAGAGGCCGCCTATGGCCACGCCTTCTCCAAGCGCATCATAGGCAATGCCTTGCTGGGTTACACCCTGTTTCAGGCTCTCGGCAATCAACCCAAGAGGTTTACCGACTTTTTCGAAGATCTGAGCGGCCTCTATCTGGCCGACAGTGAGCGCCAGGATGCCCTGATAGACAAGCTGCTCAAGTGTGAGAACTGGCACTACACCCTGGATACTCAACCCAGAATGGTGGTACTGGATACCCGTACCCGCCGCTGGCGCAGCGAATCCAACCTGGCCAAGCCTTCCGGGTTGATGGATTGGGAGGCGCTGATGGATCTTCAGCAGGCACTGCTGGGGCAGGATAAGGTCATCATAGTGTCGGCGGCACCGATTTTCGGGGTCAAACTGATTGAGGCGGTGCAGCGCACGGCCACCCTGATAGGAGCTTCGCTGCTGGTGGACGCCGAAAACTGGATGGCGCACCCTGGCGCCGCCAACGCGCTGCTGTCGATCTTCATGCACAGACGTACCCCGCAGGAGTTTGTGATCCTCTCCGGCGATGTGCATTACTCCTTTGCTTATGACATAGGGATCCGCTTTCGCCGTGCCAGTCCCAACATCTACCAGATCACCGCCAGCGGCATCAAAAATCAGTTCCCGGAAAAGCTGCTGCCTGTGTTTGATAAGCTCAACGGCTGGCTCTATGGTCATTTCTCGCCGCTCAATCTGCTGACCAAACGCAAACGTATGTCGATCCGCGGCCGCCGCCCCAATGGGGAACGCAGCAAACGCCTGGTCAACCAAAGCGGTATCGGCCTCCTGGAACTGGCAGAAAACGGCGCCCCCCAGCGGATAGCCGTACTGCATGCCGATATGAGCCTGACCGAGTTTCAAGCGCCCAAAGAGAGCCGCGACTGACAAAGGCTCAAGCTTGCTCACCTGCCTTTGGAGTCGTTTTCGGCGGATTGATATCAGGAGTGGTTATCGTCTCCTTGACAACTTCCGAGGCACAGGCGTCTGGATAAAGCTCATCATAGACATCCAGCGCCCTATCACGGAAAGAAAGCACGATGTAACCTATCAGCAACTCCAGTGCAATCACCACAACACCATACCAAGAGCCAAACAACTTAAGGAACAGATCCCAAAGCTCAGCGGTATCACCGCTCTTGATCGCGATACCGGCCAAACCGGACAAGGGCAAGATCAATATGGTTACACCAAAAGCAGTCAACAGATTAGTACTTATTTTAATTAAGGTTTCCGCATGTACTTCTCTGGCTTTACGACTCCTTTGCTCCACTTTCATTTGTCACATCCTTTTATTGACCTAATACAATCAAAATAACTGTTACTTTGGCTAATGTTAACCATCTCTAGCAAGTACAGCACCCACCTCTCGACTGCAATACAACACACTGAATGGCTACCTGCTCCAATTCATATGTTCCCATTGAAGTAATGGCGCGTTGCCCGGCTTGTGGCATACTCAGGCGAAACCACCTTGGGAGCCTAAGATGCATCTGTGTCACTGCCAACTTGAGCAACATGGCGAAGCGATACGCGCCATCTTCAACCATGCCATTGCCCATACCACAGCCCTTTATGAATACCAGCCAAGGAGCGAACAGCAGATCCGCGATTGGTTCGGCGCCAAACAGCAAGGCAGTTGGCCAATTCTGGGCGCCGAGGATGAGCAGGGGCAACTGTTGGGATTTGCCAGCTTAGGCCCGTTTCGCGGCTATCCGGCCAACCTCTACTCGGTGGAACACTCTGTGTATGTGCACCCGGAGCATAGAGGCAAAGGGGTGGCGCGCTTTCTGATGCAGCATTTGATAACCCAGGCCCAGGAGCGCGGCATGCGCACCATGGTGGGCGCCATAGATGCCGGAAACCAGGCCAGTATTGCCCTGCACCTGAAGTTGGGGTTCAAGCACTCAGGCACCCTGCCCCAGGTGGGTTATAAGTTCGGCCGCTGGCTGGATTTGGCGTTTTATCAGCTTATGCTGCCGGGACCTGGCGAGCCCAAAGAGAACTAAGGAAGGTGCGAATAAGTCCCATGTGTGCTCTGCGTCGGCTTACAGGCCTGGATGCAAGGCGTGGTTCGCAACAAATGGCCCTAGTCCTTTGCAAGAAGCACAACACAGCAGGCAGGCTTGTAAGCCACGCCCTTCGGGGCTTGCTCAGCAACCGGCTCTCTGCGTTATCCGACTTCGACAGGCCCCGGCATGCCTTCAGTCAGATGCCTTGAACGCCAATTGCTGTGTAAGCCAGAGTGCCACGAGGACTTGTTCGCACCTTCCCTCCCCCTTTCGGGCACGAGTCAATTTTCGTCTTATGCCCCTGAAAAAAATCATCATTCCCGGGCAATCCGCCAGCGGCCATCTACACTTATTCAAGCGTATTTGCGAATAAGGGAACCCGATTAGATGACACTGGATTATATCGCACTGGGGCTGCTGATCTTTGTCGCCCTGGTGATCTTCTACGGGGTGATAGTGATCCACGACATCCCCTACGAGCTGGCCAAGAAACGCAACCACCCCCATCAGGACGCTATTCACTATGCCGGCTGGGTGAGCCTGTTTACCCTGCATGTGCTGTGGCCGTTTCTGTGGATCTGGGCCACACTCTGGCGCGAGGACAGGGGTTGGGGCTTTGACAAAATCCAACAGGAGCAGCAATCACTGCACCATGAAACCGTACTCTTGGCGCAGCAGTTGGAACTATTGAGTGAAAAAGTCGCCGCCCTGGAAGCCCAAAAGCACGCCGCCACAGAGGCCCTTGCAGCGTCGAGTGCCCAAGTCCAAGTCCAAAGCCAAGCCCCAACCCAAGTCCAAACATCTTCAGAAGAGCCCGTAGTCAACCCCAAGCCCACCAGCGGCGTGGACTTGGATACGGCAACAGACTCGGCCGACATTCCAGCTACAGATAATCAGAGCCAGAGCAATAACAAAAATGGGGAGAACAGATAAATGGATCTCTTGCTTATCCTCACTTATACCGCCATCTGCGTCGCCATCTTCAAGATTTTCCGCATCCCGCTCAACAAGTGGAGTGTGCCTACCGCCGTGCTCGGCGGAGTAGTACTGATAGGCACCTTGATTTTGTTGATGAACTACAACCATCCCCATACCGCCATGGGCAGCCAGATGTATGTCACCACCCCGCTGATCCCCTCGGTGCGCGGCAAGGTCATAGAAGTGCCCGTCATCCCCAACAAACTGCTGAAGGAGGGCGAGCTGCTGTTCCGGGTCGATCCGACTCCTTATCAGACAGAAGTCACCCGGCTGGAGGCCAGCCTGGAGCAGGCCAAACAGGCGGTATTGGGTCTGGACGCCGCCTATAAGGCCGCCGAGGCCAGTCGCATCAAGGCCGAGGCCGAACGGGACAGAACCCAACTGGAATATGAGCGCTACCGCAGCGGTTTTGAAAAAGGCGCCTTTACCCGCGCCGATGTCGACAACCGTCGTCAGTACTATCTCGGCGCCCAGGCCTCAGTAGAGGCGGCCGAGGCCGAAGCCCGGCGCGCCAAGCTGGCACTGGAAGCCGAGTATCAGGGGCAAAACACCCAGGTGGCCGAAATTGCCGCCATGTTGGAAAAAGCCAGATTCAATCTGGAGGAAACCAGCATGCGCGCCCCCTCAGACGGTTATGTGACCCAGTTGACCCTGAGACCGGGAATGATGGTGGTGCCCATGCCCCTCAGGCCTGTGATGACCTTTGTCCATCAAGAGGAGCGCTTTTTTGTCGGCGCCTTTAGGCAAAACTCGCTGCTGCGGCTGAAACCCGGTTTCAAGGCCGAGCTGATCTTCCGCGCCCTGCCGGGCAAGGTGTTTCAAGCCGAAGTGATCGAAGTGCTGCCGGCCATAGGTGAATCTCAGGTGCAGGCGCAGGGGCAGCTCTATGGCTCGTCACAAATTCGCCTCAACGGCCGACCACTGGTGAAACTCAAGCCGCTGGATGATCTGAGTCAGTATCATTTACCTCTGGGTACCAATGTGGAGATCGCCATCTACTCCGACAGCTTTGAGCATGTGTCAATCATGCGTAAGGTATTGATAAGGATGAAAAGCTGGCAGAACTATCTCTATCTGGATCACTGATATTCCTTATCGACACGCAAGCCTTTGGCAAGAGTAAAATGCCCCAGGAACACTCCCGGGGCTTTTTTGTATCCTATCTCAGCCTCAGCCGATAGCGGCCTCGGGAGCCGCCTGGAAGCGCCTGGCGTGATAGAGGCAGAAGAGTGCAAACCAAGCGGCACTCACCAGGAAACCGGCCAGGGTGGAATGCAGCAGCCCCATGGCCAGATACCCCAGCGCCGCCCCGAAGGCGACGGTCAGGGCATAAGGCAACTGGGTCAGCACATGATCTATATGGTGACAGCCGGCGCCGGTGGCCGACAGAATACTGGTGCTGGATATGGGCGAACTGTGGTCGCCAAACACAGCGCCGGCCAACACAGCCGACAGCATGGGCAGCAGAAGTTGGATATCGCTGGCGGCGGCCATATCACCGGCGAGTGGCAACATGATACCGAAAGTGCCCCAGCTGGTGCCTGTGGCAAAGGCCATGGCGCAGGAGAGCACAAACACCACCACAGGCAGCAGCCCTGTGGGCAGGTTGCCGTTGGCCAGGCTGGCGAGATATTTGCCGGTTTCCATGTCACGCACCACGGCGCCTATGGTCCAGGCAAACAGCAGTATGTTGATCGCCGGCAACATGGCCATGACCCCTCTGGGGGCAGCACGCAGCCAAGTGGATATCCCAAGGCCGAGGCGCAGAGCCAACAGGCCAGACACCGCCAGGCTGCAAAGGGCGCCGTAAACCAAAGACGAACCCACATTGGTATGTTCAAAGGCGCCCAGCACGCTGAAGGCCTGACCATTGGCGGCCAATACCTGGGCCCCGGAGTCCAGCATGAAATAGATACTCGCCGCCGTCAGTGTCACTATCGGCAACACCATATCCAGCATGCCGCCGCGGCTGTCGGCCGGGGCTTCCATATCCAGCCCTATTGGCCGGCCCTTGGATTCATCCCAGAGCTTGCCTTCGAGCGCCCGCTGCTCATGCTGTCGCATCGGCCCAATATCCAGTTGGAAGGCGATGACTACCACCACCATGATCAGGGTAAATACCGCATAGAGATTCATGGGGATCATCTGCACAAAGGCGGCGATCGGGCTCTGCTCTGTCACCCCATGGGCCACGAGTATGCCGCCCACCAGGGCGATGATATAGGCCCCCCAAGAGGAGATGGGCATCAATACGCACACGGGTGCCGCGGTTGAGTCCAGCAGATAGGCCAACTTGGCGCGGGAGATCTGGAATCTGTCGGTCACAGGGCGGCAAATGGGCCCCACCGACAGACTGTGGAAGAAGTCGTCAATAAAGAAGGCAAACACCATCAAGCCGGTGAGCGACTTGGCGCTCTTGCGGCTCTGGCAGCGCCTGGCGGCCCATTCGGCGAAGGCCCGGGTCGCCCCCGAGGCGGTCATCAAGCTGATAAGCCCACCCAGCAGCAGCATAAACAGCAGCATATTCAGGTTATCGCTGTTGGGAGCACCATCGACCCAGAAGATTTTCAGCACACTGTCAAACAGGTAGCGCAGCGATTGCAGCGGTGAAAACTGCTGTAACATCAGGCTGCCGGCGACTATGCCAACCCCGAGGGAGAGCAGTACTCTACGGGTGATGATCGCCAGCGCAACCGCCAGCAGAGGAGGAACTATGGACCAGGGAGAGTCCGCAAAATGCATGATATTCATGATCTCTTTACACCAAAGAAGGTGGAGATCTACCGATAGGATCGAAGAAACTCAGACCAAGGAGGGCAGAAACTTCTCAGCTCCTTCAGGTAGCGCTCCATAGTGGATGACTATGGCAGTCCTGCACCTGTTAGATACAGAACCAGCAGCTAGGTTTGATGACCTGGCTACTTCGGCGCCGACTCCTTTCCCCGGGCCTCAAAGGCATCACCCTCTTCCCGGTTACTCTTAGGCAGCGCGCCTCTACTCAAAGGTATTCGACTGGCATTCTAACTATCACGGCCCCAATAGCAAGCCAGATTGTGCCTCTGGCGGTAAATATCCCGCCCGGTTGGCATTAAGCCTTTGGCAAGTGACTCATGTCTGGGCTCGCAAATGCCAGCTCCGGCTGTTGACGGCAACCACAGCTGCACCTAGGATCGCCCTCCCCTACCGCGACACTGAAATAACAATTAAAGGTGTGCAAATGACTCTGTTACAACGTTTTTGTGTGGCACTCTGTGCCTTGTTCTCCAGCCATTCCATGGCAACGCCCACCCGGGCACCTATACTGCTGCAAGGCGCCATGGATGTCGAAGTCGACACCCTGGTTCAGGCCCTGAAAGACCCCAAACAGACAACTCTTGGTTCCTGGACTTTCTGGCAAGGCACTGTGGATGGCTATCCTGTCATAGTGTCCCGCACCGAAATAGGTATGGCCAATGCCGCCGCCTCCACCACGCTGGCGATAGAAAAATTTCAACCTGGTTTTATCATCAACCAGGGCACTTCCGGCGGCCACGACCCGGCGCTGCACCGCGGCGACATAGTGCTGGGGAAATACAGCTTCAATATGGGTTCCTATCGCAGCGATCTACACCCCAAAGGCCAAGGCATAGATCCCAAACGCTGGCATAACTTCGATGTCACCATGCGTTTGCGTCAGGATGGCAAGCTGGTGGAACACAAGCGCTTTGATGCCGATCCCAAGCTGCTGGCTCTGGGACAACAACTGGCGTCAGCTTATCGCCATGGCAAGGTAGTGACCGGCGTGATCGGCAGTGCCGATGAGTGGAACCGCGAAGTCGACCGCATCGAGTGGCTGCACCAAACTTATCAAACCTCGGCCGAAGAGATGGAAACCGCTGCGGCCGCCCTGGTTGCCAAGGCATATGAGATCCCTTTTATCGGGATTCGGGTACTCTCCAATACCGACCTGCACGGCGAAGAGTTTGAGCCACAAACCGCTATCCACTGTCAGCAGTTTGTCATTGAGTACACCAAGAAGTTGATCGCAGGTTTGGAAGGTAAATAAGTTTCGAGGACTTCAAAGTAAAAGCCGGTGATATTGTCCACCGGCTTTTGTTTTTCAGGCCCTCATCTTAAGCTAGCTCGCCGGCGATAAGAAAATGGCCTCCACCTCTTTGGCCAGTGTCTGCCAGCCCAGTTTCGAATAGCCTTGCTGGTAACGGTATTCCCAAACCTTGGTTTCCGACTCGGGTGCTTGTTTTCGCTGGATAACCAAGCGGTAGTCATCCATCGTTGGTGACTCTGGCTCCGGCAATGACAGGCTGGCAAAAGTCTGCTTGCTCTCGGCACAGCTCTGGCCGCGATACCGAATAAACACCTGCAAACCCGTATCGAAATCCTTGTCATTAATTTGGGATTGGATCTCGCTGCCGGGCACAGTGTATTCCGTCTCATTCACCAGGCAGAGTCGTTGTTTGTGGGTCTTTCCGACTTGCGCTGTAACATTGGCGAATACGGTTGATGGGCTGGCGACCAGGCTGAATAAACCTATTCCCAGTAGTGTCAGACGGGTCAATTTCATCGGCACACTCCTTATGCAAGATTGATTGGCTCTGGCTCATTCAAGCATAAAAAGCGTCCAGAGACTGCCTCAAAGGAGCAACAAATTGTATCTGCTGTTTCAAAATCACCTACAACTCACCAACATCAAACAAGCGATATTGGCAGATAAAACAAACAATGCGGGCACCACCAGGGGGCCCGCATAATAACTGTCAGACAGGATAACTTGGGTTCAGTCACGCAGCTTGTAGCTGACCTCGACCCTGTCGGAGAAAGTTACCTGGCCATACTCATAGCTCTGGTTGATAGCGCCTTCAGCCATCATGGCGGCCTTGTACATCACAGGACGCACCGGGCCTTGGTCGAAATAACGAATCGACCAGACGCCATCGAGTTTCTCGCCGAATCCGGCCGCCAACTCACTGGCCTTTTGCTTGGCATCTTCAATGGCCGCCTGCCGCGCCTGCTTGCGCATCTCGGCTTCTTTACTGGACTTGAGGTTGATCTGGTTCACCTTGTTGATCCCGCCTATTAGCGCCGAGTCCAGTATGGGGTTGAGCTGATCCAACTGTTTCACCAACACGGTCACACTGCGACTGGCGCGATACCCCTTGAGCTCGGGCGCCTTGTCCTTGAGGTAAACATACTCAGGTTGCAGATTCAGATTGGCGGCTGCAATCGACTCCTTGGCAACCCCGGCCTTGAGCAGGCGCTCGATAAAAGCGGCCACCGCCTTGTCGGATGCGGCCTTGGCCGCCTTGGCATCAGATTCGCTTAATGACACTTCAACATTGATTTCGGCCATATCGGGCTCAACCTGTATCTGGCTGACGCCTGTAGTTTCCAGCAGAGGTCTATCCTGAGCCAGTACCGAGTGGCTCATCAGAGTAGCGGGTAACAGTGCGCCTATCAGCGCCAGATTCAGCAGAGATTTTTTCATCTTGGTTCTCCAAAAAGTTCGCTTTCGTTGACCATAGAAACGCAGCCAGCTGACAAAAGGGTTAAAAAAATCAAAAAATTTTTCAACGACGTTTTGAAGCGGCAACCGAGATGGCTACATAGAACATAAATTAACCAGCCCAACTGTACCTTTTCTATGGCTGAGGTATAATCGCCGCCAATTTTACCGGCACCCAAGCGTGCTCCATCAGCTTTAGCATTGCGGAAAACAGCTCTTGAAGAAATCAGTCGACATTTTTGATCCCAAGCAGACCACGACTCTGGACACTCCGGCCAAGACTCTGGCACAGGAAAACAGCCCTGCCGAGGCCCAAACCAGCGGCAATCGCATCGGCTTTGTCAGCCTGGGCTGCCCCAAGAACCTGGTGGATTCCGAGCGGATCCTCACCCAACTGCGCATCGACGGCTATGAGGTTACCAACAGCTATGACAATGCCGACCTGGTAATAGTCAACACCTGTGGCTTTATTGATGCCGCGGTGGAAGAGTCGCTGGATGCCGTGCGTGAAGCGCTGGAAGAAAACGGCAAGGTGATAGTCACCGGCTGCCTGGGCGCCAAGGAAAACCAGATCCGCGAAGTGCATCCGGATGTACTGGAGATCACCGGCCCCCACAGCTATGAAGCCGTACTGAACCATGTGCACAAATATGTGCCCAAGCCAGAGCACAACCCCTTTACCTCGCTGATCCCGCAAGCCGGCGTTAAGCTGACCCCCAAGCATTATGCCTACCTGAAGATTTCCGAAGGCTGCGACAACCGCTGTACCTTCTGCATCATTCCGGCGCTGAGGGGCGATCTGGACAGCCGCAGTGTCGGCAGCGTGCTGGATGAAGCCAAACGCCTGGTGGAAAGCGGCGTTCAGGAGATTCTGGTCGTCAGCCAGGACACCTCGGCCTACGGCAAAGACAAGGGCGGTCGCACCGACTTCTGGAACGGCATGCCGGTGAAGCAGGATATCACTACCCTGGCCCGCCATCTGGGCAAGATGGGTGTGTGGGTACGCCTGCACTATGTCTACCCTTACCCTTGGGTCGATGAGCTGATCCCGCTGATGGCCGAAGGACTGATCCTGCCCTATCTGGATCTGCCACTGCAGCACGCCAGCCCTCGTGTGCTCAAGATGATGAAGCGCCCCGGCCGGGTCGACCGCCAGTTGGACGCCATCAAGAAATGGCGAGAAATCTGCCCGGATCTGGTGATCCGCTCAACCTTTATCGTTGGCTTCCCCGGTGAAACCGAAGAGGACTTCGAAATCCTGCTGGACTTCCTGCGTGAAGCTCGGCTGGACCGAGTGGGCTGCTTCAAGTACTCGGAAGTCGATGGCGCCGTGGCCAATACCTTGGCAGAGCTTATCAGTGAAGAGGTCAAGCAGGACCGCTATGAGCGTTTCATGCAGGTGCAGGCCGAGATCAGTGCCGAGCGGCTGGCACGCCTGGTAGGCCGTGAGCTGGATGTCCTTATCGATGATGTGGACGAGGAAGGCGCCATTGGCCGCTGCTATGCCGATGCGCCTGAAATCGACGGCATGGTATTCCTCAACGGGGAAGTGGAACTGAGCCCAGGGGACATGGTACGTGCACTGATCACTCATTCTGATGAGCACGATCTGTGGGCCGAACTGGTGCAGATGCCGGAATAAACTCTCCCAACACCTTGGTTGAGGTGTCAGCAGGGTGAAAAGATTAGAGTCATAAAATCAAAAGGGGCAACACCCTGTTGCCCCTTTCCATTGCGTCCTTTACGACTGTACGATCCTTTGCCCTTCTTCGGCTTCTCGCTGCGACAGCGAAACAGTGAACTGGTCACCACCGCCTTGAGGGCGTTATCTTTGATCTGTCCACGACCGGATTCATGTTCCAGCAGTGCGGTCTGCTTAATATGTTTGGCCATATCGGCTCCTTATTTCAGTGGAATGAGACTTGCCCGGCCATACCGGACAAAAATCGCGCAAATACTACTCCCTTTTGTACCAATAACCAAATATCTTAATCTTGGCCCAAAGTACAATGTCGCGTTTCACCTTATTCATGTTATTAAAAACAATCACTATTCAGTCTGTTTCAGTCAATCCGGGAGGGTTTGTTCTGTGATATTCAGGTTCTGTTGTCTGGCGCTGCTGGCACTCGCTTGTTCACCACAGCTGCTTGCCGCAGAAACCTGTGAGCTGACCATGGGGTATCGCACCAATGCCAGGGCCCCCTATATTGCTGAAGCACCGGATAACAGTGGCCTCTATCTCAGCCTGTATCAAGACGCGGCGGCAAGAATAGGTTGTAGTCTCAAGGTAGTGCGAGCGCCGAAAAAACGTATTCTCTGGGAAATTGCCAAGGGCAATATCGACTTCTATCCCGGGCTGGCCTTCTCCAAAGAGCGCCACGACTACGCGCATTTCATCGCCAACGGCCTGTCTGAACGCTATATCGGCGTCAGCCGCGCCGACTTGAGTGACATCACCTCGTTGCAGCAATTGGTGGATAAGCAGCTGGTGCTGCTTATCTCCCCCGGCAGCTATCAGCTGGGTGGTTTACCGGACAAATTGATAGTGCGCAAGCCACCGGACATGAGCACAGACTCGGCGATAGCCTTTCTCAAACAGCATCAGGGTGATTTCTATGTCTACGATGAATCAACCCTGAGATATTGGCTGAAAACCCATCCTCAGCACGGGCTTAAACTGCATCCCTACTGCTGCGATCACAGGCGACAAGGACACCTGGGCTTCTCACGCAAGAGCCGTTATTTCAGTGCCGGAACCAATCCAAATTATATTGCCGACAGGCCGATATCCATTGACAACAGCCCTTGGGAGTTGCAGCCGGACAGCCTGGCCTACGCACTGCAGCAGGCCTTGCAAGACATGGCCGAAAGCGGTGAAACCGAGCGGCGTTATCAATACTATATGCAGCAGGTATCACAAGCGGCGGCTGTGCCCTAATCCTCCTGTTCATACAAGGAGTATTGCCTCCTATTCCATTGATACATTTTGGATCAATTCAGCCTGAGTCCAGCATCTAATGGGTACACTGCTGCTTTTGGGTCGCAAAGAGTTGTAATATGTTTTCCCGCAAGCCGTTGACGCCACAGGCACAGCTGGACTTGGCCATGACCTTGATGGCCGAGGAGGAGCAGCGCCTGCATAACGCCCTAGAGCTGGTACTGCACAGCAGTCAGCAAGCGATAACAAAGCGCCTGCAACGGGCCAAAATCGATGCCGATATCTTCCCGCCGGTTCATCAGGACTATCTCAATGCCATGGCACTGCAACATCTGTTCACCATGCTGCATCAGGGAGACGAGCAAAGAGCCAACAGCATCTGCAATAACCTAAGAGAACTCAGCCAATGCCTACAGCCCGCCATTCAGGACAATGCCCACTGCGAAGAACAATATCGGCCGGTTTAATGCTGCTTTGTGGCTTGGCGCTACTTCCCGCTTCCAAGGCCCAGAGCAAACCGCCCCAAGTCACTCCCGACCAGAGCACATCCGAGTTGTTGTTACAACTGGATCAGCGGCTGCTCGCCAGCCGTAGCGCAACCAAAACCTTGAGCGACTGGTGTGATGAATATCAACTGGCCACAGACGCCAGCATTCGCGCCGAAGGAGAAAAGCATTTTATTCATGATGCTCCCAAGGAGGTCTACCGTCAGCTTAAAGTGGCGCCGGGAAGCCGACTAGGCCATCGCAAGGTGCGTCTTATCTGTGGCGATAGAGTGTTATCTGTCGCTGACAACTGGTATGTGCCCGAGCTCCTTACCCAGGAGATGAATCAACAGTTACAGCATACAAAAACCCCGTTCGGCACCGCCGTCAAGGCGCTGGACTTCAGGAGAGAAAACCTCCAGAGCCTGAAGCTGTGGCAAGGGAGCAAGGTGCTGCCGCCATTTGTATTGCAACACAAGGCGCTGCTTTTGCGAGCCGATGACAAGCCCTTTAGCCTGGTCATTGAACGTTACACCAGTGAACTGCTTCCCAAGTCGTCCGCAAATAAGCCGTCCGCAAAACAGCCAAGCATGGCGCAGTAATCCCTCAAAAACAGTAATCCAAGTTGATAAAAAAGCCCGCTTTAACTGCGAGCTTTCAGTCTTTGGCAGGCTCAGTTACCGGCTATCTTCATCTCATCGAGCAATATTGCCCCGGTACGGATGCTGGAGCGCAGATCCCTGTCGCTGGAAACCGCCTGCATGGAGCGGTACATCTGCTTCAGGTTACCGGCTATGGTGATCTCCTCGACCGGGAACTGGATTTCGCCATTCTCGACATAGAAACCGGCGGCGCCACGGGAATAGTCGCCGGTGACCATATTCACGCCTTGGCCCATCACCTCAGTGACTATGATCCCGCGGCTCATGGAACGCACCAACTCATCAAAACTGTGGCCGGTATCGGCCAGCGTCCAGTTATAGATGCCGCCGGCATGGCCGGTATTGACCAGTCCCAGCTTGCGCGCCGAGTAACTGGTCAGCAGATAACTCTCCAGTATGCCGTCACGGACTATGTCCCGCTCACGGGTCGCGACCCCTTCGCTGTCATAGTTGGCACTGGCCAGGGCACCCTTGAGATGCGGCTGCTCGGCAATGCTGAACCATTCAGGGAAAATCCGGGTGTGGATAGCATCCTGCAGGAAGCTGGACTTGCGATACAGGCTTGAGCCACTGATGGCGCTGACCAGATGCCCCACCAGACCTGTGGCCACTTCGGGCGCAAACAGCACGGGCATTTTGCCGGTTGCCAGTTTGCGGGCACCGAGACGGGCAACCGTCTTATCGGCGGCCTTAATCCCCACCTGCTCCGGGCTCAACAAGGCGTCGAAGCGGCGGTTGATACCATAGTCATAGTCACGCTGCATATCGCCGTTTTCTTCGGCGCCAATCACCACACAGCTGAGGCTGTAGCGCGAGCTGCAGTAGCCCTGCAGGAAACCATGGCTGTTGCCATAGACCTTGACGCTGTTGTGGGCGTTGGCACTGGCACCATCCGAATTCTTGATCCTCGGGTCTCTGTCCAGCGCTGCAGCTTCGGCGCGAATGGCCAACTCGGCCAACTCTTCCGGGCTGGTGTGACGGGGATGATAGAGAGCCAGATCGGGAAAATCTTTCGCCATCAACTCAGAGTCGGCCAAACCGCTGGCAGGGTCTTCACTGGTATAGCGGGCGATACCATCGGCGGCCTTAACCGCCTGGCGAATCGCCTCCGGCGACAGATCCGAAGTGGAAGAGCTGCCCTTGTGTCCATCGCGATACAGGGTGATTCCCAGCGCGCCATCCTTGTTGAATTCGACCGTTTCCACCTCCTTGAGGCGTGTGGAAACACTCAGACCCTGTTGCTTGCTGATGGCCACCTCGGCAGCACTGGTGCCCAGGCTATTGGCATACTCCAGCGCCATTGCCACCGCGTCTTTCAACGCACTCAGTTCACTATCAATAAAATTTGCAGACACAGGTTTACTCTTGAATTGGCTAAACTGCCCCTAGCATAACAAAAGCCGGCTTTATTCACATAACCACGACAGATCAATTTTGCTGCCGTAGAAGACGAGGCGCCAAGGGGGATGCTACAATCAGCGCCAGTATCAGAGGAAAGACTTTATGAAAATAGTTGGCGATTCAGAGCATTTTAAACAGCCTTATGATGAGGACGAGGACTATATCAGCAAGACCTCGCTCAAACGCGACAGTGAAGAGGCTCAGGATCTGGGCAAGCAGCTGGCAGCGCTGAGCAAGAGTCAGTTGGCCAAAATTGAGCTAGGTGAGTCCCTGTTTGATGCCATCATGCAAACCAAGAACATCAAGCCCAATACCGAGGCCTTCCGTCGTCAGTTGCAGTTTATCGGCAAGCTGATGCGCAACGAAGATCTCGAGGCGATTCAGACCTCGCTTGAGCGGGTACTGAACAAGAACAACGAAGCGGCCGCCAAGGCTCAGGTATTTGAGAAGTTGCGTGACCGTTTGCTCAGTGGTGGCGATGCCAAAGTGCAGTCCTTGCTGGAGGAGCACCCGCAACTGGACAGACAAAAACTCAGGCAACTGGTGCGTCAGGCCAACAAAGAGCTGGCCAAGGGGCCTCAGTCCAAGTCCTCTGCCGAGCTGTTCAAGTATTTGCGCAGCGAATTGGAAGACTGATTCAGTCTACCATACCATAAAAAACGCCGGCCTTGATGCTGGCGTTTTTTGTTGCCAAGACGTTATAATCCGGCGCGGATAACACGGAAAAGTAATACCCCACAGATATCGCATCCAATAAAGGACGGATTAATGCGTAAATTGACTCTTGCCTCACTGGCTTGTACCGGCGCACTGCTGGCAGGCTGTAGCTCAACCCCACAACCCATCATAGCCCAGGAAAAAACCGTCGAAGTGAAAGGCCAAACGCTGAAGCTCGGTGGACGCTATTTTTCCGATAAAAAGAAACTGGAACTGACAGTCAACGGTGACCCCATAATGCGCGGCACCTTCCCCCCATATACTCCAACCCAAAACCTGGGTGGTCGCTATAAAGAGATGGAGATCGACGGCAAGTGCTACTTCGGCTCCGTGCTCGGTAGTCAGGGCGGCGCCTTTGGCATTATTGCCAGCGCGGTGCAATCCTCAAAATCCAGCAACGGCGACAAGTGCGAAATCCTGGTTGACGGTAAAGCCGTCGAAAACCTCTATTTCTAACGCTCAACCCAGCTAGATGTGTCCGTGTTATCCCGCACCACATCTGTGAAATTGGCTGAAGCTGTGCCTAAGGAAGGTGCGAACAAGTCCCATGTGTGCTCTGCGTCGGCTTACAGGCCTGGATGCAAGGCGTGGTTCGCAGCAAATGGCCCTAGTCCTTTGCAAGAAGCACAACACAGCAGGCAGGCCTGTAAGCCACGCCCTTCGGGGCTTTCACAGCAACCGGCTCTCTGCGTTATCCGACTTCGACAGGCCTCGGCATGCCTTCAGTCAGATGCCTTGAACGCCAATTGCTGTGCAAGCCAGAGTGCCACGAGGACTTATTTGCACCTTCCCTAAGTCAAAAAGTCCCATGCCCCTGTTTCACCGGCTAATTTCATCATATTTCATGTAAAAACTTGTGAAATCTCAAGGCTGATCTGCTTTGGATCACAGATAGCGACAAGCCATTCCCTATAATCCCTCCGCCCTTTCCCAAGGGGTATAGCTTTTACATAAGCAATTAGAAAATAAGAATATTATCACGTAAAAAGGAACGCATTGCCATGACAGCAACCAGCTATCAGCCGGGAGAGATCCGCGGACTGATCCAGATAGATGCGCTCAAATGCAAAGGGTGTGACGCCTGCAAACAGTTCTGTCCCACCCATGCTATTGAGGGCGCATCCGGTGCCCCCCATAAGATTGATGAAGAGCGTTGCCTGAGCTGCGGCCAGTGTCTGATCAACTGCCCGTTCGGCGCCATTCATGAAACCCAGAGTGCCTTGGATACTGTGCTGACCAAGCTCAAGGATCCCGATACTCAGGTGGTCGGTATTCTGGCTCCGGCGGTACGGGTTGCCATAGGTGAAGCTTTCAACCTGCCCAAGGGACAACTGCTGACCAACAAACTCTACGGCGCCATGCACCAGGCCGGATTCAGGATCTTCGACTGTAACTTCGCCGCCGACCTGACCATTATGGAAGAAGGCTCTGAGTTCATTCACAGGCTGCATGCCAATGTGCGCCAGGAGCCAGGCGCCGGCAAGCTGCCGCAATTCACCTCCTGCTGCCCGGGCTGGGTTCGCTTCCTGGAAAACGAATACCCCAGCCTGCTGCCACATCTTTCCACCGCCAAGTCGCCGCAGCAGATGGCCGGGACTGTGGCCAAAACCTATGGCGCCAAGGTGTATGAGATGGCTCCGGAAAAGATCTTCACAGTGGCAGTTATGCCCTGCACCTCGAAAAAACTCGAGGCCTCACGCCCTGAATTCAACTCTGCCTGGCGCTTCCATCAGCAACACGGCAGTGATGCCGCCCCTTACGCCGATGTGGATGCAGTGCTGACCACCCGCGAGATGGCTGAGCTGCTCAAGCGCCTCGATATTCATCTGCCGGATGTGGCCGAATATAAGGGTGACAGCCTGTTTGCCCAATATACAGGGGCCGGCACCATTTTCGGTAACACTGGTGGCGTGATGGAAGCCGCGGTGCGTACCGCACACAAGGTGCTTACAGGTGAAGAGCTGGCCAAGCTGGAACTGGCACCTGTGCGCGGTCTGGAAGGCGTCAAGGAAGCCGAACTCACCATTCATGACCAACAGCTCAAACAAGATGTGCAGCTGAAAGTCGCCGTGGTGCACGACATGGGCCGCAATATCCGCCCCTTGCTGGAGCAGGTGATGGCCGGCACGTCCCCCTACCACTTTATCGAAGTGATGAACTGCGCCGGTGGTTGCGTCAACGGTGGCGGTCAACCTATCAACGGCTCAGGCACATCCTGGGTTGCCCAACTGTAAGGAATTGCTCATGACAGACAAGTATCAATTTACCGAAGATGGTTTTCTGTTGTCACGGCGCCGTTTCATGGCCGTGGGCGCTGCGATTCTGGCGCTACTGGCCCTGCCTGTGGGCTGGCTCGGCAACCGTATCGCCAAGCGCAACGAATACATCAAGGCCAGGGCCGATGCCCTCTATATGGATGATGCCATTGCCAAGTACCGTGTCAGCCATGCCAACCCGGCCATTGCCCGCTATTACAGCGAATTTGGCGGTGAGCCGCTGGGGCATCTGTCGCACGAGTTGCTGCACACCCATTTTGTCGATCGCACTCAACTGAAATCCTAAGGAGTCGGCTATGCATCAGGACAATCGTCCCATTCTCAAGCACCCGCTGAATGTTCGGGTGTTCCACTACATCTTGCTGCTGAGCTTCCTGCCACTGGCGGCAACCGGGCTGTTGTTGTTCTTCAAACCCTTGAGCGACAGTGCCATGGGGCTGACCTATGACATTCATATTGTTGCCGGTGTCATCATGGCGCTGGATGCGGTGGCCTTCACCCTGATGGCATTCGACCGTGTTGTGCTGTTCACCAACAGAGTATTCACCTTCGGTGGCAACGATGTGGGTTGGTTCAAGGTACTTGGCGGCTATCCACAGAAGTTTCTGTTGGGCAAGAAGGTCGCCGTGCCTCCTATGCGCAAGTACAACTCTGGACAGAAGCTGTTCGGGGTTTGTGTCCTGCTCGGTGGTACTGCACTGATCATCACGGGCTTGGCGCTGTGGCTGGTTCCCTATGCAATCCCACGCGATACCACCTGGTTGCTGGGGATGATCCACCTGGGTTGTGGCCTGCTGCTGACGGCGTTTTTGCCCGTGCATCTGTTCCTGGCGGTTTATCGCTTCGACGATTTCAAGGCGATGATGCTGCACGGCAAGGTGCCCTACCATGACGCAGCCGAGTACACCCCTCTCTGGGTGCAGGAGGAAGTCGTTCCGGTTGCCGCCAAACGCGCCGAGTAACGCCATAAGTTCCATTTTCCAGGAGCGCAGTTTGACTGCGCTCCTTATCTACAGGAGAGCCACTACAGATGTCAGGCCCTTTGATATCAGACCCGCTTGTATCGGGCCATACAGAAACGATTCAAGTCAAAGACTATAACCCCGCCGTAAATTTTATCGATGATGACGCCATCTGGGGCTTGCTCAATAACAACCGGCAACCCAGCCCGGATACCGTGCGCCAGGTGCTGGAAAAAGCCCGCCGCTTGCAGGGGCTGACGCTGGAGGAAGTGGCGGTTTTACTGCAAAACCAGGATGCCTCCCTGGACGAAGAGCTATTTGCCGTTGCCCGTGGCATCAAGGACGCCATCTATGGCAATCGCATAGTACTGTTCGCCCCCCTGTATGTTTCCAACTACTGCGCCAACGCCTGCAGCTATTGCGGCTTCAGCGCCGACAACCATGACCTGCCACGCAAGACCCTGAGCGAGCAGGAGCTGATCGCCGAGGTGGAAACCCTGGAAGATATGGGCCACAAAAGGATCCTGGCGGTCTACGGTGAACACCCGCGCAATAACGCCCGCGCCATAGTCGACTCCATCAAGACCATGTACAGCGTGCGCAAAGGCAAAGGCGGTGAGATCCGCCGCATCAATGTCAACTGCGCTCCCATGGACGCAGAAGACTTCAAGCTGCTGAAGACGGCCGCCATAGGCACTTATCAGTGTTTTCAGGAAAGCTACCACAGAACGACCTACGAACAGGTGCACCTCAAAGGCCGCAAGAAGGACTTCCTCTATCGTCTCTACGCCATGCACAGAGCCATGGAAGCCGGTATCGACGATGTGGGCATTGGCGTGCTGTTCGGTCTCTATGACCACAGGTTCGAACTGCTGGCCATGCTCGCCCATGTACAGCAACTGGAACAGGATTGCGGCATAGGTCCACATACCATCTCCTTTCCGCGGATTGAGCCCGCCGATGGCTCCAGTTTGTCGGAGCGGCCACCCTATGTCGTCGATGACGCCACCTTCAAGCGCCTGGTGGCCATTACCCGCCTGGCAGTGCCCTACACAGGACTGATTATGAGCACCCGTGAAAGTGCCGAACTCAGACGTGAACTCCTGAGCCTGGGGGTATCACAGATCAGCGCCGGCTCACGTACCACCCCTGGTGGCTACAACCAGGAAGACGATGCGGCTCAATTCAGCCTGGGCGATCACCGCAGCATGGAGGAAGTGGTATTGGATCTGGTCAAGCATAGCCATTCCATCCCCTCATTCTGCACCGGTTGTTACCGCAAGGGCCGCACCGGCGATCACTTTATCGGCCTGGCCAAGCAGCAGTTTATCGGCAAGTTCTGCCAACCCAACGCCCTGATCACCTTCAAGGAATACCTCAACGACTACGCCAGCGAGCAGACCCGCAAAGCCGGTGAGGCACTGATAGCCGCCGAGCTGGATAAACTCAGCCCCGCCAGAAGACGTAATATCGAGGCCTGCCTCACGCGCACAGATGCGGGCGAGAGGGACATCTATCTGTGAAAGGCAAAACTCTGGTACTGGCACCCGGATGCCGTCTCTATGCCGGGCTGCCAAAACAACAGCTGAAATCGGCATTGAGCCGTGCCCGGCGAGTAGCCCTGCATGCCGGCCACTATGCCAATTTCAGCGAAGGGGCGATAGATCAGTTGCTGCGGCAAAGACTGCAAAGCAGCCAGCTGTCGCAGCTGTTGATAGTGACACAAGAGTTACAAAGCGAAGCCGGGCTGGCGTTCGGCAAAATGTTGCGCCCGGAATCCACCGAGGCGGAAATCCTCAAGGAATACCGGGTGTCTCAACATTGGAGCAATCAACTCGCCGCCTCCTGGCCCGAGCAGGTGACGGCGGTCAGCAGTAAACTGGCCGCCAGCGCGCCTTTGCTACTGCTCGATGATCAACTGTTTGTCGGCCATTATGCCCATAGCCCACATCTGGCGCCTTTGGGATTGTGGCTCAAGTTGGACAGCCGCGAGCTGGGGCTGCCACCGGCAGGCCTATGGCAAAGAATGCAAGGCCGCACCAAGGTCGCTGCCACGCCCTGGCAACAGGCGCTGTATCGCTACGCCGATGAGTTGGCGCAGGTGCTGAAACAAGCGGGATCCCAAGCATGAAACCGGCCGAAAATCTGGGTTCAGCAGAAATCAGAGCCTTGCTCTGCGGCGAAGCCGATGACTGGCTGTTTGCCCGTGCCGATGAGGTCAAGCGTCAATACTTCGGTCAAGAGATCTGGCTCAGAGGCATAGTGGAGTTTTCCAGTTATTGCCGCTGCGACTGTCACTACTGTGGCCTGAGAGCCGCCAATCGCGACATTGAGCGTTACCGGCTCAGCCACCAAGAAATCATCGACTCGGCCCTCAAAGTAGATAAAGCCGGCATCGGCACCCTGGTGCTGCAATCCGGTGAAGACAGCCGCTTTCGCCAGGATGGCATAAGCCGCATCCTCAGTACCATCAAACAGCAAACCCAGTTGGCCATCACGCTATCTTTGGGTGAACGCAGCCACAGTGAGCTGGCGCTCTGGCGCGAAGCCGGCGCCGACCGCTATCTGTTGAAACTGGAAACCCTGGATGCCGAGCTCTATAGCCGTCTGCGTCCGGGAAGAGTGCTGGATAACCGCCTAAGGCTACTGGAAACCCTCAAGAGCCTGGGATATGAGACCGGCAGTGGCATTATCTGTGGCCTGCCGGGCAGCAAGAACGATGACCTGGCTGACACCCTGTTGGCGCTCTCAGCCATGGAACTGGAGATGTTGGCGGTCGGTCCCTTCGTCAGTCATCCACAAACCCCGCTGGCAAACACAGCCAACGGCAAGGTGCTTGAGTGCCAGCGAGCCTGCGCCATACTCAGGCTACTCAATCCCGGTGCCAACATTCCTGCCACCAGCGCCCTGGACGCCTTGCAAAAAGGCGCCAGGCTCGAATCCCTGAGCCGCGGCTGCAACGTGCTTATGCCCTCGTTCACGCCACAGAAAGACAGCAGCAAATACCTTATTTACCCCGGCAAGAATGCCTCCGGCTGCCCGCTGGAGCAGCGTCTCGCCGATATCAGACTCAGCCTTAAAGCCCGCGGCTTGTATTGCTCTGCGGACAGAGGCAACGCCAGGAGACAAATTAATGTGTAATTCGGCCCCCAATGCAGCCCCCCGCGGGGTCAGACTGCACATAGTATTGTGTGGTCGTCGCAACGCCGGGAAATCCTCCCTGCTCAATTACTTATCCAACCAACAGAGTGCCATAGTCTCTGAGACCAAGGGCACCACCACAGATGCGGTGCGCAAGCCCTTTGAACTGCATCCGGTCGGCCCGGCTACCCTGATAGATACCGCCGGACTGGACGATACCGGCGCCCTGGGGCTTCAGCGAATAGCCGCCAGTCGCCGGGCGTTGCAACAGGCCGATATCGCCGTCTATGTGCTGGATGAACAGGGGTTGGATGAGTTTGACCGCGACTGGCTGTTACTGCTGCAAAGCTGGCAGCTGCCAATCCTGGTGGTAGCGAACAAGCAAGATCTGGCCCCGTTGCCCGCAGAGCATCAGCACTGGCTCAACGACCAGGGCATCAAGTTCTTATGCCTGTCGACCCAAGAGGCAAAACACCGGGAAGACTTGGTCGAGCAACTGGTTCAACTGGTACCGGCAGATTTTCGTTGCGACCCCGTGCTGGCCGCCGACTGTTACCGCATAGGAGAGCAACTGCTGCTGGTCGCCCCGATAGATTCGGCGGCCCCCAAGGGCAGATTGATTTTGCCCCAGGTGCAGGTTCTCAGAGAAGCGCTGGATAACGGTGCCATTGCCAGCATCTGCCGTGAGTCTGAGCTGGCCACGGCCTTGGCCGCCATGCCCACGCCACCGGCGTTGGTTGTGACCGATGCCCAGGCGGTGAGACAAGTGGCCGCTCAGGTACCCGACAGCATTCCTCTGACCACCTTCTCCACCCTGTTTGCCCGGGCCAAGGGCGATCTACCGGCCCAGCTGCAAGGCGCCGAGATGCTCGAAAGGCTCGAGGATGGCGATCGGGTACTGATCGCCGAGGCCTGTAGCCATGAGGTGCAGGATGAAGATATAGGCAGAGTGAAGATCCCGGCGGCCATCGGCAAATTGACCGGCAAACAGTTGCAGTTCAGCGTCTGTGCCGGCCATGACTTTCCGGCCGATTTGGAACGCTACAAACTGGTAGTGCACTGCGGCGCCTGTATGTTGGGGCGGGTGGAGATGCAGCGGCGCATTCTCGAATGTCGCCGCCGCGGCGTCGCCATCACCAACTATGGGCTGGTGTTGGCCAAGGCCAGTGGCGTGCTGGAAAGAGTCAGTTCGCCGCTGCTGCCAGTTGACGCCGACGCCAACTAACGCCCCAAACCGCCAGAGGGAAGAACAGCAACAATAGCCCCCAGAGCTGTAACCATTTGGGGGCAATAACCGCCCAATCGGCTCCCATCTGGTTCAGCTGCAACATTCCCATAATCGCCGGCACAGCCGGGATCACCTGCGACAGCCATACCAAGGGCTCAGGGATCAGTGCCAAAGGCCAGACAAAGCCACTGACAAACAGGATGGGCATGGATACCAGCAGCAGGATCTGGGTCGGCAACTCGCGCCTGACAAACAGGCAGCTGAGCGCTACCCCGGCGCTGGCCGTGGTCAGCAGGAAAGGCAACATCAGCAACAATACCTGACCAAGACTCACCTGCAAACTCACCTGATAGAAGTAATAACACCAGCCAATATAGAGCGCACTGAACAGGCAATAGAGCAAGCCGAAGGCCAACACCCGAGCACTGACCAGCATCAAGGGGCTGACCCGGTTCCAATAGCCCGGCTGGCGCCACTGACCGGCGCCGAGTATGCCTGTGCCTATTAGCAAGGTCTGGTGCAAAATCAGCAGAAACAATCCTGGCACCACATAGGGGGTATAACCCAAACCTTTATTGAATGCGGGTACGGCATTGAGTTTAATCGGCGCCAGACTCTGGGCCGCGGCCTCAGGGCTCTGGCCCGAGGCCAATAGTCCCTTGAGCTGGATCTGCTTGCCGGCATCCATACCGGCACTCACCAAACCTTCTACCACAGCGGAATAGATCAGGAAGTAACTGGCATCACCGCCGAAGCTCAAAGTCGCGCCCCGTCCCAGCAACAGATCGCGGCGAAAATCAAACGGGATCACCAATAAACCATGGGCGCGGCCATCGGTGACCCAGGCCTTGGCTTCGTCGATGGAGCCGACCCGACCGACGACCTGGATACGGGCACTGGCATCGGCGTGACGGATAAGCCGCCGTGACAGCGAGGAGTTATCGTGATCCACCACCACCAACTGCTGCTCTGTGGGCACCTGATGCAGATAAGGCAAGGGATAGAGCACGGCATAGAAGAGCACGCCGCCAAACAGGGTCAAAGAGATCGCCTTGTCACGCACCAAGGCGCGTAAATCCAGCCAGATCAACTGCCATAACGAGAGGGACTTGGCTGTCATAACGTCTCCTCAAGCGGCAACTGCGACTGCAGCACCCTGGCATAACGACGGGCAAAGAACCAACTGGGGATCAACAGCAGCAGAAAGCCGAGATAACCCAGCGCCTGAGGCAGCAAGCTGGCCGGACCGGCGCCATAGCTCACCAACGCAACATGAGACTCTATATAGTGGCTTGATGGCATCAACAGACGCCACCACTGCGCCAGCAGCGGCATTTCTCCGGTCGGGAAGGTAATGCCCATAAAGGCAAAGGCGGGTGCAAACAGCGCAGTGCAAAAGCTGATCACCCTGGCGCTGTCGGCCAGCATAAAGAAAATCCCCTGCACCCAGAGCCAGACCGCCATCAACATTAAGATCTGCATAGGCAGCAGCCACAGGAGTTGCCCGGCTATCGGCAGCCCCAGCAGTTGATACAACAGCACCAAAATAAAGCCGCCGTGCAACAGCATAAAGGCGCCGTTGACCATAAACTTACTCAAAAGCACTGAGGGCATACCCAGGCGGAAGCATTCGCCCAAGGTATCCTGGCGCAGCTCACGGTTGAGACTGCCGGCAAAAGCCAACATGGCCAGCAGTTGCCACAGAGCTATCAGAACAGGCGGCACCAGGAAGCCGACATAGTTGTTATTGCGGTTGAACAGCGCCGTGGTTTGGGTGCTTACAGGGCTGAGGTGCACCTCAACCTGGGACGGGTTGACGCCTGCCGCCAGTTGCTTGAGCCTGGCCACCTGCTGCAAACCATCGGCCAGGGTCAGTTGCAACTGACTGGCCAGCAGTTTGCCCACCAGCAAAAACTGGCCGTTGTAGCGCAGGTCTATGGTGGGAGTGTGCCCGGTCAGCAGTTCCTGCTTCAAACCATAGGGCAAGATGACCAAGGCATAGACCTCGCCGCGGCGCATCGCCTCGACCGCCTCGTCCAGCGCCAGATAGCGCCTGGGGGCGGTGACAGGATTAGCCTCAAGATGACGCCCAAGCTCACGACTGAGGCTGGAGTTGTCCTGATCCACCAGCGCCACCGGCAACTGCCTGGGCAACCCGGCGGAAAACAACCACCAAAGACAGAGCACACCGATAAGCGGCAGATAGCTTATCAGTGCCAGCTGCCAGGGATCGCGCCAGACAGCCTGCCACTCTCGCCGAAGCAACTTCTTCATAATCAAGACTTTTCAAGTAATACTGACATGCCCACCCGCAGATCGGCTACCGGCTCCAGCGGCCTGAGCTCCACTTCAAAGGTACGCATATCAAAGTCGTGGCCACTCTCGGTCGCCCGCCAGGTGGCGAAGTCGCCCAGCACACTGATGTGGCTGACCTCAAACTCGACACTACGTTGCAGCGCCGGCAGTGTCAGGGTCATACGCTCGCCCTTCTTGAACTGCTTGAGCTGATCCTCTCGCACCTGAAACACGGCCCAGGCATCTGTCATATCCACCAAACTGACCACAGGAAAACCACTGGGTGCCAGCTCGCCCACCTGCAACAGCACCTCGGTGATTTCACCGCCCTTGGGCGCGCGCATCTGGCTGTCGGCGAGTATCGCACTGACCTCTTTCACTGCGCCTTCGGCCATCCGGGCATTACCGGCCGCGGCGGCCTTGGTTTCTTCCCGGGCGCCCTCTTCGGTCATTTGATACATGGCATAGGCGGCCTGCTCGGTATACTTGGCGGCCTGATATTGGGTAAAGGCTTCATCACGCTTTTGCCGGGCAAGTACGCCATCGCGGAACAGGTTTTCTACCCGGTCGAAGGTAGTCTTGGCCAGCTCACTGGCGGCCTTGGCCTTGAGCCACTGCTCGCGGGAGGCGGCAACCTGCTGCTTACGGGCACCGCTGTCGGCTTCCTGCTGCATCGCCTTGGCGGCATCGCGGCCACCCTCGGCTTGCATCAGCTTGGCATTGAGCTCGGGGCTGTCGATGGCAAACAGCAGATCCCCTTCACTGACACTGTCTCCGCGGCGCACCAACACCTGCTCTACCCGGCCCGGCACCTTGGAAGACACATTGTATTCCCTGGCCTCTATCTGCCCCTGCAACAGCTGTGGCTTGGGGGAGTAAGCCAGGATCAGCCCATATACCAGCGCCGCCACTATGGTTACCAGGGCCACTATGGCCACCAAAGGATTAACCCGCATCCTGTATCTCCTGCTTGTCACTGCGTCCGATAAATTCATCCAACTGGCCACTGACCGCCATCAAGCGGGCATAGGCCTGAACATAACGATATTGAGCCGCCAACTGCTTGGTGCGTACCGCACTGAGTTTGAGCTCGGCATCCACCCTGTCGATGGAGGTAGACAGCCCTTGATTGAAAGCCAGTTCCCGCAGCTTGAGGTTTTCCTCTGCCAGCGCCAGAGAGCTGTTCAAGGCATTAACCTCCTCTTCGGCCTGCAGCAGTTGGCGATAGCTCTGATCCACCAACAGGCTGAGATCCTGACGGGTTTGTGCCTTGGTGTATCTGGCCTGCAGCAAGGCACTCTTGGCCGCCTGCACCTTGCCACTGCGACCATCACGGGACAGCAGCGGCACCTTGACCCCGACGCCTACCATCCAGTCGGGTTCGACCTTGGAAAACAGGCTGTCGTCTTCATAGAGGGTGTAGTTACCGTAGAGGAAAACCGTGGGGAAGTATTTTCCCTTTTCCATATCGACCAGACCCTGAGCCTGAGTCTCTTTCGCCTCCAACAAGCGCAAGGCTGGATGCTGCTTCAGCGTCAGCTCGGTCAATTGCGGCAATGAAGGGGAGCTTGGCGCCATAAACAGCGGCGACTTGGTGGCGATATCAGTCTGGTGCAGCAGGCGTGACAGGGCTATCAGCGCCATCTCATGGCGGCGTTTGGCACTGCCGAGGTCGACCTTGGCCTGATCCAGTGCCACCTGGGCATTGAGGCGCTCGACTCTGGCGATCTGCCCCTGTTGTTCCAGTTTTTCAGCGTGGCTGTAATGCTTTTCCAGCGATGCCACCAGCTGAGCCTGGGTCTGCACCAAAGCCTGGGTCACAGTGACGGCATAGTATCTGTCTACCAGAGTGGTAAATAGCTCACGCCGCGCCAACTCCAGTTGCTGCTTCTTCTCAGCCACCTGAGCCGCCTGAATGCCTTGAGCGGCAGAGATCTGGCCACCGGTATAAATCGGCCACATCGCCTGTAAGCTGGCTCGGAACACATCCTGCTCGGTGAAAGGAGTCACAAACAGCGAGCCAGGCAAAGAACCAATAATGCCACCTATGGCTGGCGGCAGAGTGGCGGGATCCATAGAGGCGAGAGGATTGAGATCGCGCAGATCCAGCTCTATCGGTTTTTCCAGCCTGGTATAGCTGCCGTTGATGTTGAGCGATGGCAGGTTAAGGTCGCGCCCGGCCTCTTGCTGCGCCTCGGCGCGGCTGACTTCCTGGCCTTCGGCGGCCAGCTTATCGCTCACCTCCAGCAACTGTTGCCAGGCCGAGGCAAAACTATAGTCTGCGGCAAGCGCAGGCTGAGCCGCCAGCGGCCACAACAGCAACCAGGCAAATTTGGTCAATTTCATCTACACCCCTAGAGTAAAAACTCTAATTCCTGAGCAAAAAGGATATCATCCTCGCTTGTCGGCCACCAGTTAACCTTGCTGCGCGGCGGCGCGAGGCCTCCAAGGCCTGTCGAAACCTGGGTAAAAAAACAGACAAGCCACTGGATCCTAGTCTTTTTTAAGCTGTATTGAAACTAACACTAAGAGTGAAGCTTGCCGACGATTATCTCGCCAAGTATGAGAAATGGGTTATACCCACCAAGATCTTTAGCTAATCTGCTGCGTATAGCAGCAGTTTCCAGACTTTATGCCGAGCAGTCGTATCGGCGAACCTGCACCGAGGAAATGGGCGTATGTCTGCACGAGTCCCTCCAGACTCCAAAATGTGACTCAACTGGCTTATCAACACCATGAATTGTTACCTCACAGCCCATCAACAAGTTAGCCTGAGACATTGACCAGACACATTGGCCCGAGAGATTATTCAAGTACATTGAGAAACTGCTTAGTTTTAAACAGAATGCTGGCCAAACAAAACCGGAAAGCTGGTCAAAAAAGGCGGACTACCGGCTCAAACACAATTCCAGGTTCAAGCTACTGTTTCACCTGTATACTCACCTCGGATTAACAAGATAGAGCGCTTATGGCTGGCGCTGCATGAAACGGTCACGCGCAATCATAGTTGCAAGACCATGCTGAAACGCCTCAGCAGGGTATGGCGATTTATGGAAACGGTTTCACCATTTCCTGGCAGCGGACACGGCACAGCGGAAATGTAGCAGTATTAGGATCTGTTGTTTAGTCGAGGGTGTGTGAAACATCAAAAAGATCTGGCTGTCTTGTCTTTCTTTACCAGCGGCTCAATTAACAGCGAAAACCCTGATGGAACCTGCTTATCTGGGATTGATTTGATCTACAAGGCCATTGCTGCACCCAAGGGGGAGCTAAGATTTCGGGCCGAGCCCCTGCTGGCTGGAAACCATAAACAGTCGAGATGAGTAATGATATGTTAACAGAGCAACAACACAAATTTATTCTGAGCGAAGTATCACAACCCGTGATTACCATTGCCCGCGAGGTCGATTTTGCCGAGCGCTATGCCTCCATGTTGGTGCGCTTTCCTAAACTCCCTGGCGATTTTAATCCTAAGGTGCCGACGGAGCGTCGACAGGCATTGGTTGCCCAGTTCCCTTACCCGATTCGCTTTTACAAAAGCGAGGGGGGATATTACAAGCTAAATGCCAAAAAGTTCGCCTACCCCCATATGAGGCTTATGATGGAGATGCTGCAGTGGGTAGTGTTCAACTTTGACTTGTGGCGTGAAGATAAGCGAATTGGTGGCGGCACTTATCAACAGATTGCCGTGGCCGAGCGGTTAGCGCGAGGTGAAAAGATAGATTGGGATAAAGACTGGCGTACACAACACCAGCCATGGTGCTATAACGAAACACAATTACAAACTGTGCTAACAGAAAGTTTTGCGCTATTTGATGACCTTTGCAAACAATTACCGGATTAGTCATTTGATGCGGGTTAACTGTTTGCTGGCAAGCTGATTGGCATTGATTGGTTTAAGTCTAACGGGCTGCACCTTATTACCATACCAGGCTTCTGATGGTGTTAAACCCGGCTATCATGATATGCCATTACCCGGAGGTTGTATTGAGAAAGATTTGACTGTCCTGTCTTTTGGCTGTCCTGTCTTTTGGTAGATTTAAACTTTACAGAATGTCACCAACTTCCCCCTTAGGTGTCGCCAATAGGCATTGGCCGAGCTTCCGGCTACGGTGCAGCCCATCACCTGCGGTTCGCTCTCGCACAGGCGATCCTGTGACACGGCGTGAATACGTCCCTGTAGCCTCGTCGAAAACATCCCTGTTTTCGACGGTCACAGTCCCGCCTATGCCTGGAAAATAGGTGTATGTTTGTGGAATTTCAAGTAACGCTATGATTGCAGAGTTGCACCGACTTTCCCCCTCGGTGTCGCCGACAGCCGTTGGCGCAAATAACGTGGCTGAGGCAAGGATGCCGAAGCAGCGACAGTCGAATCAGGGATGAGCGTCTGAAGCGCTAGTTATTTGCGCCATTAGGCCGAGGGGCTTTCGACACCGTGTGGGGCGGCAAGGGAGATCCAAGAGGGGATTGCTGTTGTTCCCCTCTTGGTCGGGTGTGGGGCGAAGCTCCACGACTTTATGCCGCTGGCACAGCGGCTAATATCAAATATACAAGACACCCTAAACACTTTCCGAGCTGCAAGGAAGCCCGCTGCAAAGTGTCTGAGACTCTCTGAGACGCTCACTTTCGGAGGTTCATGCAGAATTGTCCTTGCCAGGCCTGCCTGCGGCAGGCTTAAGCCTGTTTCTGCAAAGATCACAATCGATTTAGATTAATAGGGATGCATTTGCTCCGGGACTTTCTGCCGTCACAGCGGCTATCAACTTCGCCCAAGAGCAATGCAGGAACCAGCGCTAAACTCAGCTGCCGAATCAGGGATTCGACAGCATTTCTCAGGCTGTGCCGCCGACCGTCAGACGGTCCAGTTTAAGCGTTGGCTGCCCAACCCCGACCGGGACACTCTGGCCGTCTTTACCGCAGACGCCGACGCCTTTGTCGAGTTCAAGATCTGTGCCCACCATGGAGATCTGCCCCATGGCTTCCGGGCCGTTGCCTATCAGGGTCGCGCCCTTTACCGGACTGGTGATCTCGCCGTTTTCAATCAGGTAGGCTTCAGAGGCCGAGAACACAAACTTACCCGAGGTGATATCCACCTGACCGCCACCAAAGTTGGGGGCGTAGAGGCCTTTTTTCACCGACTTGATAATATCTGCGGGCGCCGACTCTCCGGCCAGCATATAGGTGTTGGTCATCCGCGGCATAGGCAAGTGAGCGTATGATTCGCGGCGGCCATTCCCGGTGGGCTTTTGCCCCATCAGACGGGCATTGAGCTTGTCCTGCATATAGCCCTTGAGAATGCCGTTCTCAATCAGCACTGTCTTGTGCGCCGGGGTACCTTCATCATCTATGGTCAGCGAGCCACGGCGGTTTTCCAGCGTGCCATCGTCCACCACAGTGACCAACTTGGAGGCCACCTGCTGGCCAATCTTACCGCTGAAGGCGCTGCTGCCCTTACGGTTGAAGTCACCTTCCAGACCGTGGCCAACCGCTTCATGCAACAAGACTCCGGGCCAACCTGCGCCCAGAACCACAGGCATTTCACCGGCAGGGGCGTCTATCGCCTGCAGGTTGACCTGTGCCTGACGCACGGCCTCGCGGGCAAAGGCAAAACACATGGGCAAGCCGTCATCAGCGGCAGCCATCAGGGTTTGATAGTGGTGACGACCACCGCCACCGGCACCGCCCCGTTCACGGCGACCGTTTTCTTCGAGGATCACAGAGCAGTTGAAGCGTACCAGCGGCCGGATATCCGCCGCCAGAGTACCATCGCTGGCAGCTACCAGTATCTCTTCATGCACTCCGGCCAAGCTGACCACCACTTGAATGATGCGACTATCCAAGCTACGGATATAGGCATCCGCTTCCTTGAGCAGGGCAATTTTACGGCCCTCTTCCAGTGCCGCTATCGGATCTTCACTCAGATACAGCGCCTTGGCGCCGCGGCGCTTCCAGGCCTGAGTTTGATAGCTGCCCCCAGTCTGGGCTATGCCTCTGGCGGCATCGGCGGCGGCGGCCAAGGCCTTGGGGGTTATCTCATCGGCGTAGGCGAAACCTGTCTTTTCACCACTGATGGCTCGGACACCGACACCGCGCTCAATATGAAAACTGCCTTCCTTGACTATGCCATCTTCCAGCACCCAGGTTTCATGACGGCTGCCCTGAAAATAGAGATCGGAAAAATCCACCTGGTGTTGGTGGATTCGCTCCAGGTAAGTTTGCAGATCGTCGAGGTGCAGTCCCTCTTGCAGTAAACTCTGTCCCACTTGGGTTAAAAATGGCATTGGGTCTCTCTCAATCCGGCCCTGTGGCCTTGTTGGTTATTTCCGCTTGCCGTCGCCCAGTTGCGGCGGCAAAAATCTATTGTGTGTCTCTACGGGCATGGCGCTGCGCACCCGCGCTAACTCGGCCTTGTCCAAACGCGCCTGCACCCAGCCTGTGCCTTCGGCCTTCTGCGCCAGAATGCGTCCCCAAGGGTCGACTATCATGCTCTGGCCCCAGGTCTCGCGGCTTCCTTGATTATGCTGGCCCCATTGCGCCGCCGCCAGTATAAAACACTGGGTTTCTATCGCCCTGGCTCTGAGCAACACTTCCCAGTGCGCCTCGCCTGTCACCTTGGTAAAGGCCGAGGGCAAGGCGATGATCTCGGCACCTTGCAGACGCAGCGCCCGAAACAGATCCGGGAAACGCAGATCATAACAGATAGCCAGGCCGATGCGGCCAAAAGGGGTATCCACCACGCTTATCCGCTCACCCGGGCAAAAGGTATCGCTCTCGCGGTATTGGCCTGTACCGTCGGTCACTTCCGCGTCAAACAGATGCAGCTTGTCGTAGTCTCCGAGTACCTGCCCCTGATCATTAAACAGATAACAGCGGCTGTAAACCCGGCCATCGCCACTGGCTACCGGAATAGAGCCGGCCAGCAGGAATACCTGAAATTGGGTGGCAAGTTCGGCCAGCTGCCGTTTGAGCTGGCTTTGCCCAGGCTCACCGGCCCAGGCCAACTGCATGCTCTCATGGCCGCCGAACAGCAGGCTGCACTCGGGCAGCACCACGAGTTGGGGTTCATTATCTTGGCGGGGAAGAGTCTCAAGCTGCGAGACGATAAATTGCAGGTTCTGTTCCGGCTCGCGGCAACTCTGACACTGTAGCAGACTGACTTGCATGTTCGACTTCCTGTTTCACTGGCACTTCTGTCTTGGGTTCACTCGGCGATTTGAGCGGCAGCGGCGTGACTTTATCGGCTTGAGGCAAAGGTTTTTCAGTCTCAGCGCCACCCTCTTCAACAGCCCTCTCTTGGTCGCTATTAAGCACTTTGGCTTTGTTGTCCTTGGCTTGATCGCCTTGGCCTGCATCCGAGGCCGCAGGCTCATCGTCCTGCACTTGAGTCTGTCCTTTCCCAGGCGCCGACTTGGGTTGCCGTGGCAGTACAGACTCAGGGATCTCTATCTCTTTACTCTTTCGCTCCAACTCTTCCAGCTTGGGCTCTGACATGGTGCCGGTCAAGCGGAAACGTATCTCTGAAATAATCTCAATTACGGGTTCCAGCACCTTAGTCAGGGCAAAAGCCCCCAGGCCCATGGTCCAAGCGCTGGTACTGAGCAGCACAACGGTCGGCACGCTGGAGGCCAGTTGCGGCACAAAGCGAATATCATAGTTGAGGCTCTCGGTAACCAGATCGGTATAGCCGCGCACCTTCATGTTACCGGCAATGGCGTCCATCTCGGTATTGGTGGTCTTGAGCACCCCGTTCTCCAGGGTCAGATCGCCGCCAAAGGAGTTGTAATACAGGCCCTTGCCAAACACATCGGTAAAGTCCAGTGACAACTTGCGTAAAAGCGAGTCCAGACTAAAGAGAGAGAAGATCCGCGCCCCCTTGTCACTGAGCTGTTCGATATGCCCCTTGCCGAGATCGAACCTCACTTTACCGCTGAGACTCTCCAGATTGAATTCCGATGGCGCCCCCTGCCAGTTGAGCTCGGCCTTGACCTCCAGCGGCGAGTCTTTCACGCCGGGATCCAGTCCCAAGCGAGTAGCCAACAGATCAAATTTATCTCCCTTGAGATTAAGCTCGACCTGGGTCCGGTTGTTACCATCACGGCTCAGCCAGTCACCCTTGCCCTGCAAACTGGCATCCTCGCTGCTGAGCGCCAGAGTCTGGATCTGATAGCCCGTCGCAGACGGGCTAGCTTGCAACAACAAACGCCCCAGCGCCATATCCTGATAGCGGAAATCATCCACCTCCACCGCAAGCGGCGGCAGGTCACTGCCCTGAGGCAGATTGGTTTCAGGCTCGGGCTCGGATTGCGCTTTGGAATCGGGCTCAGCCGCTGCTGCAGCTATCGGATTCAGATACAGGCGCGATGCCACCAGCTTCAATCCTTGGCTGTACCAATCCGGGTAGATCTCTACCCGACCGGAAAACTCCGGCGACAGTCCCTCTATCTGCCAGGCATGCTCTCCGGGTCGGGCACTGAGTTGCAACTCGGTAAAGCGCTGCCCCAGTAGCTCGAGCCGTTTCACTCTGGCCTCTATCCCCTTGAGCGGCGGGAAAAAAGCTTTATCTGCTGCAATGCTTGTGGTGCCGGCCGTGCTCTCGGTTTGAGTCTCAGCCTGGGTCTTAGCTTGAGTCACGGCTTGAACTGCTGTTTGGCTCTCGGCAGCAGCCTTTTTGTCATGATTGCCACCGCCGATAAAGGCATTGATCAGCGACTGCCACTGGGCAAAATCCACCTCATCCAGGGCCAGCCGTAAGTGACCATCCTGTTTTTGCAACTGATCGCCGCTGCGATAGAGGCGCCCCAGCAGCAGGTCATAGTGTTTCAGGCCCTTACCTGAGTCTGCATCAAAGCCACCCCAGAATTCGGCCTTATCCCCCAGACGCACGCCCAGGGAGCTGGTCTTGTTGTCACCGAGCAACTCGGCCTTGAGCGTCAGCGCCTGCCCCGGGGCTTTTTGATAAGGCGGCGGCAGCAGCAACTCTGTCTGCTTGAGATCGGCATTGACATTGGCTTGAATTCGATAGCCTATCTCATCAAAGATCAGCTTCAGATTCCCCTGCCAATCCAACGCGCCCTGATAAAAATCGCTGAGAGGATTGTCCAGCTCGGACGGCAAGTTAGCGAGGTTCCATTGGCCCTTGAGCCTGGCATTGAGCCCCATATTCTGGTTGACCTTGCCGGTATCAAAACCAAACTGCAACGGCTGGCCGAACAGGCTGGCACTCAAGCCTTCGCCCTTGACCACCTCGTTATGAAAACTCACCTTGCCGCTGACCTTATCGAGCAGCACCCCGGGCTCACGGATATAAATCGGCACCCCGGCAAACTGCACTTCGCCCAGGATCTGCTCCTCTTCGCCTTCATAGAGCGGAATACTGAGATCCAGCTTGCCACTGACAGGCCCCTGAACCTGCACTACATCCAGGGTGATACCGACACTGTCTTTAAGCGGCGAGCGCTGCAACACCTCAGTAGCATCCTTGCCTTGAGTCGCCAGTTGCGCCTCGACCCGCAGCAGACTCCGGTGATCCATCTTGGGGATATAGACATGGGCGCCATCGGTCGCCACATTCAACAGTTTGCCCTTGTTGACCCAGAGATCCATCCGGGCATTTTCAAACAGCGCCTTGAGACTTAAATCTGTCACCGCCGGCCAATCCGGCTGGAAGGCATATTCGGCATGGGTCAGATTGAAACCAGCCTGAAATACCCCGGAATGATCCTGATAGGGAAATCCGGCCAACTCACCGTGCCAGACCACGGTGGCATCATCGCTGCGACCGGCCTTGATGGCGCCTTCCAGATAAGCGGCCAGCGACTCGCCCATGGCATGGCGCGGGAAATAACGCCCGGCATTGGCGGCGTTGAGCAGTTTGACCCGGGAAGACAGCGCCAGGTGTGGCTTGTCGGCCAGCAGCAAACGCATAGAGGCGTCCAGGCTGATGTCGTCATTGCCCAGATGCAATGCCGGCACCATCAGCGCCTGACTGTCGAGCGAGAAGCCCAGCTCAAAGGCATCGGCGCGAAAACTGAGCGGCGCCTTGAAACCATCGCCAAAGTCCAGTTTATAATCCTGGCTAGGCAAGACTGCACTGAGAAAGTTGTTCCGCCATCCCAGGGAGAGATCGATTGGCGTGCTGCCGGGAATGGACTCGGCAGGCTGCCAGCTAACCCGCTCCAGCGCCACTTTGGCCTGCAGTTCACCGTCCTTGGGGCGATAGATAGCCAGAGGCCCGAGCTTGCCCTGAGGCTTGAGTTGCTGCCAGCTATAAAGGCCTTCCAAAGGCATGCCAGGAATAAGCGGCAACAGCGGCAACAGGCTATCGAGTTGCAATTCATTGAGTTTGCCGTAAAGCACCCCGGCGGTTTCCATGGCGTGAAACTCCAGCTTGGGCCAGGGTTTGTCATTGGTTGCCAGTTTGAGCTCACTGCTGTCCAGGCGCCAGCCATCAGCTATGGGCTGCCAGGCAATCACACCGCCATCTATGGCAAATTTCTGCGGCTCATCTCTGAGTGACCAGCGCAGCCAGCTGGGCAACAGCTTGATCACCCCGGATTCCAGGCCGCGGTTGGCAAAGCCAACCCAGGCCTCCAGGTTGACCACCCCCTCCAGCGGCAACTTGGCCTGTGGGTTATAAGGGTTGGGTTGGCGCGAGGCCCACTTGCCGAGATCCAGCGACTGCGCCTGCAGATAGGCCTGGCCCTTGATACTATCTGGCTTGTAGCCATCGCCCTTGAGATCCAGCCTTAGAGTGAGTTGTTCGGTCGCCGTTGCCTGTTCATCCAGGTAGAGAGCGCCGCGGCCCTGGTGCAACTTGCCGCTATTGCGCCAACTGAGGTCCCGCAGATGAATGGGGCGATAATCATGGCTGCTGGACAACAGCTGCACACTGGCATCGCGGATAGAGAAACGGTCCAACTGCTCCAGCAGCAAGGCATAGAGCCAGTCGATATTGGTGGCAGGAGCCGGCTTGCTCACGGCCTCGGCTGCGCCGGTCGATTTCTGCCCCAGATGGTCCAGATCCAGCGCCAATTGCACCCCGTCGAAGATCACATCTTCCACTTGCGGGCTGGCGGTCATCAGGCTCTGCCAGAAATCCAGTTTGACATCGACCTTGTCGACCATGAGTGTCACCGGCAAACGCTCCTGCGGCGGTAACACCAAGTCCTCAACCGTCAGCGCCGGGCCGAAAGCCTGCCAACGGGCAGCCAGGCTGCCTATCTTGACCTCGACGCCATATTCGCGCTCAACATAGTCGGCCAGTTGCTGCTTGGCTTCATCCAGTTGCGGCAACAGCCCGCGGATGAGACTCACCATCAAGGCGAACAGCACCAAGGTCACGGCCAAGGTGCGCCAGCAATAGCGGCCGAAGGTTCGAGGGCAAAAAGACAGCCGCACTAGACCATCACCACATCATATTTACTCTGCACATACATGGGCTCGCAGTGAATGCGAATACGCTTGCCGATATAGACTTCGAGCTCGGCCACCAGGTGGTTCTCGTCATCGGACAGGCAGGCGTGTACCGCAGGGGCACAGTAAATCAGGAATTCATCGGCATCATAGGTGCGGTTGAGGCGGATGATCTCGCGGAAGATCTCAAAGGAGACGGTATCTACTGTTTTCATCGAGCCGGTACCACGGCAGGCAGGACACTCGCCACAAAGTACATGCTCCAGGCTCTCGCGGGTGCGCTTGCGGGTCATCTCCACCAAACCCAGGCCGGAGAAACCTGAGATATTGGTCTTGACTCTGTCATTGGCCAACGCCGTGGCCAGGCTGTTGAGCACTCTTTGTTTGTGCTCATCCTGCAGCATATCGATAAAATCGATAATGATGATGCCGCCCAGATTACGCAGCCGCAGCTGACGGGCAATCGCCTGGGTCGCTTCCAGGTTGGTGTTGAATATGGTTTCTTCGAGGTTACGGTGGCCGACAAAGGCTCCTGTGTTAATGTCCACAGTGGTCATGGCTTCTGTCTGGTCGATGATCAAATAGCCGCCGGATTTGAGTTCCACCTTACGCTCCAGCGCCCGCTGAATCTCATTCTCCACATCATAGAGATCGAAAATCGGCGCCGGGCCACTGTAGTGTTCTATCTTATCGGCAATTTCCGGCATGAACTCCTGGGCGAAATGCAGCAGCTCCTCGAAGGTGTGGCCCGAGTCCACCTGAATGCGATCGAGCTCGGCACCGACAAAGTCCCTGACAATTCGCACCGGCAAGGCCAAGTCCTGATACAACAGCGTGGCCTTGGGCCTTTTGCGCCGTTCGCTGACCTTGGCCCACACCCGCCGCAGGAAAGCAGCATCCTGCGCCAGTTCATCCTCACCTATGCCTTCGGCCGCGGTGCGAATAATAAAGCCGCCGTCATCGTCGACAAAAGGCAGGGTAATCTTCTTCAGCCGCGCCCGCTCCTCTTCGGAGTCTATTCGCTGAGAAACGCCCACATGGCTTGAGCCCGGCATAAACACCAGGTAACGGGAAGGCAGGGTAATGTCTGTGGTCAGCCGCGCGCCTTTGGTGCCCAGGGGGTCTTTGACCACCTGCACCATGATGTCCTGGCCCTGACGTACCAGCTCGGCAATATCACGCACCACGAAGTTGCCCTTTTCCACATCGGCAACACACTCTGTGTGCGGCACTATGTCCGAGGCATGCAGAAAGGCCGCCTTTTCCAGGCCGATATCGACGAATGCCGCCTGCATCCCGGGCAAAACCCGACTGATCTTGCCCTTGTAGATATTGCCCACCAGGCCGCGCTTCATACGCCGCTCGATATGCACTTCCTGCAGGACACCGTGTTCTACCAATGCGACTCGCGCTTCCGTGGGCGTCACATTGATCAGCAGTTCTGACCCCATCTTCCGCGGAGCCTTGCTATTGACTGTGCGACTGGTATTCACGATTTACCCTTGTTGGATGTTAATTCATTGATTTTATCGGCTGGCGGGCGTTAAAGCTGCTAAAAATTCGTCAGTTTGTGTAAGCGAGCTTACAAACATCCGGCCTTGTGCAACAGCGACCGGGTTTCGGCCATGGGCAGGCCCACTACCGCAGAATAACTGCCTTCAATCTTGGCGACAAAGCTGCCACCCAGCCCCTGAATGCCATAGGCTCCCGCCTTGTCCATGGGCTCGCCCGAAGCAACATAGGCCTGAATATCGGCATCGCTCAAGTCGCAGAAGTACACCTGGGTGACCACCATAGCCGCCTCTGTGTGCTTGCCATCGGTCAAGGCCACGGCAGTCATCACCTGATGACTGCGGCCACTTAGGCTCTTGAGCATGGCGCAGGCATCGGCCTTGTCCACGGGTTTACCCAAAATTCTGTCGCCCAATACCACTATAGTATCTGAGCCCAGCACTAGAGTATCAGACCCTTGCTGATGTTCAGGGTTCCCGCACCACAGGGCTAAACCTGCTGCCGCCTTCTCTTCGGCCAAACGGCTGACAAACTGCTCCGGGGTTTCCCCGGCTTGATGACTCTCGTCGATATCGGCGGGCAGGATCTCAAAACCAAAGTTCGGATTTCCCAGCGCCAGCTGTGCCAAAAGCTCGCGGCGTCTGGGGGAGGCTGAGGCCAAAATCAGCGGCATATTAACGTACCTTGTAGTGGCGCCTGATGCGGCGCAGTATCCAGAAGACCCAGGGCCAAATGACCAGGCTGGACAGGGAAGGCAGGAATAGCTCCATGGTGAAATGCGCCCCTGATACCACAAACTGGGCCCAGAAAATAATCAGATGATAGAAGCAGATCAAGCTGGCGATCACCAAAGACTGCTGCCACATGGGGAAGTTACGCAACTTCTGAAAGTGCAGTACCACCACATAGATCACCAGGGAAATGGCCAGTGCGCGGATCCCCAGGGTAGCTCCCAGTAGAATATCCAGTAGCACCCCCAACACCCAGGCGGTGAGAATATTGTATCTGTGGGGCAGCGCCACGGCCCAATAGATCATCACCAGCACCAACCAATCGGGGCGCCAGGCGCTGAACATTTCCGGTACCGGCATGATCTGCAGCAGCATACCCAGCAGCAGGGTCAGCCATACCGCCAAACGGCCATTGGCATTTTCCAGACTCATGATTCGGCTCCACTGTTGGCGTCGGTTGCAGCCGGCTCTTGTGACTCAGGCTTGGCGCCGGGATGGTCTTCAGGCCAGATAAGCAGCAGATAACGGATTCGATCCAGCGCCGCCAGCGGCTGCGCCGTGACCTTAAGGTAACTCTGGCCATCGTCCCGGGAAACCGAAATCACCCGCGCCACCGGATAACCTTCCGGGAAGCGGTTGCCCAGCCCGGAAGTCACCAGCAAATCGCCGACCTTGATGTCGGTACTCTTGGCCACGTGTCTGAGTTCTATCTCATCGAGTTCGCCTATGCCGTTGGCTATCAGGCGCACATCGTTGCGGGTAATACGCACCGGCAAGCCGTGTTTGGGGTCGGAGAGCAGCAACACCCTGGCGGTGAGTTCGCTGACCTGCACCACTTGGCCGACAACCCCCTGGGCATCCACCACGGGCTGACCAACAAACACGCCGTTGCGGCTGCCGTGGTTGATCACCACATAGTGATGGAAGGGGTCGCTGGCTACTTCCATCACCTCGGCCACCATCTTGCGCGAGTCCATATGCACCGGCGAGCCCAGCAGTTCACGCAAGCGTTGGTTTTCCTGGCGCAGGTGTTCAAAACGCTGCAGTCTTTCACTCATCAGCATTTGCTGGCGCAAGAGTTCTTTGTTTTGCTGCTCCAGCATGTCACGGGTCGCCAGACTCTGGGCAGACCAATCCAGCAGCTCACCTGGCACATTGGCCAGGTACTGTAGAGGGCTCAGTAAGGATGCCAGCGACTGTCTCGCAGGTTCGAGACGATCATTGGCAACCAGCAGGATCACCGACATGAGCACTGCCAGTGTCAACCTGAACTGATTTGAAATACCGCGAACAAAAATAGGCTTCATAGAAAAGCTAAGGCGGTAAGATACCGCCTGTGCTGGAAAGTATTAGTTTTCTTCTGAGAACAGGTCACCGCCGTGCATATCGATCATCTCCAGTGCTTTACCGCCGCCGCGGGCCACACAGGTAAGCGGATCTTCGGCGACCATTACAGGGATCCCGGTTTCCTGCATCAGCAGACGGTCCAGATCCCGCAGCAAGGCACCACCACCTGTGAGCACCATACCGCGCTCAGAGATGTCGGACGCCAACTCTGGAGGCGACTGCTCCAGTGCTACCATCACGGCACTGACAATGCCCGACAGCGGCTCTTGCAGCGCTTCGAGTATCTCATTGCTGTTCAGGGTAAAGCTTCTCGGTACCCCTTCGGCCAGATTACGGCCGCGCACTTCAATCTCCAGTACTTCATCGCCTGGATAAGCCGTGCCGATTGTGTGCTTGATGCGTTCGGCTGTGGCTTCACCAATCAGGCTGCCGTAGTTGCGGCGCACATAGTTGATGATGGCATCGTCAAACTTGTCACCACCGATACGCACGGAAGAGGAGTAAACCACGCCGTTGAGCGAGATGATGGCCACTTCAGTGGTACCACCACCGATATCCACCACCATGGAGCCAGTGGCTTCGGAAACCGGCAGGCCGGCCCCTATGGCGGCTGCCATTGGCTCTTCAATCAGGTAAACCTCACGGGCGCCGGCGCCCATCGCTGACTCCTTGATCGCGCGGCGTTCAACCTGAGTGGCACCTACAGGCACACACACGAGTACCCTGGGGCTTGGACGGAAAAAGCTGTTGTTGTGCACTTGCTTGATAAAGTGCTGCAGCATCTTCTCGGTCACGTAGAAGTCGGCGATAACCCCATCTTTCATTGGGCGGATGGCCTGAATATTACCGGGGGTACGTCCCAGCATCTGCTTCGCCTCAGTACCGACGGCGGCCACGGATTTCTGCCCAGAGCTGCTTCGTTCGCCACGGATGGCGACCACGGAAGGCTCATTCAATACAATGCCTTCTTCACGAACATAAATGAGAGTGTTAGCTGTACCCAAATCGATCGACAGATCGTTAGAAAAAATGCCACGCAGCTTCTTGAACATGTAACTAGCCTGTATTCTGTGGAGTCAGAAGAAATGAAAATCAGCTAACTTTATCAATGCCTCCGGCATTCCACAAGACTCACGGAGTTAACATTCGCTAATCCGTGAGGGTTTTTAGCATATCTCGGTAAAAGAGATCGGAATGCGCTGAAATAAAGTTGCCAAAAGCTTGGATCATGCCAATCCCTTGACATGATTTGTACATTTCTTAAGCGAAAAAGGCTTGCACCAACATAAAGAGCCCGGCCGACAAAACTATGGTCATAGGCAATGTCAGTACCCAGGTTAACAGGATCTGTTTGATGGTATTTTTTTGCAGCCCGGAGCCGTTAGCTACCATGGTGCCAGCCACGGCCGAAGACAGGATATGGGTGGTGGATACCGGCATGCCTGTCATACTGGCGATACCGATAGAACCGGCGGCGGTCAACTGCGCGGCTATCCCCTGACTGTAGGTCATGCCACCGTTACCGATTTTCTCGCCAACCGTGTGCACAATCCGGCGCCAGCCCACCATGGTGCCGCAACCCAGAGCCAGGGCAACGGCTACTATGACCCATAGCGGCGCATATTCGGTCATGGCGTTAAGCTGACCACGCCAGTGCTTCAATTGAGTAGCCTCGGCTCCTGGCAAGGGCTGCTTGGCCAACTTACGAGTGCTGTCATCGATACAAAGGATCAACTGCCTGGCTTGCCGGCGCTGTTCCTGGGTCAACTCTGTTACTGTACTCCCTTGTTCAAGGAGCCTATCCAGGCTCTGCATCGAAGCTATGGCCGAGTCCTGACAGCGACTGTCAGCGGCGTGCTCACCCAGGTTAGCCACCAGCTGCGGGTTGCGCTCATACAGAGCCATGATGCGCCGGTTGGCATCCTGAGTCTTGTCCATATCGAAACCCTGGCTGTTCAAGTCCAGGGCAAAATAACCCGGCGCCATGCAGATAAGCACCAACATCACCAGACCTATGCCCTTCTGACCATCGTTGGAGCCATGGGCGAAACTGACCCCCATGGCTGAGGCTATCAAGGTAATCCGGGCCCAAAATGGCGGATGCTTCTTGCCGTTGACCGCCATCTGCTCTGCCGGAGTGCGATGCAGTTTGGGCTTACGCCAGATACGTTTCATCACCAACAGCAAAATCGCCGCCAGAATAAAGCCCAGGGTTGGAGACAAGAGCAAGGAGAGCATGATATCTATCGCCTTGCCGGTATTGATCCCATCCAGCGGCGATTGGCCGTTGAGCCAGGCATAGGCGCCACCGACCCCCATGATGGAGCCGATCAGAGTGTGGGAGCTGGAGGCGGGAATACCGAAGAACCAGGTACCCAGGTTCCAGACGATGGCCGAGAACAGCAGGGAGAACACCAGCAACAGGCCTTGGGAGGAGTCCATGTCCAACAAGAGCCCGACCGGCAGCAGATGCACTATGGCGTACGCCACACCGAGCCCCCCCAGCAACACCCCGGCAAAATTGAACAGCGCCGAGGCCAGCACAGCGCCTCTGGCCGGCATGGCATTGGTATAAATCACAGTGGCTACCGCATTGGCGGTGTCGTGGAAGCCATTGATAAACTCGTATGCCAACACAAAAAGTACAGCCAGGATCAGCCCCAAAGACCAGATCCACCCCAAACCCGCAAGCGCTTCCAACATAATTTAATCAGCCAAATACAGCAGAGGCTGTCGATTATGCTCAATGTGAGTTGAAGACAAAGTTAAATTATCTACATCTTGGCGCTTTAGTGATTTGCTTCACACTGTTGTTATTCGGCTTCAGTTAACTTCCCGCCAACTGATGATCCTGTCGTTGCCGCGATAACGGCCAAAGAAGGCACTGGCTCTGGGGTCGCTAAGTGTGCCGTCATTAAGCCCATTCCAATTCCAGTACCACTGCAACCATTCAGGCGTCTTGAGCGGCGCCGTCACCTTGCCGCGATAGCCGGAGCTTCCGAGCGCACGCCACAAGAGTTCAAACTCGCCGCCAAAGGCTGTGACTGTGTTGCCGCCGCTGGCGGAGCGGCTAATACTCTGCCCGGCACTGAGCGCAGGTTCATAGTGGTAACCCAGGGTGAGTTGATCCTGTTGATATTCAAGCGGCGTGTTGAACACACTGCAGTTATCCAGGGCGTTCAAACGCCAGCCACTGCCATCCCAATACTCTGTCCTCGCCGCCATGCTCAAGATTTGGGTTTCCGGGCCAAAGGTATTGTCCAACAGCAAACGCCCATGACGCATCTTTTGGCTACCAAGACGCACGGCGCTGCAGCTGCCTGCCACAGAGCAGTCACCGCTGAAATCGCTTTGCATATTGCTGTCCAGCAGCTCGGCAATCTTGTCCGGATCCTGAATTTCCAGGCCTATATCCAAAAGCGGGAAAGGCCCGTCTGTTGCAACCGGGTCCTTGCGGGCAAACTTGAGTTGCCCTTGGAACTCAGCCAGGCCATCCACCCAGGTATCTGAAGTGATCTCGCCCCCCGAAACTCGGCTGTCCAACGCCACTCCGTCGAATTGATTGGCTGCCTGATAATGACTGTAAGCCTTGGCAAAATCACCGACATAGTTTTGAGTCACTTGTCTATCCAGTGCCAAAGCGCTGACTTTATAACTGACTTCAAATGGCTGATCCATGTAACTGAAACCATTACAGGCCGGCAGCAAACTGGGTTCATCGACTCGGAAAAAGGCCGGCACAAAACGCCCGACTGGCATTATGGTTTTGCCGCTAGGTCCCTGCCAATAAGCGCTGGCCACCAGGCTCGGGAAGGCCACACTGCCCTCGTAGGGCAAAGGCGCCGTGACGCCGAATTCAAACACCCCAACCTCACTGACCGCCTGAGCGAGCCGGTTATTCTCAGGCGTTTGCTGGCGCAAATGATCATACTGCTGCAGCTGCAGTTTACCGGGTTGACCTGAAGCCGGTGCAATCAGCTTATGCCATAAAGAGAGATCTGCCTGCTGATAGGAAGGTGTGGTGAGGTTTTTACAGAAATCGGCATTACCATTATCCGCCCAGGCTTTGGCACTGATGCTGAGTGGGAAATTTTCCTGCGCTCGCCGAAAAGGCGCACAGGAGGCATCCGCGGCCTGGCAGTATTGCTCTACCTCGACACAGAATCCCAACGGGAAGCTGACAAAATCATCGGCGCCATGCATCACCAGCCCGGCATCCCCTTCGCTGGTCGTTCCTCTATAGAGGGTATTTAGCTCGACCCGACCGGCATCGCCATAATTGATATCGATTCGGCTTTGGCCTTGACTGTCGAAGGCCAAGGTCAGCGGTGTGGCGGCAGCTTGATTGCTGCCTATATCCTGCCAGCTCAGGGCGCCTGTCGGTTTCAGTTGCACCTTGGGTGAACCGACAACTGCCGACAGCGCCTCACTCCAGAACGAAAGCGTCTTGTTGGTACTGGCAAAGGCCGGTACACACTGGGCTGTGCCATCTGACTTCATAGCCTTAACAAGCACTCCTGTCTCTGGCTTGTTGGCCAGCTTATCTGCCACATCAAAAATGAAACCACTATCGGCAAAACTCAGGCGACAGGCGGCCGTACTCAAGGGACCGCTGCCTCTTCGGCAAAGGGTATCACTGCCTGGGCGGGTGGCCGGAGTCGAGGAGGAAACCCCCAGTGTCAGCGGCGTTTGATCAAACTTTTGCAGCTGAATTTGGGTACTGCCACCATTAAAGGTCACCGAACTTGCCGGCAACCAACGGCCGTTACTGACGGGGTTAGGGCTCAGATTGGCGGTGACAGTACCTGTGAAGAGCTCTGAGCAGCTGGCATTTTTACAGGCCCTCAAGGTGATGGGTTCGGCACGACAGGTAAAAGGCGCGCTGCTGTAATCAAACTCAAAATGATGAACCTGCTCACCCACGGCCTTGGAGTCCAAAGCGCAAACCTGGAAATTGTCTATCTCATGGTTGTTGTTGGAACCGCCGGTAGAACCGGTAAGCGACAGGTAAAAATCTGTCGGCACACTCCCTTGGCCAATAAAACTCCGGGCATTGAATGGGCTCACCAAAGTTTGGTAACCGGCACCTGTATCTCGCTCAACAGACACCATAGCCATGTTGGCCTGGCGGGAATCTACGGTAATCTTATACCTGTGCCCAGGAGCTGGGTAATAGCTGCTGCGCACATCTATCTTGGGATAAATATTGGCAACTGTACCTGTCAGGTATCGATAGGAACCGGCCTGAGCGCCCCGAATAGACACGGCTTGGCGGCGAAATCCCGGGCCTCCGATACGCCCTTCTGTGGGGTTGGAAAAGTTGCCGTATTCATCCAGTGCCACCCCCAACCAGCCTCCGGCAAAGCCCGGGGTGCCATCATTACGCTGGGCATAACCCAAGGCGCCACCAAAACTGCCCGGCTGCGGCGTCACGGCCGCATCAGAAAGGATCACCGCCACACCATCACCGCCGGTACCACTCTGTGACGACCAGGCGTAATAATCAAATTCAACTGTTACCAGGTTGCCTTCGGCCGGAAATAAGCGCTGATAGGTACTGGAGGTTGCCTGATTGCCTCGGGCAGGGGTCAAACGCAGACGCCCGCCCACTATGCTGGGCGGTACTGAATTGCCCAGCACCTTGATGGCCCAATCATCTGCCGATAGGGAAGCCGAACTGAAGTCATCGCTGAAACACCCCAGCACTGGCGTTTGGTCATTACTGCACATGCCGCCAAAATCGGCGTCTTCGACTGCACCGAGATCAATATCCACATCCGAGTTACCGGTAATCACCAAAGCCCCCCCAGATGCCAGAGCGCCATCCAAGGACCCATTTCCAGCTATCTGCACTGCGCCCTCGACATACAAGATCGCATTTATGGTGTCATGACCATTGATACTCAAAGAGTTACGCACATAGATGATCAGATTCTCGGCCTTTCCACCTGGGTTCAGAGTGGCATTGTTCAGCTCTAGGTCATCGAAATATAACCTGGTGGTCGTTGTTGTTGGATTCAGGAAACTGCCATGGGAGAAACTACCGCGATCAAAATCATAATCTCCCGGAGCCAGTGACTGATCACAAAAAAAAGGATCAAACCAACTTTGTCTACAAGTTAAGTTACCACGGCTAGGCGGCAGATTGGCAGGCGGCACAAAACCATCATTGAAATGGTTCCCTGTCGGAGGGTCGGTAAATATATCACTGCACTGAGGCACCGCCAGTGCCAGCGCAGGCAGGCCGCCAAGCAATATCCCGAGCAAGAGTAATATGCGACTATTCACGGGCTTCCACCTCCACAACCCGGCTCACTCTCAGGCATTGACTGTCATCTGCCGCGCCCACACCACAACTGCCGCTCTCGCATACCGCCGTGCTGCGAATACGATACAACTTGGTACTGCCCGGGCTGGTGTCCTGGCTTAAGGTATCGCAACTGAGCTGTACATTGCAGCCGTGAAATCCGGTCACATCCGGCGCTGTCCAGCTTGAGCCCACGGCGGCGCAGCCGGCAATGCCGCCGCTTAAGGGAAACAGCCTGGCCAGAGCCGCATCGGCGCCGCTGTTGGCGGCGTTGAGCGCCCTTAAGCCCCAGACTTCCAGGTTGACGCTTTCATCGGCGTCGCCGCCAACCCGCAACAGAGTCACGGCCAACAGCGACATCACCAATATTACAAAGATGGCTATCACCAAGGCGCTGCCGCCCTGATGCTTTTGCGCATAACAGTGATAATTTCGACTAGGGAACATTGATCACCTGCACTTGATGTTGATACTGAAAATGCTCTCCGACGACCGAGAACTCTGGCCGCAATTGCACTATGGCGTTGTTGACCAGAGTGGCAGGCAACAGCTGCACCGCCGGGTTGGTGGCAATATCATTGCTCAAGCCTTCGGCCATCAAGGCTCCAGAGCCCATAGTATCGGGCAGAGGTTGACCGGCATGATAACCATAGTTGCTATAACGGCGAATGCTGCCATTCACCGGAGAAAAACAATAGCTGACAGGTTGCCCGGCCACATAAAAACGCTTCGCCGGTGAGGCTTCGGCAAAATTAACCGCAGCGGCAAACTGCAAGGTCAGCTGTGAGCCATTGAGCACCACCTTATCTATGGCGTGGCGCTTGTTGCTGCCACTGCCATAAATCTCCGCATTGGTCAGCGGGTATACCAACAGCTGTTCACCGGCCGAAATAGCCGTTGCCGGCGCAAACACTGTGGCATTGTCCGCTAGGACATCCGGCGCCAGTGGCAATGACAGATAGCTGCCGCTGGCACTGATGGGCAGAAACTCCAAACACTGCAGCTGAGAGCTGGACTGCAACCTGAGACTGGAAGGCACGGCATTACGCAGCTCCCGGCTCAGTCGCTCCATCACGAAACGACTGCTGCCCAGCACTCTGTCGACGGCGGTAGAATCCACAAAAATACGGGTACCAAAGATAATAAAGCTGCTGACACCCACCACCAGAATCCCCAGGATAAGGATCACTGTGACCAACTCCACCAAGGTAAAGCCCTTGGCGAAACCTTGTCCTTTGATCTGTATGAATCTCTTACCCTGCCTGCTGCGCATCAGAAATTACTCCTCAGCACGTCGTAACGGATAGCCTCGCCCGCAGGGGTAGTTACCGTGACAGTCACCAACTTGCTGTTGGCTTGATACTGGGATACCTGGACGCTGAGACTGTACCCAGGGTAGTGACTCAGGTAACTCAGGCTGGAATTAAGCATCAGGCTCTGCTCGTTAAGGCCATGGTAATCGTCGATATCGTCAAACTGATCCCGACTCTCACCATCCGGGCCATAATCGCTAACCTGGGTACAACTGACACCGCCCAAACCGTCACAGGCGGGTAGACCACCGTTGGCGCCGCTATGCTCATCATAACGCTTGCCCCAGATTTCATTGATCACAGCCTGAGCCAACTCGGCGCTGCGCACTCTATGCAGGGTCTGCGCCGCGTGATCGCTTTGGGGAAACAGCACACTGGTCAACAGCACCAGGGCGATACCGAGCACCAACATGCCGATCACCAGCTCTATCAGGGTGAATCCCCGCGCTTCAGCCCTCATGGATATAGCCCTCGGACTCTATGGCGATAGTCAGGGTTTCATCGGCGACCACAGAGAGGCAGGCGCCACTGCAGGCAAGGTTGGTGCGGCCCAAAGCATCGAACTGGATCTGAAAACTGTCAGCACCGTTACTTTGAAGCAGTATCCGGGTATTACGCGGCAGACTTTCGGCGCTATTGTTGCGGATGACGCTCGTACAGTCCTGGGTCAAATGGCTGAGTTGATAAGCGCCGCTGCTGATGGAGAGCCGATAGCAACGGTCGGGATTATTGAGTGCCAACATCTGAGTCTTTTGCAACTCGGCAATCAATTCCTGTCGCAGCGTCCAGGCGCTGTAACTGCTGGAGGATACCAATTTTGGCAGCACCACGACGGAAAGTATGGCCAGCAACATGATAGTCACTACCAACTCCACCAGAGTAAATCCCCGGGTGCCTGTCCCCTTGGTCACAGCCATATGATTTCCCGCCAATTCCATACTCAGTCAAGTATGGCAAATAAGCCCAATAGTTTGAATCCTGACGTAAAAAAGGCCTGCTTGGCAGGCCTTTTCAGCTACAGGCTATTAGCAGTTGGTATCCACGATCTCATATACGGGCAATGAGTTACTGGTAGCTTCCGAATACTCAACAAAGCATTTATAGGTGTCTGAAGGCGTTGTTCCCTTGCGATAAATGATCACATCAGCAGCACTGACATTGGCTGCGCTGGGAGCTGCGATAACCCAGTCCCCGCTGGAGGTGGTATCTGCTTCCAGAATTTTGAGAATATTGGTTGCATCAGCCTTCACATACCCATATACAGCAGTGATATCCGCACTACCATCCCCTGTAAGATCAACATTGTCACCATTGCTACCGTCGTCTTTTTCTTTACCTTGAATAGCAGCTTTCGAATAGAGCAAGGAATTACCGCCCTGTAACGCTGCTTTCATACCAGAAAGAGTTGACTTGGTTGCATCAGATTGCAGATTCAAAAACTTAGGCGCTGCAGTGACAGCCAGTATCCCCAAAATGATAATCACCACCACTAATTCAATCAGCGTAAAACCCTGTTGTTTTTTCATTTTCTATTCCTTTCAAATTAGCAATCTGTACCAGTTACCACATACTGTGGCAACGAAGTTGCTGTGGCTGGGGTATAGTTAATACGACAGGCCTCACTGCCTTTCTTACCCTTAGGGACAATAATGAAAGAAGTGTCACTAACATAGATCACCCCAAAGTCTTCAGTTGCAACGGTATCTGTTCCGGTAATAGCCTCGAAAGTATTGTCCATAGCTTTTTCCAGATTGGTTTTCACTGTGGTGGAATTGGCCGCACTGTCCAAATATCCATAATCCACAGTAACACTAATATCACTGTTACCGCTCTTTCCAATGACAACACTCTCACCCGTAGTTTTACCTTGACCGGCAATAACAGCCTTGGAATACACCATGGCATTGGCCCCCTGAAGTGCCGCCTTCATTCCCTGAAGGGTAGACACCCTGGCATCGGATTGCAGATTGATAAACTTGGGCGCAGCGACCACCGCCAGAATACCGAGAATTATGATCACCACCACCAGTTCAATCAGGGTGAAACCTTGTTGCCTTTGCATAGCGCTTTCCTTTAGTTCAAAAAATTCAATTCAATCAGTTGCTGAAACTCAATACCTGGCCGGTACCCGGGTTATAGGTAATTCCCTTGGCGCCTGTGGTGTTGAGATCCGGAGCCGGTGTCGCCACCCCCGAGCTTTGATTCAGCACCAGAGATGCCACCTGATGGTAGACGCAGAGATCCAGCCCGGTTACCACAGTGCCGTCAATGGCTGTAGCGCTTGCACCTGCTCCTTCCAAGGCCCTGACGGTATAGCGTTGATCTCTGGCATCGGCACTGTAAAGCACATTCTTGGGTGCACTCTGCAGCACGGTATTGAACACTTGCTGGCAACTGGCATCATCCATGGAAGTGGCCGAGGTATTGCCAGTACCGGTCGGATAGCCGAAGCGGGTATCCAGAGACACTGTCGTACCATCAAGGATCACCGAGTTGTTACGGCGACCATCGACCTCCCATTGGGAACGCACAAAACTGACTGCAGTGGCGAGGCCACCTGTTACACCTTCGAGACTGGCATCCTCGGCATCATCTGTCACATTCAAAAAACGCGGAATAGCGGTTGCAGCCAGCAGGCCCAGGATCACTATCACTATCACCAGCTCGATTAACGAGAAGCCTTGCATCTGTCGTTTCATCTAGGTTTCCTCCACCTGTTCGCCACTGATTTTAGCAGTTCCGTTAAGATAAAAAACCAACTCGGTCAATAATCTGTATCAGCTGTCAAAAAAATGACCCTGCCGGTGTCCATTTGATAACTCAGGCTCTCACCGGCAGGGCTCACATAGCGGCAGCTTTGATCCTGGCTGAGAAACTGCACCCGGATAACAGCCTTATCCGGCATGCCTCCCAGAAGCTGTTGCCAAAGAGCCACACAGCCGCTGTCATCCCGGCTGGGCGCCTGTGGCCAACCGGCCTTATTCATAGCCAATTGACCTGGAGGCTCTGGGCGTTCCAGCGTCTGCCAATCCAGTTGCATCTGTTCAGGGCGTCCCAGGCTCAGCCACTGGGATCTCACCATGGCCAATACATTCAGCAACCTGTGGTGTTCAAGCTGCAACCCCCTGGCCGACACCTGATCCACGGCTGAAAAATAACGTACTCCCAACACCGCCAGAATGACCAACAACAGCAGCAGCGCGGCCAGTCTGGCGAAGGTTCGTAGCAGATCTTCCTCGGCCTGATGCTGGCTTGGCATCAGCGACCTCCCTTGACTACATTGAGCATGTCCCACATAGGTAGATAGATACCCAGGGCCAGGATCAGCACCACAATGGCCACTATGCCGATCAAAATAGGTTCCAGCCTGGCGGTGAGGTTCTTGAGGTCATAATCTACCTCACCTTCGTAAAAATCGGCGGCATCATTGAGCAGTTGATCTATACGGCCGGTTTCTTCCCCAACAGCAACCATCTGCAACACCAGGGGCGTAAACAACTGACTCTGATTGGAAACCCTCAGCATGGATTCCCCCGCTTCGACCCCACGGCGCATGTTGACGATTCTGTCGTGCATATAGCTGTTGTCTACGGCATCGGCCACCAAGCTGAGCGCCTGAGTCATGGGCACTCCGGCCCCCAACATCATGGCAAAACTGCGGCAATAACGGGCCAGAGTCGAGCGTTCGATTATGGAACCCACCGCTGGAATATGCAGTTTCCAGCGATCCCACTGTTTTTCGCCCTTCTCGGTTCTATGCCAATAACGCACCCCGAGTACAGTTACCACCAACCCCACCAGCATCAAGGGCCAGTAATTGACAAACAGGTTGGAAGTACCGATAAGCAACCGGGTCGCCCAAGGCAATTCGGCACCGAAGCGGGAAAACATTTCAGCGAACTTGGGGATCACCATAATATTGAGGATCACCAGTGCCAGTGCCACCGCCAACAGAACAAACATGGGATAACGCATGGCAGACTTGATCCGTCTGCGGGTTTCCTGCTCCCGCTCGATATAACCGGACAACTGCAGAAAAGCATCTTCCAGTTTGCCCGTGTTCTCTCCCACATGAACCATGGAGACGAACAAGGCGTCGAACACATCCGGATGGTGGTTCATTGCCGACGACAGCGGCCGTCCGGCGGTCAACTGTTCAGAGACATCCTGCAATGCCTCTTTCATCCGTTTGGAATGGGTGGTTTCCGACAGCCCGGCAATGGCTCGCAGAATAGGAATGCCGGAGCGGGTCAGGGAGTACATCTGCCGGGTAAATATCTGCAGCTCATCCAGGCCAACCCTACGCTTGAGCAAACCTTTGAGACTGAGATCCGGGCCAGGCTTGAGCTCAACGAGCTCCAATGGGATCACGGCTCTGGCCAGCAGCAGATCGGCCGCCACGCTCTCTGAAGCAGCATCCAATTGTCCCTTGACCTGTTCACCGCGGGCATCCCGGCCCCGATAGGCATAGAGCGGCATAATCAGACCTCATCCCGTTCCATCATCTCGGCCGCCAACGGCACTTGAGACTCGGAGACATCTTCCACCAGCTTGGCGACCTCTTCTATGGTCGTCAGGCCGCTGCGTAAATACTCCAGAGCCGATTCAGCCAGCGGGGTAAACTGCTCGCTGGCGTAAGCGGCACGGGCAAACTCATGGGGATTACCGCTGCGCATCGCCTCTATCATGGTTTCATCCAGTTCGAGGATCTCAAATACCCCAATCCGGCCACGATAGCCGGTGCCGGAACAGCTCTGACACCCTGTGCCCACTCTGAGCCTGGCATCGGAAAAGTCGCGCTTGCTGATACTCTGGAGCCAGACCCTGTCCTGCGGCGTGAGCTGATAATCGGTGGCGCAGTTCTTACACACCCGCCGCACCAGGCGCTGGGCTATGATGACCCTGAGGGCACTGGCCACCAAATAACTGGCCGCCCCCATATCAAGCAAACGCAGGGCACTGGTAATGGCATCATTGGTGTGCAGGGTCGAGAGCACGAAGTGACCTGTCAGGGCACCGCGCAAGCCGATTTCGACGGTTTCCTGATCCCGCATCTCCCCCACCATTATGATGTCGGGATCCTGGCGCAGGGTGGTGCGCAGTACATTGGAAAAATCCAGGCCTATCTTGTGATTGACCTGCACCTGGTTGATCCGCGGCAGTTGGTATTCCACCGGATCTTCCACGGTAATGATCTTACTCTCAGCCTTGTTCAGCTCACTGAGAATGCCGTAAAGAGTGGTTGTCTTACCCGAACCTGTAGGACCTGTGACCAACAACATGCCGTGGGGGCGTTTTATCTGCCGCCGTACCCGCTCGAGAATATGCGGCGGCATTCCGGTTTCATTCAGGGTCAAGAGCCCTGCCGATTGGTCCAACAGCCGCATCACCACAGACTCGCCGTGATAGATGGGCATGGTAGACATACGCACATCTATCTGATGGCCTTTGATTTCAATATGAAAACGGCCATCCTGGGGCAAACGTTTTTCCGAGATATCCAAGCCGGCCATCAGCTTGAGCCTGAGCACCAGCGCTGCGGCAATATTGACCTCTTTGAGCACGTTTTCCTGCAACAGACCATCCACCCGCTGGCGGATCCTGAGCGACTTGTCGCCGGGTTCAATGTGAATGTCCGAGGCGCGGATCTGTACTGCATCCTCGAAAATCGACTGCAACAGCTTAACCACTGTGGTTTCGTTGTCGCTGTCACCTTCGGTCAGACTGGCGAGATCAAACTGATCATCGGCGGCGTATTCTTCCTCCAGCTTGCCGGCCATCTGGGCAATGTGGCCGGTGCGACGATAGAGGTTGTCAAAAGCATCGAACAGCTGCTGTTCCTTGACCACCGCCAGTTTCAGGCGTCTTGGTGCCAATAGCACATCCAATTCATCCAGCGCCTGCAGATCGGCAGGATCGCTCATGGCCACCAGCACAGAATCCTTGTCGGCTTCAATCACCAGAGCCCGAAAACGCCGTGCCTGCACTTCGGACAAGAGGTTGACCACCTCGGTAGGAATGGGGCGTTTGCTGATATCGATAAAGGGAATATTCAACTGATGCGAGAGAAACTGCAGCAGCTGCTCCTCGCTGATAAAGTCCATGTCTATCAGGGTGCGCCCCAGCTTGCGGCCGGTTTGCTTTTGTTGTGACAGCGCGTTTTGCAGCTGCACCTCGCTGATAATCTGCTCCTGTACCAGGAGATCACCGAGGCGCATTTTCAACTTGGGTTTCACTGGCGGCCTCCTATCTGGGCGAGTCGGTTTTCTATGTAATCACGAGCATCCGAGGACAAGCCCTGGCGCTTGAGTGCTTCCTGGTAACTGGCCTTGGCAGCGTCATAATCACCACTCGCATCCTGGGCATAGGCCAGCCCCAACCACCAGCGTCCCTGGGAGGCATCCTGCCGGATCAGGCTAAGATAACTTTGTTGTACCAAGGGCCAATCCTTGAGGCTTTGGCCAATTTCCGCCTGCAGCAGCCATTTCTCGCGCCCAAGCTCGCTGCCATCGGCTATCTGTTGCAAACTGGCGAGCGCCAGAGGTAACTCGCTGCGAGCCTTCTGCACCCGGGCCAGCAACAACCAAAAGGTCGGTTGCTGCGGATAGCTTTCGGCGCCTTGACGCAGCAGTACTGCTGCCTTGTCCAATTCGCCGCGGCCATAAAACAGCGCCGCCAGCTCCTGGCGGGCGTTGTGATTGGCATCATTCAAACGCAAGGCTTCGGCATAGGCCGACATTGCCTTGTCCAACTGCCCCAGTTCCTTAGCCTGTTGTCCCTGTTGTAATTTCTTTTGCGACAGCTCTGCCGGGGTCAGAGATACCTGAGTCACACTCATTTTCGCCTGGCTTGGCTTGGCAACCCCTGATGTGGATTGGGTTATCCGGCCACTCTCATTGGGGCTGGGCTTCTGATCCAAGCCTGATTTTTCATTGCGACCAGGTCTTTCTATTTGCACTGACTGAGCCGGCTCTTGTCCAGCCTCCAGTCCGAGCGGCTCTTCCTTGGCTGCCAAACGTTCGGCAACTGCACTGGTTTCAAGGCTGTCATCGGCCCGGCTTGATTTTAAGTTGCCTGTTTCTGAGCCATACATTTCCGGGCTTTTTGTTTCAAAGTCGTTCGTTTCAGAGCTTTTTGTTTCAAAGGCTGAGCCTTGAGCATTCAAGCCCGTATCAGGAGCTTTGGATTGTTCACTTGGAGCCAGGCTCTTGCTGGGAAGTTGCAGCGCCGAGTTCTGCGCCTCAGGCTCCAAACTTAATCTATCGCTGCCATCGGCAGCGCTTGAGACTACTTTCGGCTGCGGCCGATTACGGCCCGTGGGTCCCGGCTCATACGGCACTGTCTGCGATGGCTCTGCTCGGTCACTACTTTGGTTTAGGGTTTGAGAAGCGCTTTGACTGCCACTTCCCAAATAACCGCCCAACCATAACCCCAACGCCAATAGAGAGATGCCAAGCAGCGTGCCACCGAGCAGCAACCACCAGGGATTGGCCGCCGCTTGACTGGCCTGCCCCACCGGCACATGAGCTAAGTTGTGGGGCTGCTGGCGTTTATCCAGGTCCTTGAGCATCTGATTGACCACACTCATAACCAGACTCCCTTCATGGCATAAACCCCGACCGAGGCGCCGACTGAAGTAAGGAGCAGTGCCAGAGTCGGCCAAAGCCAGCGCCAGTTCGAAGTACGGGAAGCATCTTCGGTATCCTTTATGGCGCCCTTGATATGCGCCGTTTTCACTTGCTGTTTGCCTTCACCGAAACAGAGCAGCAGCGCCTTGTGCGCCAAAATATTCACCAATCTGGGGATCCCTCTGGCAGCCACGGCGATACGTTTACTGTCTGCGGCGCTGAATAACGCCGGCCCCTGATAGCCGGCCACCGCCAATCTATGGCGCAGATAGGCATAGACTTCATCCCGGGTCAGCGGCCGCAAGCGATAACTGAAGGTGATCCTCTGGCGTAACTGTCGAAACTCTTGTTGCGCCAGGCGCGAATCCAGTTCGGGCTGGCCGAAGATCACCACCTGCAGCAACTTGCGGCTCTCAGTTTCCAGATTGGTCAACAGCCGCAAGGCTTCAAGACTCTCATCCGGCAAGGCCTGGGCTTCATCGAGCAACAAAACAATATTGAGCCCCTGGGCACTGAGCGCCAACAGCTGCTGCTGGATAAGACCACTGAGTTGCTGCTGATCTTTAATATCATTCACGGCAATCCCCAGCTCCTCGGCAATCGCCAGCCTGAGTTCTGCCGGGGTCAAATAAGGATTGGGCAACCAGGCGCAGCGAAACTGCTGCGGTAACTCGTTGAGCAGTTTGCGGCACAGCAATGTTTTGCCGGTTCCCACTTCGCCGGTGACCTTGATAAAACCTTCACCGGTTTGCAGCGCCACCTGCAGCACCTGCAAGGCCTCCACATGGGGAGCCAACCCCAGGAAAAATCCTGTATTTGGGGTCAGGGCAAAAGGCATGCTCTGCATGCCAAAATGCTGCAGATACATAGAAGCAGCTATTCCTGTGGATACCAGCGGTCAAGCAAGCTCTGAGAGCGTTGCAGTTCTTTTTGCCAGGTGCCATCAACTACCACGGTCGGCTTGAGCAAAATCACCAGCTCTGTCTTGCGCTTTAACTTACTGCGGTTGGTAAAGGCTTCACCGATAAAGGGTATATCGCCCAGCAGCGGCACCTTGGATACCACTTCGGTATTCTCGCTCTTCATCAGGCCGCCAATCACCACCACATCACCGGAAAGCGCCTTGATGACAGTATCAGACTCACGGATTTCACTCTGGGCCAAGGGCAGATCCAACGAAGAGTCACTTATCTTGATGCTCTTTTTCTGCTCTTTCACATCTGTGACCGAAGGATGTACATGCAGCAAGACACTGCCATCTTTGTCTATTTGGGGCGTTACATCCAGAGCGATTCCCGAGAAGAAGGGCGTCAGCTCCACCTCAGGTGATGTCACCGGTGTAGTGCTGGCCACTGTGGTAGAGGAGACATCCGTAACAAAGTATTCGTCACGGCCAACTTTGATCACCGCCTTCTGGTTGTTGGACGCTGTCACCCTGGGGCTGGAGAGCACATCGACATCGCCTTGGGTATCCAGCAGAGTGATCATGGCGGTGAAATCCGTACCCTTGAGTGATAAAGAGGTCACCCCTCCTATGGCCTCAGTGATCTGATCGCCAAACGAGCCCTCGCTGGTGCCAAAATTAACCTTGGTGTTACCGTCGGCCAAAGCGCTGCCAAGCACATCCTGCCACTGGATCCCCTGCTGGTAACCATCGGAGAGGGTCACTTCGAGGATCTTGGCTTCCAGAATAACCTGCCGCTGCAAATGGCTCTCGGCGGTGGAGAGGAAACTGCGGATCTGCCGCAGCTCGTCCGGATTGGCTCTGACGGTTACCAAGCCAGCCTGGGGAGTGACCACTACAGAGCGGCCGTCGCCACTGCTGCCGAGAATCGATTCCAGGGTCTTTTGCAGCTCGCCCCAGAAATCTGTCTTGGTGCGGGAACTGATGAAGGTGCCGTTGGTGTTATTGCTGTTCTGGTCGTTGCCGTTGTTGTTACTACGGTTATTGCTGAAATTGCTGTTATTGCCGTTGTTCAGGCCATTATTGTTGAGGTTGTTATTGCTGTTGTTGTTATTGTTGTTGTCAGAGATCCTTCCCGAGCTGACCGAAGTCAGCGACAGACCGATACGCTCCATATAGAGGTAATTGACCGGGAAAGTCTCGGTTCTCAGGCCTGCCGGATAGACCCTCAGGATCCGTCCTTCCCGGCTGATCTCATAGCCGTAAATGTCCTGTACCACCTGCAAGGCTTCACTCAGGGTCACGCCCTTGAGCGATAAAGAGATATTGCCGCTCACTTGCGGGTGCACAGCCACACTGAAGGGAGTGCCTTCCACCAGACTCGGGAAAAACACCTTGGCATCGACATCATTGGCCGAGACATCAAAACGCCGCTCGGTCTGCATAGGTGCGGCCAGCCCGGCCAGAAGACCATCGGCATTCAACTCTTGCTGCACACCGGGAGGCAAGCTGGCCGGAGGAGGCACCGCTGCCCTGGCATTTTGCTGCGCCATGGAATCGCGCAGCGCCTCTTTGGAGGCGGCTGGGTTGGGCCTATCCGTGGTTTGGCAGGCCGCCAGGCCCAGAGCCAACAACGGCAGCATATAGGCGAGTCTGGTTTTCATTAATGTTTTTCCTTGCGCTCGGTAATCGCTTGAAACAGATAGAGTCGGCGACCATCGGCCAGCAAAACACTGTCCTGATCGATACGGCTTAACACCACCCCTTGAATCCTGTCTCCCTGGCGGTAAATTTGGTTATTAATCACGGCCCGCCTGCCCTGAGGTCCGCTGAGCAGGCTGCTCAGTATCAGGCCCTGTCCTCCCTGCTCCTTGGCTGGCAAATTTACCCCCTGTGCCGGCATGGTAGGGTCCCGCAGGCTGGCTGCTGCCAGACCCTGGCTGCAGAGCATCGCCAATAAAATTAAGCACTTAGCTGGATGATGCCACACTGATAAAGTCCTCATTGATGCTGAGCGTGTATAACTCAAGTTGCACACTGGCCTTGGGATACTCAGACACCCGGTAATCCAGGCGCTTCCAATAGAGCTTGTCCGGCATGTTTTCCACCGCTTGCACAAACTTGAGCACGGCGAAATAGTCGCCTTCAAACTCCAGCACTATGCCGTGACTATAGAGATTCATCTGCTGCTCATCGTCCTTACCCACCACCAGCAAAGGTGTTGGGGCGACAGACTTGAAGCCGGTCAGCTGTATTCCTTGCACCCGTTCCAGCAAGGCGGTAAGCAATGATGGCATATAGCTGGCGGGCACCATGTCGACCATCTGGCGGTCCAGTTGTTGATCCAACGCGGCGATATCACGATTGACTTGCCCCAAGCGGGCCTTAAGCGGCGTATCAGGGTCTTCCGCTAGGCGTTGGCGATAGAGCTCCAGCTGTTGCTGACTGAGTTTGATGCTACTCTGGCCGGCATGCAGGCGTTGCAGATTGCTCTGGCGCTCCAGCCAGAAAGACTCCAGCGGCAGATACAGCAGAAACAGCAGCAATAACAGGCTGACTCCCGCCACCATGATCCTCTCTCTTTGACTCAAACCATCAAAGGCTTGGCCCAGACGCCGAAGGAAATTCATTTCTTCACCTCCCGGGCTTCACTGGTCAGGACGAAGGCCAGTGGCTGGCCTGGCTCCCGAGCCATGGTCATGGAAGCAAACGAGCGCCCTCTCAGACTCTCTGTTTGTTTGAGCTTGTCTATCCAGCGCGGCAGACTCTGCGGATATTGGCCGAAACCTTCAAACTCCAGCTTGTCTTCTTCAAGTTTGATGCGGCTCAGCCACACGCTGCCATCGGACACTTGGGCCAACTCCTGCAGCACAGGCGCAAAGCCCTTGGACGTCATGCGCTCCCGCTGCCCAAGCTCGGTCAACAATAAACCCTTGAGCTCTCGCTCCTGAGTACGACGCTCCAGCTCAATGACCAGCTCGGCACTAGGCTGACGCTTGGCCAATTCGGCTTCCAGTTGTTGTTTTTGGCTCTCCAAGGCCTGGCGCTGCGACTCGACCTCAAGCAACTGCCTGGACACTTGCGTTTGCTGCCACCATCCCAAGCCGATAAGTGAGAGTCCCAGTAACAAGAACACACCAGCAATAACCAGCAAACGAACAAAACTGAGCCTTAGCCTGGGAGGCAAGAGTGAAGACGAATAGAGATTGATCCGGGTCTTGCTCATTTGCTACCCCGCTCCAGTTCCAGATAGCTGAGCTCAGCCATTTTCATACCGACATCCATGCCATTGACCGGACGCACCTGCTGGTTAAAGTTACTGGACACAAGTTGCGCCAGGGCATCGGTTTGCCCCTGAACCATGATTTCAATCGAGGCTACCGGCGCTTGTCTGAGCTGGCTTTCAAAAAAGTCCATCGAGCGCTGGATCTCCAGGCTGAGGGTATCGGCAACGCCGAACCCCAAGGATTCGGCATCGGTCTGGTGCAGTTCGGCGAATCCGCGAATGCGCCGCTGCATGTAGAGTTCACCCTCGCGCACCACAGTGAGCAGTAACTCCTGCCCGGGAATTTGGCTGATCACCAGCCTGGCCATAGGGTCTTGGCCAAAGAGGTTAGTGGGCAGTAACTCTTCGATGCTGATCCCCACCAACTCCATACCGGCCTTGTCTATTCCCTGGGCCAAAGCAGATAGGCTGCTGCGGGAGCAAACCACCACATTGAGTTTGTCACTGCTTTTAATTGGTGATTCGAAGTAGTCCAGATGGATATCGGCCGGCGGCGTGCTGACCATGTCCTTGACCGCCCAAACCAGCGCTTGAGCCATCTCATCGGCTTCTACCTTGGGCCGGTCGGCGCTCAGGAGTTGATAATGACCAAAGCCCAACGCCAACTGCAGTTTCGAGGGGCCAAAGTCGGCATAGATAGCGGAAAACAGTGCATTCCAGTCATCTTTTTGCAGTGAATAGCTGTGGCAGAGTGCGCCTTGGCTGTCACTGCCGGGGCGAAAGACCCAGGCGTGATTGGCCGCGAGGAAGATGCCGGTAGCGACGCCGGATTCGGACGAGCCAAAGCTAAAAAGACGACTGATGAATGACTTGTTCGTCATAGGTAACCCTGAGTCCCTGTGAAAGTGGTTGGCCTGACCTCGGCCTTAAGGTTAACAACTTGCTGCAACCTTAAAAATTAAGTCAATATTTTGGCGTATCCATTCTAAACACTAATCACTTCATTTTATAGGCAAATATTCTCAAACTGAGAACTGCTCTAAAGATAGGCTCACCCATGCTGATAAACAAGTCAAACGAATACAAGGCTTGTACTCTAGCTCAGGCGCTGGCCGGCATAGGCTCGCTGAACCAGCTGCCCTGAGCGGCGCTGACGCCGAGTATTCTCAAAGTCTGCCACTCTTCGAACAGCTCCACGCCTTCGGCGCAAACCTGTACTTCGGTGCGGTAGAGTCCACCTATCAGGCTGCGAACAAACAGCTGATTTTCGGGCCGTAAATGGATCTGCCGCACTATGGATCTGTGCAGTTTAATCAGCTCGAACCCCGTGTCCTGAATATACTGGGTGCTGATCACCTGCTGCCCCACATGATCGACACACAGGCGCGCGCCCATTTTGCGGATCATTTGCAGCCTGGAGGCTATCTTCTCCTGATTGGGCGCCGCGATATCCTCACTGACCTCGAAGATCAACCTGCCGGTCAGATCCCGGTATTCCAGCAAGGTGGTACGCAGCCAACGGATAAAGGCGCGACTCATCAGCGAATCCAGGCTCAGGTTGATGCTGAAACAAACCTTCTTGTCCGGCTCACTCGGCAGCAACTCAAACAAGACTCTTTCCAGAGTCTGGCGCTCAATTTGCGGCATCAGCCCACATTTAACCGCCATAGGCAGAAACAGGGTCGCCCGCACCAGATTGCCCTCGGGATCTCTGGCCCGGGTGAACACCTCTCTATGGTGCAGTTTGCCGTCACAATCCATCACTGGCTGGGTATAAGCGAGAAAACGCTTGTTGACCAAGGCCATTTCCAGGAAGCTGCGCCAGCGCACCGAGCCCTTGGCAAACTCCTGATCCACCGCGCCCTTGTCATACATAAACCAGGTATTGATCCCCTGCAGCTGAGCCGCTCTCAGGGCCATTTCCGCCTCTTCCAGCAACTGTTGCTGACCATCGCCCACCTTGAAGTAAGCGCCGCCGAGATGATAGAAGTTGTCGGCGTTGTCCAGCTTGGGCAACACTTGGCTTTGGCAGACTTTCAGCAGCCGGATCGCCAGTTGATCGGCCTCCGCCAGGGAAATCTGGGTCACCACTATTGCAAACTGGTTATGGGAGCGGCGGGCAAAGAAACTGTTGGGCTGAGACTGCAGTATCTGGCTGATGCCGTTGACGTTTTGTCTTAGCAGCTCCAGCGTCAGGCTGTCTCCCAGCTGTTGCTGCAGCAGATCCAGGTCCTCCAGCTCCAACAGATAAAGCACCCCATGGGCTATCATGCCCTGTTCATTGCTCAGGGCATCGAGGCGATTCTTGAGAAACAGGCGGTTACCTATGCGGGTGTCGGGATCCAGGAAAGTATTGCTGCGGATAAACTTGTCAAATCTGGCCCGCTCTTTCTGGGCATCGGCCAGCTCTTCCAGCAAGCGACTGAGGGCGCGGTTAATCAATCTGGGCTTACCCTTGCCCGGCATCGCCAGCGCTTTTTCATGCTCACCCAGGAGAATTAAACGGCTGCGCTGTGCCAGCTCCTCAATCCCCTCCAGTTGCCGCGAATACCAGAGATAGCCGAAACGGACAAACGCCAGCACGGCACCCACGCCGACCAGAATGATCAAGACTTCGTACCAACCTGGCCTGTGCTGGGAAAACGGCTGCGGTAGTTCCAGCTCCATGCGGATACCCGGGTTGTTCTTCAGCTGTGACTGATAACGCACCAGGTTTTCTGTGCCTATATTGCCTTTATATTCAAACAATAACTTGTCGTAATGCCAGAGCTTAAAGCTGGCGGCGTTGTAGGCAATCAACATGGGAGGCAGCCAGGACTCCAGTTCCCAATTGCTGCTGGGTTGGTACTGGTTGCTCAGCATGGTTTCCAGCTCCATGACCTTCTGTTGCTGGAACTTGTAGGTCAGCTGCAGGAAACTCATCATGGCACAGAGCAGAAACACAAACGCCACTGTCGTCAGCGACAAGAGCCAAAAACTGGTGAGTTTTTTTGTGAGAATTCGGGTGAGTTTCATCGAGGGCGATCCTGCCAGTCTTCTTATTCTTCTAAGTGTTGAGCCGCCTCACTGCGGGAACTCAGTCTGTTGATTATTCAGCAGCCATACGCAAAAGGCAACCGACAAGCTGCACAGCACGGCAAATGCCCCGTTTGCCTTGCAGAAACAACAAAGGGGCCAAACAAGGCCCCTTGGGAGTAAAGCTGCTATCAGACTTCCGGGTATTGCGGCAGTGTGTCTATCTGAGCAACCTGAGAGTCTATGGCTGCTTGCGCCACAGCCTTGGCGACTTTGGGCAACAATCTAGGGTCCATAGGCTTGGGCAGCACATATTGCGGGCCGAAACTCAACTCGCTGACATTGGGGTAAGCCGCCAACACAGATGCTGGCACAGGTTCCTTGGCCAGTTCGGCAATGGCATAAACCGCGGCTATCTTCATCTCATCATTAATGCGGCTGGCACGCACATCCAGGGCGCCACGGAAAATGAATGGGAAACAGAGCACATTGTTGACCTGGTTGGGATAGTCGCTGCGACCGGTTCCCATGATCAAATCGCTACGTATCTCATGAGCCAGTTCAGGCTTGATCTCAGGATCCGGGTTGGAGCAAGCGAAGATCACCGGCTTCTCGGCCATCATAGCCACTTCCTCGGCGCCGAGAACATCAGGGCCAGACAGCCCCAGGAACACGTCGGCCCCCTTGATCACATCCTGCAGCGTGCGCTTGTCTGTGTTGTTGGCAAACAGTGCCTTGTACTCGTTGAGATCTTCACGACGAGTATGGATTACGCCCTTTCTATCCAGCATGTAGACATTTTCACGCTGGGCTCCACACTTGACCAGCATGCTCATACAGGCGATGGCCGCTGCGCCTGCGCCCATACAGACAAACACCGCCTCTTCCAGTTTCTTGCCCTGGATCTCGAGGGCATTGATCATCCCGGCGGCAGTAACGATTGCCGTGCCGTGCTGGTCGTCGTGAAACACAGGAACCTGGCAGCGCTCGATCAGCTCACGCTCAATTTCAAAGCACTCAGGCGCCTTGATGTCTTCCAGGTTGATACCGCCAAAAGTGTCGGCAATCGCTTCGACTGTATGAATAAACTCTTCAGCTGTGCGGTGTTTTACTTCGATATCTGTGGCGTCGATATTGGCAAAGTGCTTGAACAGCAAAGCCTTTCCTTCCATTACCGGCTTGGATGGCAAGGGGCCTAGGTTACCCAGCCCCAGAATGGCGGTACCGTTGGAAATCACGGCAACCGTGTTGCCCTTGTTGGTGTATCTGTACGCATTGGCAGGATTGGAAGCGATTTCACGTACCGGCTCTGCCACCCCCGGGCTGTACGCCAGCGCCAGATCCATACTGGTCTCGGCGGGCTTGGTCAGCGTCACTGCGGTTTTGCCTGGAACGGGGAACTCATGGTAATCGAGCGCTTTTTGACGGAAATCTGTCATTTTTAAATCCTGAAATGCGGAATGATATTAAGTAAAAACCGTACAAACACAGGTCTGGATCACTGCAGAACTTCCTCTACAGTGACTCAAATCACAAGGCGCTAAAGATACGCGAAAAGGCACTGTTTTAAAACAGTGAGATAGAAATTTTCCGCTTAAGTCAGGCATTTTGCTTCTAAGGGGGATTTTCCAAACTTATCTGTGATGGATGAGTGGCGATTATCTGCCATTTTTTGTAGGAAAAATACAACTTACCCCGCACTATAACGGCTCTTTTAAGCGAGTTCAGCGCTAAAAGGTTGCTAAAATTACCAGATCCGGCCTGAGGTATGCCGACATAGAAGTTATTATCCAGAATAAGCCACAAATACTGTCCCTTTCTTTCAAAATCTGTCACCACACCTCTGACCAGCCGATACTGATTTAAATCCTGCTGGCCGATAGCCGAAACCGCCTTGGGGGCATAGTCGTCAAACACCCACAAACCTGTACTCTGAGTTCGTGCTTGCTGCTCCAGCTTGGCAAAGCATTCCCAAAACGGATGTTCCTGATAGACCCTGGCCATGGCAAAACCCTGTTGCAGCAGTTCCTGCTGCAACAATAAACCATCCGGAGTAAAGACATAGGCCAGAGTGCGACCATAGGGATCCAGCTTGGTTGGGCCAAACATCAGCGCCAGCTCGTCCCCCGCTTTGAGCTTAGAGGCGACAAAGGCCCTGGCCTCCAGACTGTAGCGCTGAGAGAGACTGGGATACTGATGATCTATCTCGGGGGCATTGACACCTATCAAGCGTATCAGGCGGCCATCTTTGAGTGTAAGGGTATCGCCATCATTGATATAGGCGAGTGTAACCTTTTCGCTGGCAGTATAGGGAATGCACAGATTGCCGCTTGTGCTGGCCTGCGCCAATCCCAAAGACAGCAAACTGCCCAGCAGCAACAGACATTTAATTATGCATGAATGACGCCCAAAGCCAGATCCTGAGTTAGTACTGTGCCATTGAGATATCATGGCGCCTCCCTTGGCTGTAATTGCCTCTTGGCTGAGTGGAATCACGGTCAAAATCCTTTTTAACTCTTAACGTTGCCCCCTAGCCCCGGGTCAAGGTGATATCCGAAACATAACCGTGGGCACAACTTTGCAAGGCCTGACTGAGCATGGCTGCGGCTTCATCGGCAGTCATAAAGCTCGACGTATCCACCAATTTACCGCTGCTGGGCCAGAACCCGGTTGCCATTCCGCCGGGGTAGACAGCTATCAGTTTTATCTTGCTGCCCTTGAGTTCCAAGCGCAGGGACTCCAGCATGCCTCTGACGGCCCATTTTACCGCGCAGTAACTGCTCTCTCCGGCCTTGGGTTGCAGCGCCGCGGTAGACATGACAATCACCAGTGTCATGGACTCTTGCCGCCAACGGGCCAACATGGCTCTGAGCAGCAACAGAGTGGACAGCAGATTATTGTCGATAAGGGTCTTTATCTCGACCGGTGACTGAGTTTCCAGGTTACCGAAGCGGCCGCTGCCGGCACAGTGCAGCAGCATTTCGGGGGCCTCGCCCAAGGTATCGAGCAGAGCCTCAATCGCTTGCGGATTGGTTAAATCTGTGGCTTGGCAACTGACACCAGGCAACTCTGCCGCCAATTGTTGCAGCCTCTGTTCGCTGCGGCCGGTTAACAACAAGGACGCACCTTCAGCATGATAATGCCTCGCCAGCGCTGCCCCCAAGCCACCGCTGGCCCCGGTGATCAATTTCATTTGCTTTGTTCTCCGACTTCAGATGGGGACTGTGACAGAGGCCGATAGGTTTGGCTTTGCCAGTCAAATTGATAGGTTTTGCCCTGCCATTGATACAAGGTGAGATTACCCTGTTGTATCACCCTGGCATTGGCCGGTAGGCTGGCACGACTCCCTGTATCGGCCAAGGTTTCAAAGTGAGTCGTTACTCGCTGCGGTGGCGCCACTACCACAGGCTCCGGCTTGGGTTGCCTGCGATATACATAGGGGCGCTGCCAGCGATCTCTGTACCAAGGATCATCCCACTGCCAACGATTCCACGGGTCGTAGCGCCAGGGCGATAGCCAGGGATTGTTAACGCCCCAATACAGGCCCCAATGACTTCGTGAGCCATGGTTATGCCGGCGGTTGTCATCTCCTCTATGAATATCACCCTGATAGTGGCGCTCGGCATGGGAGTTATCCCTGGCAGCAGCCACCAGTGGCAAACTCATCAGTATCAGACTCAGGAAAAATGCTCGTTTCATATAGCCTCCAGGCTTCAAGGCCCGCAGCTTTCATGCTACTACGGCTGGCGCCCGGATTCATCAGTGAATCGCAGGAGAAATAAAGATGACTCAGCGTGCATTCAGCCAAGGGGCGCCTGTTTGTCTCTGCTCCCCCATGCGACAGCAGTTAACCGCTGCCGGGATTAATGCTATAGTGCGCGCCATTAATGCATTCGGCAGCGAGGCTATTTCCACATGAGTTTTAAGGATTTACGCAGTTTTATCGATCACCTCGAGAGTCAGGGTGAACTCAAGCGTATCAGCTATCCGGTTGATCCTTATCTTGAAATGACCGAAATAGCCGATCGGGTGCTGCGTGCCGGTGGCCCGGCCCTGCTGTTTGAAAATCCCAAGGGCAAACAGATGCCCGTGCTGGTGAACCTCTTCGGTACTCCGAAGCGGGTCGCCATGGCGCTGGGCAAGGATGATCCCATGGCGCTGCGGGACGTGGGCGAACTGCTGGCGTTTCTCAAGGAGCCCGAGCCACCCAGGGGCTTCAAGGATGCCATTGCCAAGATCCCCATGTTCAAGCAAGCGCTGAACATGCCGCCCAAGACAGTGCGTAACGCCCCTTGCCAGGAGGTGGTGTTGCAAGGCGATCAGGTCGACCTGACCGCCCTGCCCATTCAGCACTGCTGGCCCGGCGATGTTGCACCACTGGTAACCTGGGGTTTGACCATCACCAAAGGGCCGAGACAGAAACGCCAGAATCTGGGGATCTACCGGCAACAACTGCTGGGCAAAAACAAGCTGATCATGCGCTGGCTGTCACACAGAGGCGGGGCATTGGACTTTGCCGACTTCAAGCAGCAGCACCCAGGTGAAAAATATCCTGTGGTAGTGGCTCTGGGCAGCGACCCTGTCACTATTCTCGGTGCCGTCACTCCAGTGCCCGATGCCATGAGTGAATATGCTTTTGCCGGACTGCTGCGCGGTGAGCGCACCGAAGTGGTCAAGGCCTTGAGTTGCGATCTGGAAGTGCCGGCCACCAGTGAGATCATTCTCGAAGGTTATATCGATCCCGAGGAGATGGCGGTGGAAGGCCCCTACGGTGACCACACAGGTTATTACAATGAAACCGACAGTTTCCCTGTGTTTACCGTGACCCATATCAGTCACAGAAAAGACGCCATCTACCACAGCACCTACACTGGAAGACCACCGGATGAACCGGCCATGCTCGGGGTTGCACTCAATGAGGTCTTCGTTCCTATCCTGCGCAAGCAGTATCCGGAAATCGTCGACTTTTACCTGCCACCGGAGGGTTGTTCTTACCGGATGGCGGTGATCTCCATCCGCAAACAATATCCCGGCCATGCCAAGCGGGTGATGATGGGAGCCTGGTCTTTCCTGCGTCAGTTTATGTATACCAAGTTTATTGTCATAGTCGATGAAGACGTGAATTGCCGCGATTGGCAGGACGTTATCTGGGCCATAACCACTCGGATGGATCCCAGCCGCGACACTGTGATGATAGACAACACACCCATTGACTATCTGGATTTCGCGTCACCCGTGGCGGGACTGGGATCCAAGATGGGCCTGGATGCCACCAATAAGTGGGAAGGTGAGACCAACCGCGAATGGGGCACCCCAATAGTGATGGACCAAGAGGTTAAACAGCGAGTGGACGAGATTTGGGAGCAGTTGGGCATAGAAGACCAAGCTACCCTATAATCCGCAATAACTGCTTTAGCCATTATTAAAATAAGCCTTCAACAGAGAGGTAAAAAGGAAGTTCGATGAATAGCATCCGCTGTAAGATAGAGAAAGTTGCCCCATTCAATGACGCTGTGTACCAAGTATTGCTGCGCCCCGAAAAACCGCTGGAGTTCAAAGCCGGTCAATACCTGTGTGTGGTAATGGGTGAGAAAGACAAGCGTCCCTTCTCCATAGCTTCGGCTCCCGGCAGCGAACTCATAGAACTTCACATAGGCGCAGCCGTCAGCGAGAGCTATCCCATGCAAGTGGTCGAGCGGCTGAGAAACAACAGCCATATCGATATCGAAGCTCCGGGCGGTGAAGCCTTCCTCAGACACCAGAGTATCAGGCCCAGACTGCTGGTTGCCGGTGGTACAGGCTTCTCCTATATCAAGAGCCTGGTAGAGCAGCAAATCGCCCTGGGGCAAAAGGTTGAAACCCTACTCTATTGGGGCTGCCGCAATCCTGAAGCCATGTACTACGAAGCCATCGCCAGAGAGTGGCATCAAGCGCACCCTTGGTTGCACTTCGTGCCGGTAGTAGAACAGGCCGAGGCCGACTGGCAAGGAAAACAGGCCAATCTGCTGGCGCAGATACGCTCGGACTTTGTCAGCCTGGTGGGCTATGACATCTATATTGCCGGTCGTTTCGACATGGTCGGTGCCGCGCGGGAGCTGTTCCGCGAGATGGGACTGGATGAAGCCCACCTCTACGGCGATGCATTCGCCTTTATCAAATAACTGTCTTCATCTTTATCCAATAATGGCCGCTGCCAGCGGCCGCTATTTTTTGCCACCATTAATGTGTGTCAGCTCTCATCCATCGGGGTGCACAGTCCCAGCGCTCTGACATAGAATAAACAGATACACAGAAACCCCGGACACAATGGAGTTCCCATGAGTCATCCTCAAGTCACATCACTGAAACTGAAGCGTAAATCCAAACTGCTCGAGATAGGCTTCGATGATGGCAGTCAGTATCAGCTGAGCTGCGAATTTCTGCGGGTTCACTCTCCATCGGCCGAAGTACACGGCCATGGCAACCCCAAGCTGGTGACTCACAAGAAAGAGGTCAACATCAGCGCCATTGAGCCGGTCGGCAATTATGCGGTGAAGCTGGTCTTCGACGACGGCCATGATACCGGCCTCTATTCCTGGCAGATACTGCACCAGCTCTGCACCCAACACACCGAACTCTGGGAACAATATCTGGCTCGGCTGCGTGCCGAAAAGGGCAGCCGTGAAGCCCTGATCAGCATGAATATCAAATATAACTGAGGAAGGTGCGAACAGATTCCACGAGGACTTATTCGTACCTTTGCTAGCGGATCAGCGAGCCCAAAGGCAGCCCGCTGAGCGCCCTGGCATCCTGCTTGGAAAACCAGGTGTCGGGTAATGTCACCTGCTGCCATAGCTCCCGGCACAGCGATTGGCTGTCCTGCCAATTGCCGGCCAACAGCCAAGGCACCAGCAGATCGCCCACATCCGGGTAGTTAATCGGCTCAGGGCTACCCCGTTTGAGCCAACGTTTCACCGTTTGCGGCTCCAGCGTCATCATGCTGTCGGCCGCTGCCAGCAGCTCCAGGGCGGCCACATTCGACAGCTGTTCAAACTGCCCAAGCAAGGGTTTAACCAAGAGCTTTTTACCCAGGGTCAGGGCTTCACTGGCCAGTTCAAATCCGGCATTGGCTATCACCCCACCGCAGCTGGCGAGATCGGCCTTGAAACCTTCACGATCAAAACCATGCCACAGAATATGCTCAGGTAAAGCAACTGGCGCCGCCTGGCTGTGATACACCATAAAACGGTAGTCATGGAAAGGGTGCAATAATTCGGCGATAGCTTGTGGGCTCTCAAACGGTAGATACACCAAAATATCGTGCGAATGTTCCACGGCGCAGCGGCTGACATCGACAAAGGGCGGCAATATCGGATAACCAAAGTGATGCCAGTGACACCCCAATGCCTGATCCACGGGAGCGAAGTTTTCCAGCAACCAGTCGTTGAACCAGGAGTTTCCTACTTTGGGCACAGGGTATTTGAGGGAAGCCTGATGACTAATGCCTATGCTGGGCACTCCCTGACGCCTGGCGGCCCAAGCCGAAACCGGCTCAAAGTCATTGAGCAAGAGATCATAGCCACTGAGATCCAACTCGCGAATGTCTCGCCAAAGCTCAATGGCGGAATTGTGCATCAGTGTCTTGGGGATGCTGACCCGTCCCTTTTGAGTCACAAAGGTCAGCCCGGCACAGACCCGGTAATCGCCGAAGGCCTGCATATCAAAAAACTGCTCCGGCTGGCGACCACTGAAGAAATAATCAACCTGAATATCGTGCTTTGCCAAGGATTTGGCTACTACTCTGGCGCGACTTAAATGGCCATTCCCTGTGCACTGAACGCCGTAAAGTATCCGCATTGATAGTCCTTATATCCAAACTACTGCTATGAGAGTGGCACTGCAGCCCAAAAGGGCACCGGCCAAGATATCAAGAGGGTAGTGAACACCGAGAAACACTCTGGAAACCCCAACCAGGCCAGCCCAGATAAATGCCGGCACTGCCAGCTGCGGGTAAATTTGCCATACCGCACTGGCAAACACGAAGGCACCCGCCGTATGGCCGGACGGCAGACTGAATTTGTCAGAGGGCTCAAAGCTGGCCCTGAAGCCCACCAGAACCTGATGACATGGGCGTTTACGTCGAATGGCATTTTTGAGTAACAGGTACAAAGGCAATTCCACGGCATACGCCAACAGCAACAAAGCGAAGAAGCGCTGTCCATCCTGCTCCAGCAACATAAGCAGCGCCAGACACAGGTAAAGCGGACCATTACCCGATGCAGAAAACTTGAGGGCGCTGGCTTCCAGATCATGTTTGCGGCCAAATTGTGTCAGCGCGCGAAAGGTTCGAAGATCGAGTTCAGCAAGGTAGGTAAACATGGCTGAGGCTCCTTCTGTGGACAGTAAGGAGCCGGGTCAAGGGCTCCAATCTGTGTAGCAGTAAAGAGCCTAGTCAAGGGGTGTGACGGACAGGTGACACCTGCCCTAAGCTTTTATGACATCAGGCAGTGACAGTAGCCCGGCCACGATAGATTTTGATCAAATGATAGATGTTGATACAAGCCACAAAGGCGTTCATCCCCGCTACCGGCCAGGCAGAAATAGCTGCACCGTAAATCACAAACAGGGTACAACCGGTAAAGTTGATCCAACGCAGCCAGATAATGTCCTTCATCATCAGTGAAATGGCCACCATGATGGAGGCAAAATAGCCAACGATTTCAACTGTGTTAAGAGCTTCCATAAGGCACCTCATTAAGGCCCTCTGCCGTCCATAAGCCTGACGGGGGATCCGTGCCCCTAAAGCAGGTTAAAGTTAAGTAAGTTTGAATGGTGCCAATGCTAACAAAAGTCACAACAGAGTTGTAATAAAAATACGTTATTTAATGAGCTGCATCAAAAAACGCTGCATATATAGACAGGAGTTACGAAATATTACCACGCAAATGTTAACGGAGAGAAAATCCAGCAATACCGTGATTGATAACACTTTTCTTTTCAAGAATCCCTTATATACTGGCACTCAGTGCGTTATCCCGCGGTCTTGTCAGACCCTGCGGTTCAACAGGAGTGTAAATATGGAATACAACACCTCAGAACTTTGTGACATGTACCTGGATGTTGTCGATGTCGTCGAGCCCATGTTCAGCAACTACGGTGGCTGTAGTTCATTTGGCGGCTCCATTAGCACCATCAAGTGTTTCGAAGACAACGGCCTCATTCTCGATGTATTGCAGGACGATGGCGAAGGAAAGGTTCTGCTGGTAGACGGTGGTGGTTCTCTGCGCCGGGCGCTGATCGATGCCTCGATTGCCGAGGTTGCGGTCAACAACAACTGGGAAGGCATTATCGTTTACGGTAGCGTGCGCGATGTCGATGCCCTCGAAGAGCTGGATATAGGTATCCAGGCTTTGGCCTCCATTCCTGTTGGTGCCGATGGCAATGCCATTGGTGAAGTGGACATTCCGGTGAACTTCGGTGGCGTCACCTTCCTGCCTGGCGATCATATCTATGCCGATAACACTGGGGTGATTCTTTCTCCCGAGCCTTTGGATATCGACTGATAACGACCTCTGCACAAAAGCCGGCCTCTGCCGGCTTTTTTGTTGCCTTTTGCTCAGCCTCGGCCAGAATAGAGGCTATTCTTGCCCCGTCAGAGAAAGGGATATTCTATGGAACTGCCGCTCTCCCCCATCACGCAAGCCAAGCTGGCTCAATCTTTCAGCCCCAGAGAAGGTGAAACCCGTCTGGGTCAGAAAGTGCGCCTGCTGCCAGGCGCGGCAAGCTATATGGATGCGCTGACCCAGGCCAAAGCCGCAGGCGCCCGTTTTGCCATTATCGGAATCAAGGAGGACCTTGGGCCCAGGGCTAATCTAGGGCAAGGCGGTGCCAACCAGGCCTTTGCCGCCATGTTGCCGGCGCTGCTTAATCTGCAGTCCAACCGCTTTTTAAGTGGTGAAGAATGCCTGCTGCTGGGGGAAATCACCCCGGTTGCCAATGCTGCCAATGATTGTCAGCAACTCAGACAAGAGGTGGAGTCTCTGGATCAGCAGGTCATCGAAGCCCTGACTCCGGTTTTTGCCGCCGGGCTTGAGCCCATCGTCATCGGCGGTGGCCACAACAACGCCTTTGGCTTACTCAGCGCCGCCCGGGCGGCATTATCCAAGCCGCTGGCGGCGGTCAATCTGGATCCTCATTCAGACTTCAGGTTGCGTGAAGGCCGCCACAGTGGCAATGGTTTCAGTTATGCCGCGGCCAACGGCGCCCTGGGGCATTATCACGTGCTCGGGCTGCATGAACTGAAAAACAGTGAAGCCAATCTGGAACAACTTACGGCATTTGGAGGCAGTTGGCACAGCCTGCAGCAGATTTGGGTACGTCGCGAGCTGAGTTTAGAACAGGCACTGAGCGACATTGCCCGCCAGCTGCGTCATACAGGTCTACCGGTCGCCATAGAGCTGGATCTGGATGCCATAACCCAGATGCCATCCAGTGCCTCAACCGTTGCCGGTATTCCGTTGTTGGATGCGGCACATTACGTCAGCCATATGGCGCGCCACACCCCAAGTGTTTATCTGCATCTGGCCGAAGGCGCCCCGGCATGCCACGACGCAGGTTTAGCCGCCGGCTACAAGGCCGTCGGTCAGTGCCTTGCCGAACTGATTTACGCCTATCTACAGGCCAAACAGGTCTGAACACTGCCACACTCTTTTCGCTTTAGCACCGCCAAGCTTGCCCGTGCTCAAATAGGCAGGACGGCTTAGCGAAGTTCAGCCGCAATAGGGAATACTATGGCGGCTGGGGCTATTCACCCCCGGCGGATATTGTGGTCTAATGCGCAGTCTGGCCTGGGGGCCAACAGCATTTTTTACTGCGGCGATCACAGCTTGGCCGCGCAAAGATTCAGCAAGCTGTACCAATAGCTTACACTCGCTGCACTACGAGCTAGTCATAGGAATACACTGATGTCTGAAGACTCACCAAAGAGTACACATTTCGGGTATAAAACTGTCGAAGCCGATAAGAAGGCCGACCTGGTAGCCGGAGTCTTCCATTCCGTTGCCACTAAATACGACATCATGAACGATGTTGCTTCTTTTGGTATCCATAGATTCTGGAAACGCTTCACCATTGAGTGCGCCGGTGCCCGTCCGGGAATGAAGGTGTTGGATCTGGCCGGTGGTACCGGTGATTTGACCGCCAAGTTCTCTCACCTGGTGGGTGACAAGGGTCAGGTTATCCTGGCGGATATCAATGATTCCATGCTCAAAGTCGGTCGCAGCAAGCTGCGCGACAAGGGCATAGTGGGCAACGTCAGTTATGTACAGGCCAACGCCGAAGCACTGCCCTTCCCGGACAATCACTTCGATATCATCACCATCGCCTTTGGCCTGCGTAATGTGACCGACAAAGACGCGGCGCTGCGCTCCATGCAACGTGTGCTCAAGCCAGGCGGTAAGTTGTTGGTATTGGAGTTTTCCAAGCCACAGCATGAGATCATGCGTAAGGCCTACGATCTGTATTCATTCAAGATCCTGCCAAAGATGGGTCAGCTGGTTGCCAAAGATGCCGACAGCTACGAATACCTGGCCGAGTCCATCCGTATGCACCCGGATCAGGAAACCCTGAAACAGATGATGCAAGATGCCGGCCTGGAGCAGGTGGATTACATCAATATGACCGACGGCGTAGTGGCTCTGCACCGAGGCTATAAGTTCTGAGATGAATGAGCTGAGCCTGACATCCCAGTGGCGGCTGCTGTGCTGCGCCGCTCTGGAGATGGCGCTAGAGAAAGTCACCGACCAAGCCGAGGGCGAATATGCCCGGTTGAAATCGCTGCACGGTAAAGTCCTGTGTCTGCAACTCAGTCAACTGAACTGGCCGCTTTATTTAGTGTTTGCCAAAAAAATTCAGGTGCTTTCCAGCTATGAAGGTGAGGCAGCGGTTACCGTCAAGGCCGATGCCACCACCCTCTACCGCCTGGGCGAAGGCGAAAGCCTCACCGAGCTTATCAAACAAGATAAGCTGGTAATCGAAGGGGAACTCGCCTTGCTGCAAACATTCAGCCATTTTCTGCAGCAGGTCAGGTTTGACTTTGCCGAGCCTTTGTCCCGGTATCTGGGCGATGCCCCGACTCATATATTGTTAAGTGGTCTGCAGCGAGCCAAGGCAGATTTAAGCCGGGTTTTTAACAAGACCCAATCCCATCTGGCGCAATTAACCACCGAAGAGTACAGATTAGCCCCTCATCGGCTTGAATTTATTCACCATTGCGACAAAATTGACGAGCTTGCGGCCGCCACGGACGCTCTGGAACAACGACTCGCCAATTTGAAGGACAAGAAAAGCCCATGAGTTTCGCCAGTATCAAGAGAGGATATCAGGTTATCAGCATTGCCCTGCATTATGGTTTGGACGAGCTGTTGCCGAAAAAGTTGACCCCTTGGTACTTCAAACTCTGGCGCCGCAGTCTGTTCTGGCTGCGTAACAAACATAAATCCAAGGCCGGTGGTGAACGGCTGAAACTGGCCATGCAAGAGTTGGGGCCGGTTTATATCAAGTTCGGCCAGATGCTCTCCACCCGTCGCGATCTGCTCAGCGATGAATGGGCCCATGAATTGGCCATGTTGCAGGACAGAGTCCCGCCATTTGACTCCAAGCTGGCGCGGGAAGCCATTGAAGCCGAACTCAAGGCCCCCATAGAAACCCTGTTTGACGACTTTGACGATACCCCGCTGGCCTCGGCATCTATTTCCCAAGTGCACACGGCAACGCTCAAGTCCAACGGCAAGCCCGTGGTTCTCAAGGTATTACGCCCCAATGTAGAGCAAAACATTCTCGCCGACCTGCAACTGATGAGCCAGAGTGCCAATCTGCTGGAAACCATTCTCGGCCCGGATAATCGCCTGCGCCCGGCCGAAGTGGTGGAAGACTACCGCACTACCATTCTGGGAGAGCTCAACCTTAAACTGGAAGCGCTCAACACGGTCAAGCTGCGCAACAATTTTATCGACTCCAACGCCCTCTATATTCCCTATGTTTATGAAGAGCTGTGCTATCCAAGGCTGATGGTGATGGAGCGCATCGAGGGGATCCCGGTTTCGGACGTTGCCGCGCTCAAGGCCCAGGGTACCAACCTCAAGCTACTGGCCGAGCGTGGGGTGGAACTCTTCTTTACCCAGGTATTTCGCGATAACTTTTTCCACGCCGACATGCATCCGGGCAACATCTTTATTTCCCGCGAGCACCCGGAAGATCCTTTCTATATTGGTCTGGACTGCGGCATCATGGGAACGCTCAACGACACGGATAAACGCTATCTGGCGGAAAACTTCCTTGCCTTCTTTAATCGTGATTACCGCCGTATCGCCCAGCTGTATGTGGAATCCGGTTGGGTTTCGGCCGATACCGACATTCAGGCCTTCGAGCAAGCAGTCAAAGTGGTGTGTGAACCTATGTTCAACAAGCCGCTGGATGAGATCTCCTTCGGCCATGTGCTGCTGGAACTGTTCCGTACCGCTCGCCGCTTCCACATAGTGGTACAGCCACAGTTGGTCTTGCTGGAAAAGACCTTGCTCTATATCGAAGGCTTGGGACGTCAGCTCTATCCTCAGTTGGATCTGTGGCAAACGGCCAAGCCTTTCCTCGAACAGTGGATGGCCGAACAGGTCGGTCCAAAGGCAATGTTCAAAAAAGTGCAAACACAATTGCCCTTCTGGTCTGATAAACTTCCAGAGTTTCCGGAGCTGATATATGACAATCTGAAGCTGGGGCGAAATCTCCTTGGAGCTCAGCAGCAGATGTTGGACAAATATCTGAAGCACCAGCAGAAAGCGCACAAGAGCAATTATTTGTTAATCACATCCGCAATTTTGTTGATCTGTGGCACGATTTCACTCAGTCAGGACGCTACACTGTGGCCTTCCTATGTCAGTATGGGAGCCGGAGCAATCCTGTGGTTTATTGGATGGCGATCCAGGCCCAAAATTAAGAAATTTTAATTAGTACATTTTAATTAAAGGTTCATAATTGAACCAAGATTATCTAAGAGGAAACCTTCATGGGTGGTATCAGTATTTGGCAACTTCTCATCATCGCGTTAATTGTAGTGCTGCTGTTCGGCACCAAGAAGCTGCGTTCACTGGGCGGCGACCTCGGCGGAGCAGTCAAGGGATTCAAGAACGCCATGTCCAGTGAGGATGACAAGAAGGCCATCGAGGACACTTCTGCACAGAACACTCAGGCAGACCCCAAAGCACAGGCGGCTGATAAGAAGCCAGAATCCAAGGACAAAGAACAGGCGTAATTCCCTATGTTCGATGGTATCGGCTTTATGGAGCTGCTGCTCATCGGGGTATTGGGGCTGGTCGTTCTCGGCCCCGAACGTCTCCCGGTAGCGGTACGTTCAATTACCGGTTGGATCCGTGCCATGAAACGCATGGCCAATTCGGTCAAAGATGAACTTGAGCAGGAGCTCAAGATCGAGCAGTTACATGCAGACCTGAAGAAGGCCGAGAGCAAGGGCCTCAGCAATCTGTCTCCCGAACTGCAGGAGTCTATCGACCAACTGAGAGAGGCGGCCCAATCGGTCAACCGTCCTTATCAGGTTGAAGACAGCAAATCTCCAGCCCAGGAAGCACCCAAGGCAGAAGCCGCTGTCGAGGAGAAGACACCTGCCACCGAGACGGCTCCCAAGCCGACAGGTACTGACACTAAATAATGGGTAAAGCATGTCGCAACAGCAGCCATTAATCAGCCACTTGCTGGAACTGCGCACTAAACTGCTCAGAGCTATAGCAAGTGTGCTCATCGTGTTTATCGCCCTGGTTTACTGGGCAAACGACATCTATCACTACATGGCGATCCCATTGATGCAGTCACTGCCGGATACCGGCAGCATGATTGCAACGGATGTGGCCGCACCGTTTTTCGCTCCCTTTAAACTGACGCTGGTACTGTCTTTTTTCATTGCTGTACCCTATGTGCTGTATCAGATCTGGTCCTTTGTTGCGCCCGGACTGTATAAACATGAAAAACGTCTGGTAGTCCCGCTATTGTTCAGCAGTACTCTGCTATTTTATTTGGGGATCGCCTTTGCCTACTATGTGGTGTTCCCGGTTGTATTCGGTTTCTTTACCAGTGTGGCTCCGGAAGGGGTTCAGGTTGCGACCGATATCAGCAGTTATTTGAGCTTTATTCTGAAGCTGTTCTTTGCCTTTGGTTTGGCATTCGAGATCCCGGTCGCCGTGATTTTGCTGTGCTGGGCCGGTGTCACCACTCCGGAAGACCTAAGAGCCAAACGCCCCTATATCGTTGTCGGCGCTTTTGTGGTGGGCATGTTACTGACACCTCCGGATGTTATTTCTCAGACTATGCTGGCCGTGCCAATGCTGTTATTGTTTGAGGGCGGACTCTTGGCTGCCCGTTTTTACAGCAAGGCTTCGGATGAATCAGACGAGGACGAGACCGAAGAAAAGCAAGCGTAATCAGCGGGCAGCAAGGGTAAAAACAAGAATAAAAGAAGGATGATATTCATGCGTTTAACCTGGATTGCTGCCTCTACTGCTGCACTGCTTTGTTTTCAGGCTCAGGCCGGAATAGAACAGCAATTGGCTCAGTGTGCCTCCCTATCTGACAAGCTTGACCGGCTCATCTGTTACGATGAGCTGGCTGCCAAAGTCACCCATGCAAAAGTCACCCCTACAGAGGCTGCAGTGGTTGCCGCTGCGCCTGTGGCCAAGAGTGTCCAGGCCGATCCTGTGGCCGACTTCGGTGCCGACAACCTGGAATCCACTATCCAGGCCAGCAAGAAAAACGAAGTTGCGAAGATTTTCCTGACCATCAGCAAGGTCGGTAAAGACCCCTATGGTGCCCTCAAGATCAGCTTCAGTAACGGTCAGGTTTGGAAACAAACCGACAGCCGCAATTTCCGCCTGGAATCCGGGCAGAAAGTTTATATCGAAAAAGCCGCCTTAGGCTCATTCCTGTTGGGAACTGAAGGGCGCAACAGCACTATCAGGGTCAAGCGTCTGCAGTGAATCAATACCTGGATATCGCTGTCAATCTGATTGGCAGCCACCTGGAACAAGATCTCAATCGAGTTATCAATGAAGCGGCGGACCAAGGTGTCTCGCCGCTTATCCTTATTGGCAGCCATCTGGATGAAAGCCGAAGTTGCATCCAGGTTTGCCGACAATACCCCAAAAAAATCTACACCACAGCTGGTGTCCACCCCCATCATGCCAGCCAGTGGCAGACAGAGAGCGCCGCCGAACTGAGGCAACTGGCCAGGCAACCTGGAGTCGTTGCCATAGGGGAATGCGGTCTGGACTACAACAGGGACTTTTCGCCGCGCCGGCAGCAGCGCCAGGCTTTTGAGGCCCAGTTGACACTGGCGGCAGAACTACAATACCCGGTACTGATGCACCAGCGCGATGCCCATGATGACTTTTTGGCTATTTTGGACGACTATCTGGAAGCACTACCGGCGGCGCTACTGCACTGCTTTACCGACGGCCCCAAACAGGCCGAGGACTATATTGCCAGAGATCTGTACCTGGGCGTGACAGGTTGGGTTTGTGATGAACGCCGGGGGCAGGACTTGGTAAACGCCCTGCCCTTGATCCCGGATAACAGATTATTGCTGGAAACCGACAGTCCCTATCTACTGCCACGCAGCATGAGACCCAAGCCCAAATCCGGCCGCAATGAGCCCAAATATCTGCCTTATATAGCCCAGGCTGTCGCCGACATCCGCGGTCAGTCGCTGGACAGTCTGGCACGCCAGTGCTATAGCAACAGCTTGCGTTTCTTTAAGCTGGAGAGCACCCATGGCTAATGCTTACTCTGTACTGCTGCTCTTCTGTAGTTTGCTATCTCTGGCGGTTAACGCCGAGCCCAGCGTCGAAGTTTCAGCCTCAAAGGGGCTGGATTCGGACTTGCGCCCCAGTGCCCGAGTAACAGAGCAAGGCCCAGATAGTCGCCTCAGCCAGGTGCTCAACCTGCCGGATTCAGCCTGGCACCCAGCGAATGACTACAGCTTTGTCGACATGGGAACCGATGGCCTCTGGTTCAACTTTAGCCTCTACGCCGATGAACCCGGCAGTTTCAACAGAATATTGGCCTTCAATAACCCCAGTATGGACAGGCTGGAGGTTTACCACTACGTCAATGGTCGTCTCAAACGTCAGTTGACTCTGGGAGATACCCAACCCTTTGGCCACAGAAGCATATTGAGTACCGACTTCCTCTACGCCTTTGACATCAGGCAGCAGGAACAGCACCAATTTTGGTTGAAGCTGACCACGGCCGGCAGCAGCTATCTGCCTATTCACCTCTGGGAGCCATACGCGCTACTGCAAAGCCATGAAACCCGCAATATGCTCAATGGCATACAGTTAGGTGCCCTGGCCGCTATAGGCTTGTTTGCACTGTTCATTGCAGTGACTACCCGCTCCTTCAGTTACAGCTATTACGCCGGTTATGTGCTCACAATGACCCTATTGGTTGCCTGCATCAATGGCACGGCATTTCGCTACCTATGGCCCAATGTGCCACAGTTGCAACAGTATGTGATCCCTTTGTTGGTTCCTCTGGTTATCGCCTTTGGGATCCTCTTTACCGAGAAGGTATTACAGCTCAAATATCACAGCATTCGCATGTTGAGGGCCTGTCGCTACACGGCGGCCTGCGCCATACTGCTGATGTTCGCGACTGTGCTTATCGATTATGCACTCGCCATCTATATTGAGATAATCTCAGTGATGTCAGTGAGTTTAATGTTGCTGATTTTCAGTATCCTGCAAGCGATGCGTGGCAATAAACTCGCCAAGCTCTACACCGTCTCCTGGAGTGGAATGACGCTGGGGATCTTCGTCTCCTGTCTCATGTATCTGGGTCTTATCAAACTGCCCTTGATGCCACAAACGCCAGTGTTATTGGGGCTCACTTTCGAAGTGGTGTTTATGGCAGCAGTGCTGGCAATACGCTACAACGATGAGCGCAAGGCCAAGCAAAGAATTCAGCAGGAAGCCCTGAAACAGGCAGAGCGGATCCGCGAAGCCAGGGAAGAAACCCTGAGGATGGAAGCCGAGAGCAACGAGAAGCTGGAGCGTATGGTGCAAGAGCGCACTCTGGAGCTGGAAATCGCGCTCAGAGAGCTGAACGAAGCCAACCAGAAGCTCACCGAGCAGGCCACAATAGACAGCCTTACCGGAGTTAAAAATCGTTCCACCTTCGACAAGCGTCTGCAGGCCGAAGGGCGGATCAGCCGTCGGCAACAGACGCCGCTGGCACTGCTGATGCTGGACATAGACAGGTTCAAGACCATTAACGACAAACATGGCCATCTGGCCGGCGATCAAACCCTTAAGAGTATTGCCGATACCCTCAAGAATATCCTCAGGCGTCCAAGTGATCTGGTATCACGTTTTGGCGGTGAGGAGTTTGCTATTATATTGCCCAATACTGATACTAGCGGGGCCTTGAGAGTGGCAGAACAGATACGTCACGCCATCTCGGCCTTGGATGTCAGTTGGGATAAACAGACTATCCCTCTGACGGCAAGTATCGGCGTCAGCGTCGCCATCATAGAGTCGGACATGCACATCACCCAGTTGCTGGAGCAAGCCGACAAGGCGCTGTATCGTGCCAAGAATTCAGGCAGGGATCGGGTCTACGCCTTCGATCCCGAGCAAGATACCCTTTCAGATCCAGCCAGGAGCCCAAAGTGAACATAATTACCAGTGCCTACCCACAGCGTCGTATGCGCCGTATGCGCAAGCATGAGTTCAGCCGCCGCCTGATGGCTGAAAACCAGTTGACGGTCAATGACCTCATCTACCCCATGTTTGTGCTCGAAGGCAACAAACGTACCGAGTCGGTGGCCTCCATGCCGGGCGTTGAGCGTTACAGCATAGATCTGCTGCTCAAGGAAGCCGAAGAGCTGGTAGAGCTGGGGATCCCCTTGATTGCCCTATTCCCCGTCACACCGGCGGAGAAAAAGTCCCTGATGGCCGAAGAAGCCTACAATCCCGATGGTTTAGTGCAAAGAGCCGTTCGTGAGCTCAAGGCAGAGTTCCCTCAGCTGGGCGTGATGACAGATGTCGCGCTGGACCCCTACACCACCCATGGACAGGACGGCATCATCGATGAGACCGGTTATATTATCAATGACGTCACCACTGAAATTCTGGTGAAGCAGGCGCTGTCCCACGCCGCTGCCGGTGCCGATATGGTGGCTCCTTCAGACATGATGGATGGTCGCATAGGCGCCATACGTCAGGCACTCGAAGCCGCCGGCCATGTCAACACCCAGATCATGGCCTACAGCGCCAAGTATTCTTCTAACTATTATGGCCCCTTCCGCGATGCGGTCGGCTCTGCCGGCAACCTCAAAGGCGGCAACAAACACAGTTATCAAATGGATCCGGCCAACTCGGACGAAGCATTGCATGAAGTCGCCCTGGATATCCAGGAAGGTGCCGATATGGTAATGGTGAAGCCAGGCATGCCTTATCTGGATATAGTGCGCAGAGTCAAAACCGAGCTGGGTGTGCCGACTTTTGCCTATCAGGTCAGCGGTGAATACGCCATGCATATGGCAGCAATTCAAAACGGCTGGCTGGCAGAAAAAGCCATAGTGATGGAATCTCTGTTGTGCTTCAAACGCGCAGGCGCCGATGGCATTCTCACTTACTTTGCCAAGCAAGCCGCCCAATGGCTGAAAGACGCCAAGTAAATTGAACTCCAAAGCCGCCTTCAAGGCGGCTTTTTTGTATTTGCCCCATTCCCGGCATGAGTTAATTCCCCCGCTGACTCCCCTGTTGGTTCAGATCAAAATTATTTAGTGATCTTGCTAACATACATAGTGTTTGTCTCTTTGCCATATCCCTCACCAATGGTTGAATCAGGGTATGGAGTCACCCCACCCGAGGTAGTATGATGCACCAGAATGTAAAAGCGTTACTCGCCACCACCGCGTTATTCTTCAGTTGCCAGGTTATGGCCAATGGCGGTTGTGGTTTCGAAGACAAACAGGAAGGCTTTATCGCCACCTGCAGCGAGGAGAAACAGGAAGTGATCTTAACGGGCGCAGTCGAAGCGCAGAAACTGGTGACAGAATTACCCGAATTCAGCAGTGGCTACCAGAGTTATCAGGTAGAGACAGATGCCTTGGCCCCAATAAAAGCCGTCGATAAAGCTACAGAAATTGTAGTCATCATAGGTACCTGGTGCCCGGACTGCCATAGAGAAACACCACGCTTTATCCGTATCATGGAGCAAGTGGCCAACCCTAATATCCAGGTGCGTTATATCGGGGTGGATCGCCAGAAAAAGGATCCGGAGGGCCTGGCCGCCCAATATGACTTCCAGCGGATCCCAACCTTTATTGTGCTTCAGGATGGCAAAGAGATTGGCCGTATCGTTGAACGCCCGGAAGTCTCTCTGGAGCAGGATCTGGCCAAGATCCTCAAGTAATCTTTCAAGCCACTAGGCCGGGTAACCTATGGTGCACTCGGGCCGTAGCAGCCAAAAATGAGAAAAGGACCTGGTGAAGGTCCTTTTTACTGTGCCGGTGCTAAAGACTGCCTTTTGGCCAACATCTGCAACACCCCTTCGCGCAAAGCGCCGCCGGATAAATGCAGGCGTTCAATACCCAGCAGTTCAAACAGCGCCAGCAGAATAGCGATACCGGATGCAAAGGTCGGTGCCCGCTCGGGACACAGACCGCTGATCCCATTCAGAGTCAGGCTCTCCTGAGCCAACAACTCCTGCTTCAGTGATTCCAACACCGTCAGGGTCAGAGTTTCCGATTCCTGCCTGTGTTGCAACACTTCAACCACTGACTGCACTGCTCCGGAAGCGCCGACCACCGAATGCCAGCCCAGCGCTTTCAAAGTCGATTTGTGTTCAGCCAAGGTCTGATCCACCCTGTCTCTCACATCGTCAAAGTCCAGCGGTTGCAGGGGAGCTGAGGTGAAAAAGCATTGATTGTAGGTGACACAGCCTATGGGCAGGCTGGTTTTAAACAGCACCTTTTCACCGTCACCCACAATAAACTCGGTACTGGCGCCACCTATATCTATCACCAGGCGTCGCCCTTCACCATGAGTGGTCGCCACCATGCCTTGATAGATAAGTTCGGCTTCGCGCATACCACAGATGATCTCTATCGGGTGACCTAATATTTGCAAAGCACGACGATTGAATTCATCGGCATTGCTGATACAGCGAAGGGTTGCGGTAGCAATGACGGCCACATTGGCATCATCGACTTGATGCTCCACGAGCATATTGGCAAACATGGCCAGGCAATCGAGGCCACGTTCGAATGCCGCCAGGTTGAGACTGCCATCGGCCTCGATTCCCTCGGCCAACCTCACCTTACGTTTGTATTTGGCGAGAACCTTGGGCTGGCCGCCGACAGTGCGGGCAACCAGCATATTGAAGCTATTGGAGCCAAGGGTTATGGCTGCGTAGGCGGGTTTTGGCATTCAGGAATGTCTGCGGGTCCTGTCGTGACGAGGCGGACGACCGCCGCTACGATGGGCTCCCTGAGGACGTCCCTGGCCACGATCACGGGTATTACGTGGTCCGGCATGCTTACGATGAATACGAACCGGTGCTGGAATATCATCGAGCAAAGCTTCGGCATCGTAAGAAGTTACCGGAATCGAGTGCTTGATATAGTCTTCGATAGCCGGCAGGTTGAGGGCGTATTCTTCACAGGCAAAGCTGACTGAAACCCCTTTGGCACCGGCACGGCCGGTACGACCGATACGGTGAACATAGTCTTCACAGTCATCAGGCAGGTCGAAGTTATAGACATGGGACACATCAGAAATATGCAGGCCACGGGCCGCTACGTCTGTGGCCACCAAAATATCCAGATCACCCTTGGTGAACAACTCCAGGATCTTAAGACGTTTCTTCTGCGGCACATCACCAGTCAGCAGACCGACTCTGTGACCATCACCTTCGAGCCAGCCCCAGAGGTTCTCACACTGATGCTTGGTGTTGGCAAAGACTATCGCCTTATCCGGCCAATCTTCCTCTATCAGGGTAAGCAGCAGTGGGATCTTGTCCTTCATCGAAGGATAGAACAGCTCTTCCTTGATGTTTTTTGAGGTCTTCTCTTCCGGTGCAATTTCGACTTTGACCGGATCATTCATATGATCATAAGCCAGCTCCTGCACCTTCATCGACAGGGTTGCCGAGAACAGCATGTTGAGCCTGTCTTTGGCATCCGGCATGCGGCGGAACAGGAAACGAATGTCTTTGATAAAGCCCAGATCGAACATGCGATCCGCTTCATCCAACACTACGGCCTGAATGGCGCTGAGGTTGATAACTCCTTGACGCACGTAATCTATGATGCGTCCTGTAGTACCAATCAGGATATCCACGCCCTTGTCCAGCACCTTGCGCTGGGCATCATAGCCTTCGCCGCCATAGACAATCCCCACCTTGAGTTTGGTGTGTTTGGACAGCAAGGTGGCATCTTTGGCTATCTGAATCGCCAATTCCCGGGTTGGTGCCATGATGATGGCTCTGGGCTGATTAAGTTGGCGTTCTGCGGGGATGTCGGTAGAAAGTAAGTGGTTAAAAGTTGCTACCAGAAAGGCCAGGGTCTTGCCCGTACCTGTCTGCGCCTGACCGGCGATATCTTTGCCCTGCAAAAGTACCGGCAGGGAAAGCGCCTGAATAGGCGTACAATATTCGAAACCGTTTTCTGCAAGTGCCTGAATTACTTCAGGATGGAGTGGCAGTTCGGCAAATTTTTGTTGGGATAAATGTGTTTCGCTCATAGCGCAAGCATACCAGTTAGGGTTGCAATAAGATACTCGATCGTTTGAAATAGCGACAAGAAAAAAACGGTGACTTGAATTGCCGTTAATCCAACCCAATATACAGGTTAAGCCATTAACAGACCAGCAATGGCAACCCAACTGGAGAACATCATGAGCGATAAAATTGTGTACCTGAGCGACGACAGCTTTGAAAATGACGTCCTGAAATCAGAACTGCCTGTATTGGTAGACTTCTGGGCCGAGTGGTGTGGCCCATGCAAAATGATCGCTCCAATCCTGGACGATGTTGCCGAAGAGTACGCCGGCAAACTGACCATCGCCAAATTGAACATAGATCAGAACAACGCTTCACCTGTTAAATACGGTGTTCGCAGTATCCCAACTCTGCTGTTGTTCAAAAACGGTGAACTGGTTGCCAATCAGGTTGGCGCCCTGTCCAAGACTCAGTTGAAAGAGTTCATCGACGCCCAGATTTGATCACTCAAATCAAATAAGTGACACCCGGCACGCCCCGAAATAAAAATGTGCCGGGTTCAGTTAAACTTCTGGACGCCCTGTCCTGATAGTGCTACTTTAATAACCAGATTCTTTCTACTAACCCACTTCTCGCTGTTCAATCAACATCCATCAAGTCCAATTTGAGAGATTGAGCGCGTAAGCTTTGTCGCGTGAAACAAGACCCACCAAAAATGAATTTAACTGAATTAAAAAACAAGTCTATTGCAGACTTAGTCGCACTGGCCGAAGAAATGAAGCTGGAGAATATGGCTCGTGCCCGCAAGCAGGATATCATCTTCTCTATATTGAAAGCCCACGCCAAGAGTGGTGAAGACATCTTCGGTGGAGGCGTTCTGGAGATACTTCAGGATGGTTTTGGTTTCCTGCGCAGTGCCGATGGTTCGTATCTGGCCGGTCCCGATGATATTTATGTCTCTCCAAGCCAGATCCGTCGTTTCAACATGCGAACGGGTGACACTATTTTTGGCAAGATACGTCCCCCAAAAGAAGGCGAACGCTATTTTGCTCTGCTGAAAGTCAACGAAGTTAACTTCGACAAGCCTGAAAACTCCCGCAACAAGATCCTGTTTGAAAACCTTACCCCACTGCATGCAGAAGAACGTCTGCGTATGGAACGCGGTAACGGTTCCACCGAAGATATCACCGCCCGAATTCTGGATCTCTGCTCACCCGTGGGTAAGGGCCAACGTGGTCTGATTGTTGCGCCACCCAAAGCCGGTAAGACTCTGCTGCTGCAGAATATTGCCCAGTCCATCACCTACAACAACCCTGAAGTGGTGTTGATGGTGCTGCTGATCGACGAACGTCCTGAAGAAGTGACTGAAATGCAGCGTCTGGTTCAGGGCGAAGTGATCGCTTCCACCTTCGATGAGCCTGCAAGCCGTCACGTACAAGTTGCAGAGATGGTTATCGAAAAGGCCAAGCGCCTGGTTGAGCACAAGAAAGACGTAGTGATTCTGCTGGACTCTATCACCCGTCTGGCTCGTGCTTACAACACAGTTGTGCCTTCATCAGGCAAGGTACTGACAGGTGGTGTAGATGCCAACGCACTGCACAGACCCAAGCGTTTCTTCGGTGCAGCCCGTAATATCGAAAATGGCGGCAGTCTGACCATTATCGCCACTGCGCTTATCGATACCGGCTCCAAGATGGACGAAGTAATTTACGAAGAGTTCAAGGGTACAGGTAACCAGGAACTGCATCTGTCACGCAAGGCCGCCGAGAAGCGAGTGTTCCCTGCCATTGACTTCAACCGCAGTGGTACCCGCCGTGAAGAGAAACTGACTACACCGGATGAGCTGCAGAAGATGTGGATCCTGCGTAAGATCCTCAATCCAATGGATGAAGTCAGCGCGATGGAATTCTTGATCGATAAGCTGGCAATGACCAAGACCAATGAAGAGTTCTTCACTGCGATGAAACGCACCAAGTCTTGATCGACTGACTAGTAAACCATAAAAAAGCCACTCCAAGAGCTAATGCCGATCAGTTAAGACAGATCGCTTGACGATCTCACTGAAAGGATCAAAATCCGATGACCCCATGTCATCGGATTTTTTTATGCAACTT